>NZ_LWLC01000051.1:0-25242 GCF_001905065.1 Saccharothrix sp. CB00851
TCCGCACCTGGACCCATTACCCGGCCAAGGCTGCGTGACAAGCCACTAGCCTTCGGCTCCACCGGCGAACCGCATGGCCACTCGGGCACCACCACATCCGGTGGTGCCCGAGCACCCGCCGCTCTCGCCCCTCCACCTCAAGCGCGGCCCGCGAAGAACGCTTCGATGTCACCCGCCAGCGACTCGGGCACCTCCATGGCCGCGAAGTGCCCACCCCGGTCGAACTCGCTCCAGTGCTCGACCCGATACGCCAATTCGGCCAACGGCCGCACCGGCAGCACGATGTCGTGCGCGAACACGGCCACCCCCAACGGCGCGGCATCGTCGGGCTATCGTCTGACCCATGGCCACCTGGGACGACGTGCACCGCCTGGCCATGGCGCTGCCCGAGGTCACCGAGCGCCCCTCCTACGACGGCAGACCGGCGTGGCGGGTGAAGGACAAGGCGTTCGCCTGGGACCGACCACTGCGCAAGGCCGACCTCGCCGCCCTCGGCCTCGCCGCACCGGACGGTCCCGTGCTCGCCGCGAGCGTGCCCGACCTCGGCGCGAAGGAAGCACTGCTGACCGACGACCCGACCGTCTACTTCACCACCCCGCACTTCGACGGCTATCCGGCGATCCTCGTCCGCCTGGACAACATCTCCACCGACGAGCTCGAAGAGCTGGTGACCGAGGCTTGGCTGTGCCGCGCGCCGAAACGCCTTGCCGAGCAATTCAACGATGACCACTGAACCCCGGCTCGATTTGACATGGGGCCCCTTACGAGCACTCCAGGCAGGCCAAAGCCGGGCAGGCCTGGCGGATAAAGCGCCCGCCAAGCCTGCCCGGCTTCGACCAGCCTAAAGCACCCGAACCCCATGTAAAATCGGCCTTTGCGGTTCTGCTGCGGGTCCGATGGGGTGTCGTTCGACTGGTTCGCCGGTGCCACTGCCCGTCATCACGCCGTTCCTTCGTAACAGCAGCGGGCTGGGCCTGCCAAGGGCGTCAGCGGAGTAGGTCCGGCCGGACTCTGGCTATCTCCTGGGTCAGCTGCCGGACCGTGGCGAAGTTCGGCAGTCTCAGTTCCACTTCCGGATTGGCGTCCGGCGAGGGTTTCACCAGGGCGCTGTGGCGAGTCGAGAAAAGGCCGTCCACAGGGATGAACACCAGGGCCGGCACCACGGGCTTCGAGTTCGGGTCGCCCTTGACCGGCGGGCGCGGTTCCCGTCCGCGCACGGCACGCAACTCCTCCCACGCGATCAGATCGGATTTGCGACCGGCTTGCCAGCACAGGCCACGTTGATTGACGGCGAAGCGATGCACGCGGGGGACGGAGCCGATCATGAGTAGCAGGCCGCCCAGCGCGAGCGAGCCGAAGAGGAACGACGCGGCGGCCGGAGGGAGATTCTTCGCTTTCGACGAAGCTGACGGACCCCCGACGTCCGGGAAGACGGCGGCCAATCCGAAGAGGACAACCATGGCCAGCCCACCGATGAATGCCCAACGGCCGGACCGGTATTCGATGACGGTCGTCTCAGGATCGGGAGACCATGTCTGTCCGGGCATGATCGGCATCGTAGGCGAAGGCGGCTCCAGCAGCGAGGGTTTCGCGACCTATGCCCGCAGCGCGCGCACCAACACTTTCTGGCCGACCCGACATTCGGGTTGTCCCGGTAAGTTGAGCCAACGCGATCTTGCCGGGGTCGTGCACCGTGGCCGGTTTTCGCCACCGGGTCAACGCCCGCGACAACCACAGGTCAACCCCAGCGTTTCCACGGCGCGCAGCAGCACCCCCGGTCTGCGACACCTCGGTGGAGGCACCGGGATCCCGCGCCAGACCTGCCAGGTGCCGTTGCCTCACCAGGTGCTGTTGACCATCCCGGTACCCAGGTAGATCTGGTCGAATCCGTTGCCGTCGTTGTCGTCGGTGTAGACGACGGTGATTTGACCCCAAGCGTCGACCCCGAGAGCGGGCTCGTCCTGCCTGCCCGTTGCCGTCGACATGGTCGGCTGGCGCGGCATCCGGCCGGTGGCCGTGCCGTCCGCGTTGAGCCCCTGCGTCACCACGTCCTGCGCCTCGACCGACGACACCACGACGTTCAGCTGGTCGTCGATGCCGATCTGCGGGTCGGTGCCCGGCAGCAGGGTGTCTGCGGACGTCCGGGCGGCGCCGCCGGCGGCGAACGACCGCACGCCCACCTGGGCCGTGCCGGTGTGGTCGGTTTCCCAGGCCACGGTGTGGTCGCCGTTGAAGTTCGCCGCCACGACCGGTCGGCGTTGTTGGCCGCCGCCGCTGGCGTTGGCCACGCCCTGGGCCAACTTCACACCGCCGGACGGCGTGAGGATCTTGCGGCCGATGTTGAAGTAGCCGTTGCCGTCGCCGTCCTCGTCCCACACGACGATCGCGTTGCCCGCCGCGCCCATGGCCACGTCCGGCCGCTGGTGGGTGCCGCCCGCCGCGTGCACCTGGGCCTCGTAGGTCTTCGACGTCACGGACGCGAACCCGGCGACGCGCACGGTCGGGTTGGTCGAGGTCTGCTTGTCCTCCCACACCACGGCGAAACCGCTGGTGTCGGGGTCGGCGGTCACGGCGGGGTTCAGCTGCTGGCCGGCGGCGTTGGCGTTGGCCCGCGCCGACCCGGTCACCGTGCCACTCGTGTTCAGCACCCGCGCCTGGATGTTGTAGTAACCGTTGCCGTCGGCGTCGTCGGCCCACACGACGACCGCCGTGCCGTTGTCGTGCACGGCCACGTCCGGCTGAACGTGACGCCAGTTGCCGGTGCCACCGGTGGACAGCTTCTTCTCGTACCGGGACACGCCGTCCTTGAACAGCCGCACCCACACGTCGCTGTGCACGGAGTTGGTGGGCGCGGTGCTGTCGCGGTCGTCCTCCCACACCACGGCGGTCCAGCCGTTGCGCACGGCGGCTACGGCGGCGTTGTCCTGGTCACCGGTGGCGGTGCTGTTCGCGACGCTCCAAGTGGCCGCCGACGCGGTCCCGCCGCCCACCAGCATGAGCGCCGCGATCACCGGCGCCGCGATCGTCATCAGCTTCTTCATGGTGCCTGCAATCCCGGGTTGCCCGCCTGGACGACGTAGCTCTGCAACGTCCGGACCGGGTAGTCGCGTGTGGTGACCCGGTCCAGGAAGCGGAAGTCGACGTTCATCTGGGTCGGTGAGGTGACGGTGCGGACGTACCCGCGCAGGTTCTTGTAGAACTTCACGTGCGGGTTGAGGCTGGACACGCCGGTGTCGGTGGCGCTGCCGTCGCCGCCGGACGTGATCGACGTGGTCACCAGCTCGGTGCCGACGATCCGGTCTTGAGTGGCGTAGTTGTTCATCAGGTTGCTCGCCCACGACCGGTGCACGTCACCGGTCAGCACGACGGTGTTGCGCAGGCCCGCCGCGTCCCAGCCGCGCTGCAGCCGACCCCGGTTGGCGCTGTAGCCGTCCCACGAGTCCATCGACTTCGCCCCGTCGGCCGAGGCGAGCTTCTGCGCGAAGAACACCTGCTGGCCCAGGAAGTCCCACGTCCCGAGCTTCTGCCGCATGCCGTCGAGCAGCCACGCCTCCTGAGTGCTGCCGAGCAGCGTGCGTGCCGGGTCGTCGGCCTCCGGGCACACCTTCGTGCCGTCGCCGCACGCCTGGTCGTCGCGGTACTGGCGGGTGTCGAGCATGTGCAACGTGGCCAGGCTGCCCCACCGGACCCGCCGGTACAGCTGCATGTTCTCCGCGACCGGCGCCTGCGCGGCACGCAGCGGCATGTGCTCGTAGTACGCCTTGTACGCCGCCGCACGCCGGACCTTGAAGTCACCGGCGGGGGAGGTGTTGGCGCGCACGAGGTTCGCGTAGTTGTTCTCCACCTCGTGGTCGTCCCAGACGACGAGCCACGGCGCGGCGGCGTGCGCGGCCTGCAGGTCGACGTCGGTCTTGTACTGCGCGTGCCGCACGCGGTAGTCGGCCAGGTTCGCGATCTCCGCCGAGGGCGAGTGCCTGCGCACGGCCGTGGTCGAGGCCGCGCCTTCGTAGATGTAGTCGCCCAGGTGCAGGATCAGGTGCGGGTTCTCCTCGGCCATCCGCCGGTACGCGGTGAAGTAGCCGGCCTCGAAGTGCGAGCACGAGGCGAACAGCATCGTCAGCGACGGGCTCGTGCCGACCGCGGGTGCGGTGACGCCGCGGCCGACGGGGGAGATGTGCCCGGCGGCGCGGAACCGGTAGAAGTACTCGCGGCCCGGCTCCAGACCGGTCACCTCGACGTGCACGCTGTGCGCCCACGACTGCGTGGCGGTCGCCGTGCCGCTGCGCGCGATCTGGGTGAACCGCCGGTCCGTCGCGACCTGCCACTCGACCGCGACCGAGGCGCTGCCCATGCCGCCGAGGCCGTCGGCGTTGAGCGGGCTGGGCGCGAGGCGCGTCCAGATGACGAATCCGTCCGCCGCGGGCTCACCGGAGGCGACGCCCAACGTGAACGGGTACGAGATGGCGTTCGCGGTGGTCGGCGCGAGGACCGTCACACCGGCACTCGCGATGCCGCCCGCGATGAGCGTTCGTCGGGTCAGTGGGGACATCGGCTCTCCTTCGGTGCAGGGCCGGGAAGAACGCGTTCCGGTACTGCGTACACGCCGAAGGTGATCAATGGCCATCCCCGACGTGTACGCCCGGTGGAGCGGCCGAAGCCTCGTCGTGGCGGCGACGGTAGGCGTCGAACCACGACACCGCAGGTGAATGCCTGTCCAACTAGACGATGTATTGGTGATCGAAGAACCTGACCAATGGCAATGAGCCCTGACCATCGGGAATTTCCATGACCGGGTGACCGAAGTCCGGCAGGGGTCGCCGATTCGGTGCATCGCCGCATGAGGCCCTGCAACGTTGCGGAAGTCAGTGCAGGGCTGCGGGGTTTAGTGCATCAGCGTGGCGGGTCTGCCAGGTTGTGGGAATTGGTGCAGGGGTGCGGGTTCAGGGCAGCGTTGCATTTCCTTCGGCGGGCTCCCGGTCAGGCGTGGCCGGCTCGTCGCGCGCCGGCCGCCGCCGTCGCGGTCCAGCAGTCCGGCGGCGCGAACCCGTGCCCGGCGAACTTCGCCCGCACCGCCTTCGTGCACGCCTCGACGCCGTCCTCCTCCACCAGCGCGATCACGCAACCGCCGAAACCGCCGCCGGTCATCCGCGCACCCGAAGCGCCCGCCGCCACCAACGCCTCCACCGCCACGTCCAGCTCCGGCACGGTCACCTCGTAGTCGTCCCGCAACGACACGTGCGACTCGGTCAACAGCGGCCCGATCTCGCGGATCCGGCCGGCGCGCAGCAGGTCGGCGACCCGCCCCACCCGCTCGTTCTCCGTCACCACGTGCCGCACCCGACGAGCGAGCCGGTCCGGCAGGTCGTGGTCGGCGCGGTCGAGGTCGCGCAACGCGGGCACGCCCAGCAGCTCCGCCGCGCGGTGGCAGTCCCGCCGCCGCGCCGCGTACTCGCCGTCCACCAGCCGGTGCGGCGCCCGCGTGTCCACGACCAGCAGCGTGAGCCCGGCCGGAGCCAGGTCGAACGGGATGTGCTCGGTCTGCATCGACCGCGTGTCGAGCAGCAACGCGTGCCGCTCCCGCGCCAGCAGCGACGCCGACTGGTCCATGATCCCGCACGGCATGCCGACGAACTCGTTCTCCGCCCGCTGCGCGATCCGCGCCAGCTCCAGCCGGTCCAGTGACACCCCGGACAGCTCGGTCACCGCCAACGCCGTCGCGCTCTCCAACGCCGCCGACGACGACAACCCGGCACCCAACGGCACCCGACCGTCCACGAGCAGGCCGAACCCGCCGATCGGGTGCCCCTCCTCGCGCAACGCCCACACCACGCCGGCCACATAAGCCGCCCACCCGGTGACCGCACCCGGCACGAGGTCGACCACCCGGATCTCGGTCACGCCCGACGCCTGGCGCGAGGCCAGCCGCAGCACGCCGTCGTCCCGTCGCGCCGCGGTGATCCGCACGACGTGCGGCAACGCGATCGGCAGCACGAAACCGTCGTTGTAGTCGGTGTGCTCACCGATCAGGTTGATCCGCCCCGGCGCCTCGAAGACCCCGTCCCGCGTCATGCGCCACCCCTCGTGCTCTCCCGGACCTCCAACGAGAACGGCGTCCGCACGTGCTCCGGCGCCCGTTCGGGGTCGTCCACGCGCCGCCGCAGCAGGTCCACCGCGGCCCGTGCGATCGCGGCCTTGTCCGGCGCGACGGTCGTCAGCGACGGCAGGCTGTACGCGCCTTCCTCGGTGTTGTCGAACCCCACGACCGCGAGGTCGGACGGCACCCGCACACCACGCTCCGCGGCGGCACGCACCGCGCCGACGGCCAGCAGGTCGTTGAAGCAGAACACGGCGTCCGGCGGCTCGGCCGCGCCCAGCAGGCGGGCCATGGCCTCCGCGCCGTCCCGGCGGTGGTAGTTCAACGCGGTCGCGACCAGCTCGTCGCGCACCGGCAGGCCCGCGTCGGCCAGCGCCAGCCGGTAGCCCTCCAGGCGTTGCGCCGCCGTGCCGCGGTGGGGGTGCGCGCCGATCGCCGCGACGCGGGTGCGGCCCAGGCCGATCAGGTGCGCCACGGCCACGCGTGCCGCCTCCACGTTGTCGATGCCGACGTGGTCGATCGGCAGGTCGACCGAGTGCTCGCCGAGCATCACCACCGGGATGCCGGGCGCCAGCTCGCCGAAGTCGCGCGCCTGGAGCGCCTCCGGGCTCACGATCGCGCCGTCGATCATGTGCGGGCCGAGGGACGCCAGCGTGTCCCGTTCAACCTCCCGGGTGCCGAGGGTCTGCTCGATCAGCACGTTCCACTCGTGCTCTTGGGCCGCGCCGAGCACCAGCCCGGCCAGCTCCGCGAAGTACGGCACGACCAGCTCCGGCAGCACGAGGGCGACGAAACCGGTCCGGCCGCGGCGCAGGTTGCGGGCGCCGAGGTTGGGCCGGTAGCCCGTGGCGGACAGCGCTTCCTCGACCCGGCGGCGGTTCTCCGGTTTCACGAACGCGTAGCCGTTGACCACGTTCGACACCGTCTTCACCGACACGCCGGCCAGCGCGGCGACGTCCTTGAGCGTGGCCAAGCGGTGCCTCCGGCGCGGTGCGGTTCGGGCGTTCAGGGGGCGGTTCTCGGGAACGACCGGGATCGTAGCCGGCCGGTCGGCCGCTTTACAACGTTGTATCAACGATGTAAGAACGGCAAGTGACCCAGGTCACGAGCACTCGTTCGTGTGAGCACCGAGCACCGAGCACCGAGCACGACCCGCACCACGTCACCAGCACCCTGCCGATCGTGGAGCCACCCATGCGCAAGCTGTTGTCCGGCCTGACCGGACTGCTGGTCCTCAGCACCCTCCTCGTCGCGCTGCCCGGCACCGCCGCCGCGGCCGTCTGGCAGCCCAAACCGGCACCCCTGACCACACCCTGGACCGCTCAGGTGTCGCCGACCAACGCGTTGCCCGAGTACCCGCGCCCCCAGCTGGTCCGGCCGGACTGGCTGAACCTCAACGGCGTGTGGGAGTTCGCCGGCGCGCCGAACCTGTCCTCACCCCCGTTCGGCCGCACGCTCGCCGAAGGCGTCCTGGTGCCTTACCCGATCGAGTCCGCGCTGTCGGGCATCAAGCGGCACGAGGACCACATGTTCTACCGCCGCACGTTCACCACCCCGGCCGGCTGGACCGGCCGCCGGGTGAAGCTGAACTTCGGCGCGGTCACCTGGGAGACCCGCGTCTGGGTCAACGGCGTCAGCGTCGGCACCCACACCGGCGGGTTCGACGCGTTCTCGTTCGACATCACCAACGCCCTCCGCGCCGGGGCGAACGAGGTGATCGTCGGTGTGCGGTCCACAGTGGACGGCAGTTCGTACCCGATCGGCAAGCAGCGCCGCAGCCCGAGCGGCATCTTCTACACCGCGGCCTCCGGCATCTGGCAGACGGTGTGGCTGGAGCCGGTCGCGGCCAACCACATCACCCGCCTGGACACCACCCCGGACGTCGCCGCGGGCGTGCTGGACCTGGTCGTGCAGGGCACGGCGGGACAGTCGGTGCGCGCCGAGGTGCTCACCGGCGGCCAGGTCGTCGGCACGGCCACCGGCACGGTCGGCGGGCACCTGCGCGTCCCGGTGCCCAACGCCCGGCTGTGGTCGCCCGACGACCCGTTCCTCTACGACCTGCGGGTCACCTTGGGCAGCGACGTCGTCACCGGCTACTTCGGCATGAGGTCGCTGGGCAAGGCGGTGGTCGGCGGCGTGATGCGCCCGCTGCTCAACGGCAAGTTCGTGTTCCAGCTCGGCACCCTCGACCAGGGCTACTGGCCGGACGGCATCTACACCGCGCCCACCGACGCCGCCCTGCGGTTCGACCTGGAACGGCAGAAGGCGCTGGGCTTCAACATGGTGCGCAAGCACATCAAGGTCGAACCCGCCCGCTGGTACTACCACGCCGACCGGCTCGGCCTGATGGTGTGGCAGGACATGCCGTCGCTGGACGCCGTCGACGACGTGCCCAACGGGCGCGCGCACTTCGAGTCCGAGCTGCGGCGGATGGTCGACCAGCTCAAGGGCATCACGTCGATCGTGCAGTGGGTGCCGTTCAACGAGGGCTGGGGCGAGTACGACGCCGGGCGGATCGTGGACCTGGTCCGGTCGATCGACGACACCCGGCTGATCAACCACAACTCGGGCTCGAACTGCTGCGTCTCCGACCCCGACCCGGGCAACGGCGACATCATCGATGACCACGCCTACCAGATGTCCAGCGCCACCCGGCTGCCCGACGCGAACCGGATCGCGGTGCTGGGCGAGTTCGGTGGGCTGGGACGGCGGATCGTCGGCCACGAGTGGCAGCCGGGCGCCGGGTTCGCGTACGGCGAGCTGTACCCGGACGAGACGTCGCTGACGGGCAGGTATGTGGAGATCACCAAGGAGGTCGGCCGGTTCGTGCACACGCGCGGGCTGTCGGCCTCGGTCTACACCGAGCCGTACGACGTGGAGAACGAGGTCAACGGCTTCTACACCTACGACCGCCAGGTGCTGAAGGTGTCCGAGGCGCGGGTGCGGGAGGTCAACCAGCGCGTGCTGGCCCTCGCGGCGGGCACCGAGGTGGGGCGCGGTGAGGCGATCTCGTTGCGGGTGACGACGGCCGGTTACACGGATCGGCACCTGCGGCACCGGGACGCGCTCGCGCGCACGGACGTCATCTCGGACGACCTCGGCCGGTTGGACGCGACCTTCTGGGCCCGGCCGGGGTTGTCGGACGCGGCGTGCCTGTCGTTCGAGTCGAGGAACTACCCCGGGCGGTTCCTGCGGCACTCGGCGTCGCGGGTGCGGTCGGACGCCGACGACGGGTCGGCCGGGTTCGCCGGGGACGCCACGTTCTGCGCGCGTCCGGGCGTGGGCGGGACGGTGCTGGAGTCGCGCAACCTGCCCGGCCACTTCGTGCGGCACTACCAGGAAGGGGTGTACCTGGCGCGGTCCGGTGGGCCGAACCCGTGGGACAGCGCGACGAGCTTCACGGCGGACACCACGTGGGCGGCGGTCGTGCCGCTCTGGCGCAGCGGTGCGGACCTGCCGCTGGACCAGGCCCGGTCGTTCCGGGTGACCACGCCCGGGTTCACCGACCGGTACCTGCGGCACCAGGACGCGCTGGCGCGGACGGACGTCGTGACCTCGGGGAGCACCGCCCTGCTGAAGGCCGACGCGACGTTCATCGTGCGGCGCGGCCTGTCGGAGCCGTCGTGCTACTCGTTCGAGTCGCGCAACTTCCCGGGCCAGTACCTGCGGCACGCGCAGTTCCGGGTGCGGCTGGCGGCGTCCGACGGCAGCGACCTGTTCCGGCGGGACGCGACGTTCTGCGCGCAGCCGGGTGTCGGTGGTGTGCGGTTGGCGTCGGTGAACGAGTTGGGTGCGAGCGTCCGGCACTACGCGGAGGAGGTGTGGGTCGCGGTGAACGGCGGCGCCCACGTGTACGACAACCCGACGTCGTACGACGCGGACGTGAGCTGGGCCGTGACCGCGCCCTGGACGCCGTAGCGGCCTTCCGCGGACGTCGCAGTCCTTTGTGGACCCGCACGGTGCTGCTGCTGCCGTGCGGGTCCACGCGTCGGTGGTGGTGACCTACGCGGCATTGGCGGTCATCGTGGGGCTGGTGGTCGTGGCGGGGCGGACCCCGGGGTGGACGGAGCGGGCGAGCCAGATGAGCGCGCCGCCGACGATGACGTGCAGCGCGCTGGTGAGCGGTGTGTCGGGCAGCCGTGCGGCGAAGGTGAAGACCGGTAGTGCGACGGCGTAGGCCCACACCGGGACGGGTGGGTGGACGCGGGCCTTGAGCATGCTGATCGCGAAGAGGACCGTGCCGATGGCGAAGACCAGGGCGCTGGTGGACAGCACGACCACGGTCGGCGGTGCGAGTTTCGGTTGGCCGAGGTGGAACAGGACGATGTTCAACGCGTAGGCGGCGGCGCCGAACAGGCCGAGGCCGAGGAAGTTGATCGCGTAGCCGACGGTGCCCAGGGTGGTGCGCGGCTGCTTCAGGTAGAGGGCGGTGAGCAGCGGTGCGGCGAGGGCCGGTGACACGCCGATCACGAGGCTGGTGGCGGTCGTTTCGCCGGTGAACGCCTCGATCGCTCCCGGGAGGGCGATCAAGAGGCCCGACAGCGCGCCGCAGAGGGCGCCGAAGCGCAGCAGGAACGTCATGTCGGGGACGGTATTGGCGCAGGTCGGAGGTGTGGGAGTGCCGGTCGGCCAGTATCGGGGGTGCCGTCTGGCACGTGCCGCCGTCACCCTCGCCCTTGGTGGGCAGTCGCACCCGCACCCGGGCGTCCGCACGTAACCTGCCCCTGTGGGTCGTTTGAGGTGGTTGTCGCCCCTGTTGTGCGGGGTGGTGTTGGTGGCCGGCGGCTATGCGGGGTTGGCCGGGCTCGGGGAGACGCGGTGGGTGGCGTTCGTGCTCGGGTTGGCGGCCCTGGTCGCGGTGGACGCGGTGGGGAGGCGGTTGCCGGCGGCGGCTGTCCTCGCGGTGCAGGCGGCGCTGGTGGTCGTGGTGGCGTTCGCGGACGGGTCGGGGATGGCGCGGGTGTTGTTCCTGCTGTTGCCGTTCGGGGCGTACTTCGCCTTCGGGCGGGTGGTGGCGGTCGGGGTAGGGGTGGCCAGTGCGGTCTTCCTGGTGGTCGCGTTCCACATAACGGTGCCCGGCTGGACGCGGTCGGTCGAGCACGTGTCGGACCTGTTGATGTTCGGGATCGGGCTGGTGCTGGCGTTGGCGATGGCCGAGATGTCGGCCGCGGCCGAGCGCAACCGGGTGGCGCGTGACGTCCACGACGGGATCGGCCACCACCTCACGGCGGTCTCCGTGCTGTTGGAGAAGGCGTCGGCGTTCCGGGACGTCGACGCGGCGGTGGCGGACCGGGCGATCGGGGACGCGCGGGAGTCGGCACGGCGGGCGTTGGAGGACGTGCGCACGTCCGTCCGCGCCCTGCGCGAGCCCTTCCGGCTCGGCGAGTCGTTGGCGCAGTTGGCCGGCGGCCTCGGAGTCGCGGTCGCCTGCACGGGCGACGAATCCCGGTACGCCACCGGCACCCTGCTGGCGCTCTACCGGGCCGCGCAGGAAGGGATCACCAACGCGATGCGGCACGGCGGCTCGGACGTCGCCGTGACGGTGCACTGCGGACCGCGGGAGGCGCGGTTGGTCGTCGTCGACGACGGGCCCGGGTTCGCCGCCGAACGGGAAGGTTTCGGCCTGCGCGGTGTCCGGGAGCGGATCGCGCAGGCCGGTGGGTCGGTCGAGGTGGACTGCGGCTCGGGCACGAAGCTGACGGTGGTCGTGCCGAGGGGGACGGTGTGAGCGACGTGCGCGTCGTCGTCGTGGACGACCAGCAGCTCATCCGCGAGAGCATCGCCGCGCTGCTCGACCTCCAGCCCGGCATCACGGTGGTCGGCACGGCCGGTGACGGGCGGGACGCGGTCGCGTTGGTCGCCGAGACGGACCCGGACGTGGTCCTGATGGACGTCCGGATGCCGGTGGTGGACGGCATCGAGGCGCTGGGGCTCCTGCGGGGCGGGAGGGCCAGGGTGGTCATGCTGACCACGTTCGACGACGAGGAGTACGTGGTGCGCGCGCTGAAGGCGGGTGCGAGCGGCTACCTGCTGAAGGATCGGCCGGCCGTCGAGCTGGCCTCGGCCGTGCGACTGGCGCACTCGGGCGTGGTCCAGTTCGACCCGGCCGCGGCGGCACGGCTGGCGTCCGCGCTGGGCACCCCGCGGCCCGACGGGCTCACCGAACGGGAAGTGGACGTGCTGCGGCTGCTGGCCGGTGGCCGCACGAACCGCGAGATCGCGGGACGCCTGCACGTCAGCGAGGGCACGGTGAAGAACCACGTCTCCCGCATCCTCGGCCGGCTCGGCCTGCGCGACCGCACGCAGGCCGCCGTCTACGCCCGCGACCGGGGCCTGATCTGACCGCCTACTCACCTCCCGGGTACGGCCCGTAGGGGCGCGGGCCGTACCGGTGCCGGAGCTCCTCGGCGGTGGAACCGGTCAACGTCACGTAACGGGTCGCCCCGGTCAACTTTGACAGTTCAACGATCAGTCGCCCGGTGGTCAACTTTCAGCCTTCTCGGGGGTGAAGACTGCATTCGGTTGCCAGTCATTGGGCTGAACGGGTGAACGCGGCGGGATCGGGTTAACACCGGATCGGGGGACCGCGACAGCAAGGCCACCGACGCGCACACAGGGGGTTTGCGCTCATGGTCAAGAAGAAGAACGGTCTGCCGTCCTCGCTGAGGCGGTTCGTGCGCACCAAGGGCGCCGCCTACCTGCGCGACCCGAACGTGTCCTCGATCGGGATCGGCTACAAGGTCTCCGACGGCAAGCCCACGGACGAGATCGCCATCCAGTTCACCGTCCGGCAGAAGGCCGAGCCCGAGGCGTTGCGCGCGCTCGGCACCGCGCTGCTGCCCGAGACGATCGAGGTGGACGGCGTCGCCGTGCCGACCGACGTGCTGCAACGCGACTACGAGGTCGACTTCCACGTGGTGGAGGAGACGGTCAGCGACGTGCGCAAGACGCGCGTCGACCCCGTGGTGCCGGGCGTGAGCGTGGGCCACGTGCGGGTCTCCGCGGGCACGTTCGGCTGCGTCGTCTACGACCGGGTCGACGGCACCCCGTACCTGCTGAGCAACTGGCACGTCCTGCACGGCCCGAACGGCGCCATCGGCGAGGACGTGGTGCAGCCCGGCGTGCACGACGACAACCGCACCGACCGCAACCGGCTCGGCAGGCTCGTCCGGTCGCACCTGGGCGCGGCGGGCGACTGCGCCATCGCCACCATCGAGGACCGGCGGTTCGAGCCGGAGATCCTCGACCTCGGCGTGTCCGTGGACAGGCTGGGCGAGCCGGAGCTGGGCGACAAGGTCGTCAAGAGCGGCCGGACGACCGGTGTCACGCACGGCGTGGTCCGCCGCGTCGACACCCTCGTCAAGATCGACTACGGCCCCGGCGTCGGCCGGCGGCAGATCGGCTGCTTCGAGATCGGGCCGGACCCGGCGCGGCCGGCCGCCGACGGCGAGATCAGCATGGGCGGCGACTCCGGTTCCGCGTGGGTGTTCGAGGCGTCCAACGGCAAGACCGGCAAGACGCTCGCGGGCCTGCACTTCGCGGGCGAGGCCGGTGACAGCCCCGACGAGCACGCGCTGGCCTGCCTGCCCGGCTCGGTGTTCGAGAAGCTCGGCATCACGCTCAAGCCGCCGCGCAAGCCCGAGGCGCCCGCGCCGGCCGGGTTCGACGAGAACTTCCTCGGCACGCCGGTGGGCGTGCCGGAGCTGGGTGAGGCGGCGCGGGCGGACGCGGTCGAGCTGAACGGCTCGGTGGTGGTCGACTACACGCACTTCTCGCTCGCGCAGAGCAAGTCGCGGCGGTTCGCGTTCTGGGTGGCGTGGAACATCGACGGCGGCGACCTGAAGTCGATCAGCCGCCGCGGCATCCCGTTCGTGCTCGACCCGCGGCTGCCCGCCGAGTTCCAGGTCGGCGACGAGCTGTACCGGGGCAACCGGCTCGACCGCGGTCACGTGGCGCGGCGCGCGGACCTGCTGTGGGGACCGAAGGCGGTGGCGGAGAAGGCGAACGTGGACTCGTTCTTCTTCACCAACATCACGCCCCAGATAGACGACTTCAACCAGAGCGCGCGGCAGGGGCTCTGGGGCCGGCTGGAGGAAGCCGTGATGTCCGATGCGGACGTCGACGACCTGAAGGTGAGCGTCTACGGCGGTCCCGTGTTCCGGCCCGACGACCGCGTGTTCCGGGGCGTGGCGCTGCCGCGCGAGTACTGGAAGGTGATCGCGTTCTCCTCGGCGGGCGCGCTGACGGCGCGGGCGTTCGTGCTGACGCAGAACCTCAACCAGCTGGAATCGCTGGAACTGGACGAGTTCCGCGTGTTCCAGGTGCGGCTGGACGAGGTCGAGGAGCGCTGCGGCTTCACGTTCCCGGCCGCGCTCAAGGCGGCGGACACCCTGGTCGTGCCCGAGTCCCTGGACGAGCGGGCACCGCTGGAGGCGCTGTCCGACATCCAGTGGTGAGGGACGGCTTCACGCGTTCGGTGACCTCTTATCGGGTGTCACGCCGGTCACCGGCCGAGGTGGTCGACCGGCTCACCTGAGTAGTCCTTGAGCACCACGGAATCGTGCAGCCGCACGCCGTTGGCGTTCAGCCGGGCCAGCGCCCTGCCCAGCGGCAACGGCAGCAGGCCGAACAGCCGCATCGCCTGCCGCAGCACCCACAGCTCCCGCGTGCTGCCGGGGATCAGCCGCTTCGCCGCGCCGATCGCGAACGCCCGGCTGCGCCGCACGTAGTCGCCGATCTCCGCCTCGTACGCGGGGAACGCGACCGCCGGGTCACCGCCCGCCGCGGCCAGCTCGCCCGCCAGCACGTACGCGCCGACCACGGCCAGGCTCGTGCTGCCGCCGACCGCCGGACCGGGGCAGAACCCGGCGTCACCGACCAGGCCGACCCGCCCGCGCGACCACGTGTCCAGGCGCAGTTGCGTGATCGAGTCGAAGTAGAACGCGCCGTCCATCCGCTCCAGCCACCGCGGCACCTCGCCGCCCATGCCCGCGTACGCCTCGCGCAGCAACTCCTTCTGCCGCGCCACGTCGCGGTAGTGGTAGTCGAGCGGCGCGGAGCGGAACAGGAACACCGCCCGCGCGTCCGGCAGGTGCTCGGCGCTGTAGATCGCGGCCATCCGGTCGACGTCGGAGTAGGCGACCGTGCTGTCCCGCAGCCCCAGGTAGTTCGGCAGTGACAGCACCGCCAGGTACGCGCCGATGAACAGCTCCGGCACGTCGCCGAACACCAGCCGCCGCACGTTCGAGTGCAGCCCGTCCGCCCCGACGACCACGTCGAACCGCCGCGTGGGGCCGTGCTCGAAGGTGACGACGCCGTCCTCGCCGATGGACGTGATCGAGTCGCCGAACACGTACTCCACGTCGTCGCGCGTGGCGTCGAAGAACACCTCGGCGAGGTCGTCGCGCATGATTTCGACGTGCCGGTCGGAGACCGCGCCGAACAACCGGCCCAGGTCCAGCTCGACGGGCCGCTTGCCCGGGCTGTGCACCACCATCCGGTCGGTGCCGGTGACCCGTTGCATGATCCTCGGCAACACGCCCATGCGTTCCACGACGTCCATCGCGGGCCGGAACAGGTCCACCGCGTGCCCGCCGGTCTTGCGCAGCCCGGGCGCGCGTTCGACCACCGTCACCTCGAACCCGTACCGGGCCAGCCAGTACGCGAGCACCGGACCGGCGACGCTGGCGCCGGAAATGAGAACCCCCATGACCACCCCTCCTTACTTAACGGATGGTAAGCGCACCGGCGGTGAGGTCGCAATGGCTTTACTGAACGATCGGTAAGCTCGGCGGCATGGCCAGGGGCTCCGACACGAAGGCGCGTGCGCAGGCGGTGGCACGCGAGCTGTTCCTGCGGCAGGGCGTGCGGGGCACCAGCCTGCAGGAGATCGCGGACCGCCTCGGGGTCACCAAACCGGCGCTCTACTACCACTTCTCGTCACGCGAGGAGCTGGTGCGCAGCATCGTCCAGCCGTTGATCGAGGACGGTGACGCGTTCGTGGCGGAACTGGAGTCCCGCCCGCCGCAAGGGCCGCGGCCGCTGCTGGAGGGCTACTTCGACTTCCACTTCAAGCACCGCGAGGTCGTCGCGCTCATGGTGCGGGAACTGGTGGCGCTGGCCGACCTCGGCCTGGTGGGCCGGGTGCTGGACTGGCGGCTGCGGCTGGCCGCGCTGCTGGTCGGCGACGACCCGTCGCTGGCGGACGCCACGCGGGCGACGGTGGCGCTGGGCGGCCTGGCCGACTGCGTGCTCGTCTTCGCCGACGAGCCCGTGGACGCCCTCCGCGCCGCCGCGGTGGACGCCGCCCACGCCGCGCTGACGTGCCGGGCCGACTGACTGTCCGTAGTGGACAGTCTGTAGTGGACAGCCGTCAGCTTGTCCTGGTGCGACGGGCGTAGGCGCGGGCGGCGCGGGCGCGGTCGCCGCAGCGGGTGGAGCACCAGTGGCGGCGGCCGTGGCGCAGCAGGTAGCGGTTGCACGGCGGCGAGCCGCACTGGGTGAGGCGGTCGGCGTCGGGGCCGGTGAGCAGGTCGGCCGCGTTGGCGGCGAGGGTGGCGAGCGCGCGGTCGAGGATCTGGTTGGTGGGGTGCGGTGTCGCGCGGTACGGGCCGGTCCTCTCGTCCCACTGCAACAGTGCCGCCGTGGGTGCCTTGCCCATCGCGTCGTTGACCGCGGACAAGGCCGAGGGCAGGGCCGGCACGCCGGCGACCCGGGCGGCGAACAACGACCTGAGGTTCTCGCGCAGCGAACGCAGCTGTGACGCGCACATCTCCCGGACCCCGGCGTCGGCCGGTGCGAGGCCTCGGTCGTGCAGCCACTGGTTCGCGCCCTCGGGCGTGCCGAGGAAGTCGATGAACTGCCCGCCGGGCAGGGCGACGGCGCTGTTGACGAAGTCGAGGGCGACGTGGTCCGCCGCGCCGGGCGCGGGCAGCGGCACGGACTCGTCGCTCAGGGCCTCGCTCATGGCTCTCATGGTACGACTTGCGTTCATCCGTGAGACGCGACTACCGTCTCTCACGGATAAACCACCGATCATCCGTGAGGTTCCCGATGTCCGGCACCACCAGTGAACGCATCCCCGTCCGCGTCCTCGGCGGCCCGACCGCCCTGTTCGAGTACGGCGGCCTGAGGTTCCTCACCGACCCGACCTTCGACGCGCCCGGCGACTACCCCGTGCCGCGCGGCCTGCTGACCAAGACCGCGCCGTCCGCCGCGACCCCGGCCGACCTGGGGCCGATCGACGTGGTGCTGCTCTCCCACGACGAGCACCCGGACAACCTCGACCACGCCGGCCGGGCCCTGCTCGCCGACGTCCCGCTCACCCTCACCACGCCCGGCGGCGGGCAGCGGCTGGGTGAGCGGGCCAGGGGACTGGCCGACTGGGAGTCCGTCCGGCTCGACCGGCCCGGCGGCGGCACGGTCACCGTGACCGGCGTGCCCGCCATCCACGGCCCCGGTCCCCGCGAGCAGGTCGAACCGTTCACCGGCCAGGTCGTCGGCTTCGTCCTGACCGGTGACGGCCTGCCCACGGTCTACGTCAGCGGCGACAACGCGTCACTGGACCTGGTCGAGCGGATCGCCGAGCGCTTCGGCCCGGTGGACACCGCCATCCTGTTCGCGGGCGCGCCCCGCTTCCCGGTCCTCTTCGACGGAGCGACCATCGTGCTCGACAGCGCCCAGGCCGCCGAGGCCACGAAGATCCTCGGTGCGCACCAGGTCGTGCCCGTGCACTACGACAGCTGGGCGCACTTCACCGAGGGTCGTGACGACCTGGTGGCCGCGTTCACGGCCGCGGGGCTGCTCGATCGTCTGGATCTGGGCGAGCGTCACTGACCGCCGGCGATCGACGCGCGGAGCGCAGGCTGGTCAGGGTGACCGTCCCGAGCACGGCGATGATCACCGCGAGGGAGAGCGGGGTGGGGATCTGGGGGACGGCGGGCCAGGTGCCGTGTGCCCAGTGCAGGATGAGCTTGGCGCCGATGAAGGCGAGGATGATGGCCAGTCCGTGGTTGAGGTGGACGAGTTTGGCCAGTGCGGTGTGCAGGACGAAGTAGAGGGCGCGCAGGCCGAGCAGGGCGAAGGCGTTGGTGGCGAAGACGAGGTAGGGGTCGTCGGTGATGCCGTAGACGGCGGGGACGGAGTCGACGGCGAACACCACGTCGGTGGCGAAGACCGCCACGACGACCACTGCCAGGGGGGTGAGGGCGCGTCGCCCGTGCTCGCGGACGGTGAGCCGGGCGCCGTGGTAGTCGTCGGTGACCGGCATCAGCCGGCGCAACAGTCGCACCGACCGCATCCGCGAGATGTCGCGCTCCGCGCCGTGGCCGGTCAGCGCCTCGTGCAGGATCTTCACCGCCGAGGCGAACAGGATCAGCCCGAACACCAGGAACGCCCACGTCCCGGCCGAGAGCATGGCCGCGCCTGCCGCGATGAACACACCGCGCAGCACGAGGGCGCCGACGATGCCGTAGAGCAGGACGCGTTGCTGTACCTGTGCGGGGACGGCGAAGGCGGCGAGCAGGAGCATGAACACGAACAGGTTGTCGACCGAGAGGGACTTCTCGACCACGAACCCGGTCATGAACTCCAACGCCCGGTCGGTCCCGAACGCGTGCCACAGCCAGGCGCCGAACACCACCGGCAACGCGAGGTAGAACACCGACCACCCGGCGGCCTCCCGCATCGACACCTGGTGCGGGCGGCGGGTGACCACGAAGTCGGCGACCAGCAGCACCACCAGGACGGCGATGCTGGTCAACCACAGGCTTGGTGACCCGACGGGCTCTGCGGGGCTCGCCGGAACGGCGAGGTGCACAGGCCCGGGTACAAGCACAGGTGCAGGCACAGGCATCAAGGCTCCTCGAACACCGAAGTTCGAGGTCTCCTTCACCCTTGCGGGCGGCCTGCCGGGGACATCGATCGGGATGTCCGTACTGACCGGGCAGACGCTTGGGAAGTACTCCCCTCGACACCCAGTATCCAGGACCGCGGCCGATGAGTAAAGCGTTGGTAAAGGTGGCGGAGGTGGCTGCCCTGCTGGTGAAAGCTTTCAAGCTCTTGCCACCCGCCCCGGCAGCATCAACGGTCAGTGACGGCGTTCCTCACTCGCCCGGATGAGCGGCAACTAGACTGGGTGGGTGTCCCCGCGTCGACGGCTTCCCGTATTGCTTGCTGCCTCCGTCCTGGTGGGCGCGGTGACGGCGTGCAGTGACCCGGCGGCCAGCGGCTCGGCGGCCAGTGTCTCGGTGCCGATCTCTCCGGTGCGGAAGAGCACGTCGGCGGTGCCACCGCCGCCACCGAAGAAGGTCACCCTCACGGTGGACAAGCCGCGGGAGAGTGCCGGGGTCGTGGTGCGCGGCGTCGAGGACGCGCCGTACAACTACGCGCCCGCCGTGCTCCGCGAGGGCAGCCGGATCCGGGCGTGGTGGTGCAGCCAGATGAGCGTGGCGCAGCCGGGCGGCGACGACATCCTCCACAGCGAAGCGCCGTCGCTGGACGGGCCGTTCAGCACGGCGGTCCCCGTCTTCTCCGGCAGTTCCGCGAGCTTCGACGCGATGCACGTGTGCGACCCGTCGGTGATCCGCGTCGGCGGCACCTACTACATGTATTACACCGGCGCGTCCCGCGACAACCACGCCAACGGCAGCTCCATCGGCGTCGCGACCAGCCCGGACGGCATCACCTGGACCCGCGCGAACAACGGCCAGGCGATCGTCGTGCCGGCCAACGACGTCATCCGCGAGAACGCCTACGGCGCCGGGCAGCAGTCCGCCGTGCACGTCGACGGCTGGTTCTACCTCATGTTCACCGACACCACCGGCCGCGCGACCCACCCGAACGGCGCGGGCCAGTTCGTCCTCCGCTCCCGCGACCCCCTGTTCGGCAAGGGTGTCGAGGCGCTGGGCGAGGGTGGCATGGTGCCGGTGTCCTCGACGACCGTGCCGCGCACCCGTTCGGTGGTGGAGGCGTTCAGCTCGGACTGGATGTGGATCGACGCCGTGTCGGCGTTCGCGATCGCCCACTCGACCGACGCGGGCACCACGATCACGTTCTGGGACAAGGAGTTCACCCGCCGGCCGTTCGACCCGGTGCTGATCCCCGGCGTGTGGCGGGAAGGTCCGGGGCTGGTGCGCACCGCCGAGGGGCACGCGCCGATCCACCCGGCCGACCCGTGCGGCCGGGTGTCGCTGGACGTGCTGCGCTCCACCGTGATCGGCGCGGCGAACGCGCCGACGGACATCAGGCACTTCGGCCTCGACGCGGTCGGCCTGCGCGGCTGCACCACCAAGGCCGAGCTGAGCGCGTTGAACCGCTACACCGTGCCGTCACCGGAGAACACGGCCGACCTGGTGGTCGGCGGCGAGGTGATCCGCTTCGAGCGCCGTTCGGTGGCCAAGGAGTTCTCCCGCGGCGTGCTGGCCGAACGGCCCGCTCTGGTCGACTCGCTGCCGGTCGCGGTCCGCGTGCCCGCGCGCGCGGAGGCGCTGCGCTCGCCGGACGGCGAGGTCGGGCTGCTGCTGGACGGCAAGCTGTGGCTGGTCGGCTCGGCCGAGGTGGCGGCGCTGAACGCGTCCACCGTCAAGACCGTGTCCGAGCAGGAGTGGTCCCGCTACGAGCGCCGGTCGGAACTGCGCCCCTGACGACCCGCCCCGGCACCGGCGCACGGCCGCTGTACGGGTACTTTCCCGCTACAAAGGGCGCGAGGGAAGGGCCTCCGGGTGACCGTGACGAGCGAGGACCCGCCGAGAACCGGCGAACGACGGCTGCGCGTGCTCGCCGACAGCCTGCTGCCCCGGCCGCCCGCACCACCGGCACCGCGATCCCGGACGCTGACCGGCTACCTGCTCGGGTTCTTCGCCGCGCTCGCGTTCCTGCTGCTCCTGCCGGCGGGCCGGGCGAGGCTCGACCACCTGTGGGCCGAGGACGGCGCCCGGTTCATGCTGGACGCGGTCACGCGGCCCGCGTGGTCGAACCTGGTCGAGCCCTACGGCGGCTACCTGCACACCCTGCCCCGCCTGGTGGCCGAACTGGTCGCGCCGCTCCCGCTGGAGTGGACCGCCGCGGGGTTCGCGGTCGCGGCGGCCGCGCTGCGCGCCCTGGTCGCGCTGATCTGCTTCGCGGCCTCCGGCGCGTACCTGCGCTCGCTGCCGCTGCGGGTCGCGTTGGCGTCGCTCGTGGTCGTGCTGCCCGCGGGCAACTCCGAGCCGTTGAACAACATGACGAACCTGCACTGGTTCCTGCTGTACGGGGTGCTCTGGACACTGCTGTGGCGCAACGCCCCGCGCGTGCCGGTCGCGCTGTTCGTGTTCCTCGCCGCCGTGTCGAGCCCGTTGGTGTTCGTGCTGGCGCCCGTCGCGCTGCTGCGGCTCGCCGTGCCGCGCAAGGAGGTGCCCGTCGCGTTCTTCGCGGGGGCGCTGGTGCAGGGCGTGGTGATGTTGTTCGCCGAGCGGAACCCGTACTCGCACGACGTGGTGGACCCGGTGCAGGTGGCGCTGGCGAGCGTGCTGCGGGTGCCGGTGGTGGCGTTCACCGGGTCGGAGCAGGTCGCCCTGATCTACCCGGTGCACGGCAACCTGCCGCTGCTGGCCGCGCTCGTGCTGGCCGCCGTGCCGGTCGTGGCGGGTCTGCGGTGGGGTGGCCGGCCGGGCAGGCTGCTGGTGCTGCTCGGTGTGGGTTACAGCGTGCTGGTCATCGTCGTGTCGCTGACCGCCAACTGGAGCGCGGTCCTGCAGGTGCAGCAGCCGGAAGTGGTGATGGCCGGGCAGCGCTACAGCGTCGCCCCCTGCCTGTTCCTGTTCGCCGCGATCGCCGTGGGGCTGGACGCCGTGCCCGCCCACCGTTGGCAGCGGTACGCGGTGGTGGCCGGTCGTGCGGTGATCGCGCTGGTCGTGCTCGCGAGCGTCTACCTGCACTTCCGCGCGCCCACGGTCGTGCTGGACGGCGTGCCGTGGGACGAGGGCGTCGTCCGGGCGCGGGCCCAGTGCGGCACCGGCAGCCCGGTCGGCCGCCTCGTCCACGAGCCGGCGAACTGGTTCTTCGAACTGCCGTGCCGCTACCTCTGACCGGTCACGTGCGGGCCGCGCCGAGCTTCCAGTAACCGCTGAACGTGACGGAACGGCGGTCCACACCGCGGTCCTTCACCAGGTGCCGGCGGACCGCGGTGGCCAACCCCGACTCGCCGCAGACCCAGGCGTAGTCCGGCGCGGGCGGCGGCAAGTCGGTGATCGCGCGCAGCACGTGGGTGCCCGGCGCGTCGGTGCCCCGGTAGAGCCAGGTGACGGGCCCGTCGAGGTCGACGCGGTGGTCCTCGCCGGGCACCTCGGCGAAGATCCGGGTGTCCGCGGGGACGCCGGACTCCAGGATCGCGGCCAGGGCCGGCAGCGCGGTCTCGTCGGCCACCAGGAGGACCGTGCCGGTGGACGGCGCGCGGTAGCCGGAGTTGCCCGCCCGGAAACCGACGGACCGGCCCACCTCGGCACGGCTCGCCCCAGCGCGTTCCCGGGCCCGCGTCACCGTGCAGGACGAAGTCCACGTCGATCTCGCCGACGTCGGGCATGCAGGTGGCTAACCTAATACCTACTCCACGGTCACGCTCTTGGCCAGGTTCCGCGGCCGGTCCACGTCCCGGCCCAGCGTGCGCGCCAAGTGGTAGGCGAACAGCTGCAACGGCACCGAGAGCGTGATCGGGGCCAACGCGTCGTGCGCCTTCGGCACCCGGATCACGTCCGTGGCCAGGCCCGCGGGCAGCTCGGCGTCGGTGACCGCGATGACCGGCCCACCGCGTGCCTTGACCTCCTCGATGGTGGCGGTGTTCTTGGCCAGCAGCTCGTCGTCGGGCACCAGCACCACGGTCGGCATCTCGGGGTTGATCAGCGCCAACGGCCCGTGCTTCAGCTCGGACGCCTGGTAGGCCTCGGCGTGCACGTACGAGATCTCCTTGAGCTTCTGCGCGCCCTCCCGCGCGGCGGGCCACCCGCGCACCCGGCCGACGAAGAACATGTGCCGCGCGTCGGCGTACTTGCGCGCGACCGCCGCGACCTCGTCCTCGGCGGCGAGGATCCGCGCGATCTGGTGCGGCAGCTCCGACAGCCCGGTCACCAGCCGCCTGCCTTCCGTGATCGACAGGTCGCGCACCCGGCCCAGGTCCAGCGCCAGCATCGCCAGCGCCACGGCCATCGTGGTGAACGACTTCGTCGCCGCCACCGACACCTCGGGCCCGGCGTGCAGGAAGATCCCGTGACCGCACTCGCGGGCGATCGTGCTGCCGACCGCGTTGACCACGCCGATGACGTGCCCGCCCTTGCGCTTGAGCTCCTGCACGGCCGCGAGCGTGTCCAGCGTTTCACCCGACTGGCTGATCGCCACGTACAGCGTGTCGGGGTCGACCACCGGGTTGCGGTAGCGGAACTCGGACGCGGGCTCGGCGTCGGCCGGGATCCGGGCCAGCTCCTCGACCAGCTGCGCGCCGAGCTGGCCCGCGTAGTACGCCGAACCGCAGCCGAGCAGCTTCACCCGGCGGATGCGCTGGTAGTCCTGCGGGGTGAGGCCCACGCCGTCCAGCCGGGCCGAGGAGAACCGGTGGTCCAGCCGGCCGCGCAGGCAGCGGTCCACCGCGTCGGGCTGCTCGCGCATCTCCTTGTACATGAAGTCGGGGTTCTCGCCCAGCTCGTACTCGGCGCTCGCCACGTCGATCGCGGTGGGGGAGCGGGTGGTGCTGGTGGCGCGGGCGTCCATGGTGGACGTGTGGTAGCCGTCCGCGGTGACCGTGGCGATCTCGTCGTCGTCCAGGTAGATCACCTGCTGGGTGAAGCGGACCAGCGCGGTGACGTCGGAGGCGATCAGCATCTCCTGCTCGCCGACACCGAGCACGACCGGGCTGCCGCGGCGGGCGGCGACCAGCTCGCCGGGCCGTTCGGCGTCCATCACGATCACCCCGTACGTGCCCTCGACCTGCGACAACGCCTCGCGCACGGCATCTTCGAGGGTGCCGGCCGCACTGCGGGCCACGAGGTGGGCGAGGACCTCGCTGTCGGTGTCGGAGGCGAGCGTGACGCCGTCGGCCTCCAGCTGCGCGCGCAGCCGGTCGGAGTTCTCGAACACGCCGTTGTGGACGATCGCCACCCGCGCCGCCGCGTCCACGTGCGGGTGGGCGTTGCGATCGCTCGGCTCCCCGTGCGTCGCCCACCGGGTGTGCGCGATGCCGGCGGCTCCCGCCGTGCCGTCCGGCACCGCCTTGCGCAGGTCACCGACCCGTCCGGCGGTCTTGACGACCTCCAGGCCGCCATCACCGACGACCGCGATGCCCGCCGAGTCGTAGCCCCGGTACTCGAGCCGGTGCAGGCCCTCCAACAACACGGGGACCGCGTCCCTGGGACCCACGTACCCGACGATTCCGCACATACCCGGTGATCTCCTCTACCCGTAGACGATCCGCCGCAGCTGGCGTTCGGACAACTTCGGCGCGGCCACCGGCCGCACGTCCAACTCCTCCCGCAGCAGCGCCCAAATCCTGGCGTTGCCCAGCCCTTCCCGCCGCAACTCGGCGTGCCGGCGCAGCACGTACTCCTCCGCCGTCTCGACGAAGTAGCCCATGACGTCCGACACCACGCGCCGCGCGAGCGCGGGAGGCAGGCCGGTCGTCCTGACCACGTGCCGGAGGAGTTCATCCGACACGCCCATGTGGGGTCTTTCCCACCGCTCGTCAGACCGGCGAACGTCCTCCACGGGTCCCAGCATGGCCACAGCCAACCACCGGATCAATTGCCGTGCCCGAAATCGGGCACGGCCGACCCGCCGCGCCGGGGGTGACTGTGCGTAGCCGAGTTGTCCCCGCCGTCGTGCCCGGTGACGTTGTCCGTTCGCGGTCCTCAGACCTCCCGGTTCCCGCGCCCCGGCCCTTGTCGACCGGAGGGGTGGACGCACCGGACGGGCGACCGCTCAAGCCCCGGCGACTGGATCTGCGGCGTACTCCACCGGGGCCGGTCGAACTCCCGCCGATGCGCTCACCCCACGCTCGTCGCTACGCGACCGCGGTGTTCGACCACAGGGGCCGGTGAACCGGGACTTCACCGCACTCGCGCCGGACCGGTTGTGGGTCGCCGACGCGACCCGGATCCGCACCGGCGAGGGCGTCTTCTGGCTCGCGG
>NZ_LWLC01000052.1:0-686 GCF_001905065.1 Saccharothrix sp. CB00851
TCATGATCTGCCGCACCGCTTCCCACAATTAGGAGACGCCGCCTAGTCCCGTCAGGCTGCGGAGGAGTTCCGGGTAGGGAACCCACGCGGTCATGTCTGCTGTGCGCCCCATGATGCAGTCCTGGCCGGGGCGGCTCAGGACGGCGACCGGGGTGAACTGGGCCTTCTGCGTTGGTCCATCGACACGTCGCTTGACGAGCCAGAACGCCAATTGGTTCAGGTTCTTCGGGATGGCGTCACCGAGTGTGTGCTCGGGGATGAAGCGCATGCCCAGTTGTCGCAGGCCGTCTCCCCAAGCTGCTTCAGCGCGGAACTCGGCGTCGTCCTCCTCGGCCTCCAGGTCAGGGGGGCGGATGAACTGGCTCACTGCGCCCGCGTCAGCGCAGCCGAGCCGGATGGCGAATTTCGGATCAGTCCTCGGCTTCGGGAACTTGTCGGGACCCTCGAGTTCGACCAGGACCAGTGGTGGGCGTTCGGCGATGCTGTCGCACAGCGCAGCCACCGCGGTCTTCACCTGTTCGCGACGTTGCCGGATGGCCTCGTCGAACTCCTTGCCGCTGCGAGGTGCCTTTTCGTTGTCGCCTAGCGGCCCACCGAGGCTTCCGAGCGAGCGCGTGTGCAGTCGAACGGTGAGTTCCCGAGACTCCCAGGAGTACAGCTCAGGACCGGCCTCACGCCGGTGCTCG
>NZ_LWLC01000052.1:781-24025 GCF_001905065.1 Saccharothrix sp. CB00851
GCGTCGACGATGTGCTGGCGCATCTCCTTGGTCTGGTGGAACAGCACGGCGCTGACGTTGTTGTCGTTAGTCGCCGCAGCCAAGGAGCGCCGTTTCTCGGCGTTGCGCTTGTCCCGGGCGAGGTTCTCCAATTGCGCCCTCTCCCGCTGCTCGGCGTTCTCGCCCTCTTGCTTCTCCTTCGGGACTGGCACCTTCTTCTCCAGAACCCGGGCGGGATTCTGCTTGAGATCACTCCGTAGTAGCGGCAGCGCCCAGGTGAATTCGGGCTCCAGTGCCTGCGCGGCCCACTCGGTCAGTCGCCGACGTTCCAGGGGCATGAGGCCGGTGCCGACCGCGTGCCATCTCATGCGGCCGTGAAACGTCACAGCAGCTTGCAGGTCGTCGCCGCGTAGCCAGGCTTCGGGCTCCTTGGCGAACACGTCGGGCGACGGCAGGTTGTCCACAGCAGAAACTTGAGTGAGCAACCCCTCGGGACCTCCCTGGCGCCACATTGGACGACGTGCCTTCCGGTCCCACTCCAGCATTGCGACGGCGAACCGCCGAGGACGGGTACCGGCTTCCACGAACGGGTCCTTTGCGAGCAGGTAAGTGGAGACGCCGTTGGTGCCCGGGAAGTAGACCGGACCGCTGACCCACCGGCGGATACCGGTGCTGATCTGCACACGCGGAACCGGTGAGAAGGGCACGGTGCGGAGGGAGACGCGGATGACGCCTGAGTAGTAGGCCACCTTTGAGGTGCCTTTGGCTTTCGCGGGATGTTCCAGTGGGGGCCAGGACATCAGTTCAGCACCACTGGCTCGAGCATCGACCGCCACCCTGTGGAACGTCACTTGATGGCCCGCGTGCTCGTACGGGTCGAGTTGAGCAATGCGGTCGGCGACGATCTCTGGTACGAGTCGGTACAGGTGGTCGTGGGGGACTGCGGTGCCGCCGGGTGAGGTGCTTTGCTCGCGCAGGTCGATTTCCCGGACCTGCCACTCCAGCTGGTGAGCGGCCAATGAACGGGCGGTCTTGAGGAACTGCTGGTATGCCTCGTCAGTAGGCTTCAGGTTCCTCAGCCAAGCGTTGATCATGGTGCTTAACACGCGCGGCGGGTACGGCTCTTCCGCGTAGATCCACGGCTTGTTCTCGTCGAAGGCGGCGTACGCGCCGACGGTAATCAAGTCCGGGGCGACGACGCGCATGAGGCTGTTGAGCCGCCGGATGGGTACGCTCTTGATCTTTGCCTTGGCTGATTCCGTGCGGCCGTAGGTGTAGAGATCGAGGATCGGGTCGCGCCACGCCGCGGGGAAGGCGAGTGTATGCACGGTGCGGGTGAACGGTACCTCGAGGTTCGGCAGAAATGCGGCTTGTTGGATCTCGGCGTAGGCCACGGTCTCGATCTTCCTGGTTCGGGGTAGTCAGTCCATGTCCACGAGAGCCCGATGGAGCGGCTCGTAGAGCGCGGTGACGAGTGACTTGTCGACGGCGGGAACTGCGGAGTTCTTGTCGAAGTAGGGGGCGAGGATGGAGCGCATGCTTTCCAGCAGACTCGTGTCGGGCGTGTCCGATGCCTCCAGGCCTGCTTCCCGCGGGGAGAACGCCGCGTCGACGAATACGACTCGTGCTGCGACACCCCCGCGGACCAGTCGGCCGATCACCTGCCACATGACGACAAGCTGGTCCCAGGTGAAAGCGATCTTCTCGTCGAGGGGAAGACTGGTCCAGGACAACTGCCGGGTCAGGAAGCGGTTCCACTTCGTGCGCGCCTCCCGGCGGAAGGCCAGGCCCGCGAGGTCGGGTGTGCCCGCAGCGAGTGCGAGCTGCCGGAAATGCGCATGAGGACCGCGCACCTGGCGCACCGCCCAGTCGTTGATCGCCTGCACGGCCAAGGCGATGTCGTCGGGACGTGGGTGCGGCCTGGCCAGGAAGTAGACGCTGCCGATTGCGGCCTTACCGCCGGGCACGACGATGTTGTGGCCACGTTCAACGGCCAGCAGCGGAGCCACCAGGATCTGACCACCCTCGGACGCGAACGAAGCGACGTTGCTGCGGCTGAGGGTTCGCAGCGACGGATCGCCGGGCAATGTGCGCCAAGCGTTGTCGAGGTCTGCATCGTCGGACACGAGAAGCGTGACGCGGCCGGTCCACTCGGGGATCGCGTTGAGGTACTCGGCAGCGCGTTTGGCTTCCACGTAGCTGCCGACGAGCAGCAGGATGCGGCGGCGATCCGGGTCGTCGATGTCGGCCAGCTCCTGCTCCAGCAGACTGGTAGCGCCCGCGAGACTTCGATCGGGTACCGCGAGCTGATGCAACATCTGGGTCAGCACCTGCGGCCGCTGCTCCGCATCTGCGCCGGACAGTTTCAGAGCCTTGGATGTGCCCGGCCAGTACAGGAACTCCTTGCGGAAGTTCGACTCGAGCACCGACCGCACCTCGTCGTCATGTGGCCGCAGCACGGCACCGACCTCGATATTGACGTGGTAGCGGCTGGACGTGCCGGCCCAACTGGTCGCCGACATGAGCATCACGTTGGGGCCCGGCCGGTTGTCGACCGCAGGCAGGTGCGGCAGCTGGAGCAGCAGCTCCCGGCCGACACCGCTGCACCGGAAGAACCGCAGTTCACCGCTTTGGTCGCCATCGCGGTTGCGCTCGCCGAGCTGGAACTGAAAGCCCAGCACATTGCCCATCGGCGACTCGGGAATGATCGGCTCGTAGTCCTTCGGCGGGCGCCTGGACAACACGTTCGAGGTGGCCTCCAGGTTGAGCGCCGCTTCGACACGTGGCCACAGACTCGTCATGAGGTCCAGCCGGTGGTGCAGCGCGGCCAGCACCAGGGTGAACCCGAACCTGGTGACATGAGGGCCGAGGTCGTCGGTGATCCCGTGGTCATCACCGATGAGAGTGAGCAGGGCGCCGCGGAGCCGGTCACGGATCGTGGAGTCCCGCTGCGCGTGCAGGAGTTCGAGCGTGAGGTGGACCAGAATGTTGACAACGATTGCTTCTTCGTCCGGATCGCCTGCCGGGGTCGTGATGGACTGTTCTTGGAGCGGGTCGTCGCGGAATCGGTCCAGGATGCGGTCAACCCGCGCTATCCGCGCGTCACGCCGCACCACCTCGGCCTCATCTGGATCCTGAACCCCTTGCGAGCTCGGGAACCAGCTGTTGATCAGCCACTGATGGAGGGTGAGGGCGCTGAAGTAGTCCTCGGTGATCCACGCGCGCAGACCTGCATCCGTGATCAACAAGGCGTACAGGCGATCGGTAGCTGAGGTGACAGTGTCGGTTGCGTTTGCCCAATCATCCACGTCCTGGGCGGACAGTTGGAGCCTGCCGCGGCGAGCGAGTTCGACGACCTTGTGCGCCGCCACTTCATCCAGCCACGAGTTGGGGCCGCGTCCGACCAGCGTGGTGGCCGGGGCGAACGCGGTGTCCAACTGCATTTGCACCCGGTCCGCCTCGTCGACGATCACCAGATCGCTCATCCGGCAGGCCAGTTCCAGGTAGCGGAGCCGCTCGGCGTGCAGGTGCTGCGGGATGCCGCTGTGAACGAGGCCCGCCGGAGTGGCGACCCAGATCGTCGCATCGACCAGTTCCCGAGCACCGTGGTGGCGTGGACACCGCGTCCACAGAGGACATGCGTGGCGCTTCGGTTTTTCTTTCTTGGTCGCCTTGGTCATGTCGGACTCTTCGGCAACCCAAACCGGTAGCTGAACGCTGTTGTCCTGTTTCGTGGGCTCAGAGACCGGGTAGAGCGACGTGCAGGGCGCTTCCCCGATGCCGAGCGGCCTGGCCGCCTCCAGGCCGCGCAGGGCGTCGAGTGGGCAGGCACTGCTGAGGTACTCGAAGCTCGGGTCGTCGTGCGACAGCATCGTTGCGGCACCGGCGGTGGCGGTGCGTCGGTGAAGCCGCTCGATGTTGCGCTCCCGGGTGGACTGGCCGAGGATCGGTGCCGCCGCGATCCCCAGACGACGGAACTGCTGCACGACGGCGAGCACCTCGGCCACGTCACCGACGACGACCGTGATCCTCCGTCTGGGTTTTCCCGTGGCTGCCCAAAAGGCGAGGATGTCTCGCAGCGTCGACTTGCCCGCACCCACCATGCCGACCAGGTTCAGCAGGCCGTCGATTCGCAGCATCTCGTCCGGGTCCGGCGCGAACTCGCCTCGTTCGTCGTCGCGCACCAGCAGCTTCACTCGTCCGAGACGGCGTTCCCACTCATTGCGCTTCAGGTCAGGCTGGGCTCTCTCGATGCGGTCCATCGTCCGGGCCGCGTCCTCGAGTTCGCTCCAGGCCACCTCCACCGGGGCGGAGGCCCCCGGTGGAAGGGCGGTCAGGTCGTGGGGACGCGGTGCCGGGCCAGGCACGAGGTCGTCGGTGAAAACCACCGAGTGGTAGCGGTCGCGCACGGGAAACCGGTACTCACCCACCCCCGCGACGGGCAGCGGATCGCGCTTGAATGGCGGCGAGGAGGTCAGCACGTCCTCGTAGATCACGAAGCGAGTGGCAGCACGGGTCGGAGTACGCCGTTCGGGCACGGCGTCCAAGCCCTTGACGTCGTAGCCACGCAACTCTTCGGGAACGGTGAGGTATGTGGCGATCGCAGAGTGCCACTCCCGCCGGCGGCGCATGCTCCACAGGTAGTGGCGCGCCCGCTGGACGCGAAGGCGTTGAGCAGTGGTGCGGACATCGCCGAACACCTCGCTGTAGGGATATCCGCCGAACAAGGTCCAGGCATCGCCGACGGTCCGTGTCGGCATCACCGTTTCGAGCAGGTACAGGCCGAGTTCGACGTCCAGCAGATCACCCGACGTGAACGAGGCCAACGCCTGGGGCCACGCAGGATTCAGTTGGCCGGTGAGAGGCCGGTGCCAACGGCCACGATCACGCATCAGACGCACTCCCGTCGGTCGACCGGGTGGCACCCACCCGCCTGATCCGCTTCAGCTCTCTGCCCAAAACCCGGAGGAACTCGGTGTCCGACAACAGTTGGACCCGACTGCGCACGTCGTCGGGAACATGTCGATCGAAGATTCGCGAATAAGCCTCGCGTTCGTCGAACCGGTATTTCGGAACGACTAGGAACGCCCGGTCGTAGGGCGGTGAGCCGGTGAAGGGACGTGCGGTTCTCGCGAGCAGCGCCGGGTTCGCGCGGTCTTTGACGTCGATCGCCCACACCTGCTTGTTCGGCAGCGTGATGCGCAGGTCGTAGGTGTCGAAGTTCGGCCACATCTCCGGCTGCAACCCCTTGGCGACCAGTGCCTGTTCCAGGTCGATCTCAGCCAGCCCCGGACCGGTGATGAACATCCGCAGCGGACGGCTGAGCTGGTGCACGCCGTTGCTGCGAGCGGCATCGAACCGACGCCCGATCTGGGTGAACCCCTCACGCCGGCAGCGGTCCAGCTCACACCGGTACTGACCGCCGTCAATCGGTACGAGCAGGCACCCGCAGCGCGCGCATTGCACGTATTGTCCGCCCCGCAGGTACGACGCCGGAGCGGGTTCGTACGAGCGCTTGACCGTGTCCATCAGCAGGATCAGATCGAGGTCCTCACCCAGCAGCGCCAGGTCGGTACCGGTCAGCACAGGACGGGTGATCAGCAGGCGGCGGAACGCGGTGTAGGAGTCGGGGGACTGAGCGATCCGGCACTGCTGGACCACGCCCAGCATGATCTCGTTCTCGTACTGCTCGGCGGCGGCGTTCTGCGCGGCCACCACCCATTCGAGGCATTGCTGGGTGGGCATGCTCGTCTTCGGGTCGACCAGCAACCCGTCTGCCGCGTCCATGTCCTCGGGTAAGCCCAACGGCCACTCGTGCAGGGGGAGCGTCATCGCCCACGTCACCATGTCGGGCACGCTGGCCGGTGGTGCCATGCCGCGGCGCAGGCAGAGCAGGACCAGGTGGTTGTAAGCGGCCTGCACGGAGTCCGCGTACACCGGACTGGTCGGCGTGCGCTGCCGCGACAGCGCGACCAACGCGGATGCGATCATCCGTGCCAAAGGCTCGCCGTCGAAGAACGCGGCCGGTCCGGCCGTTCTCGTGGTCACCACGTGCCGCTACTCCTCCTCGTTCGACACATCCACTCCCGGGAAGCTCGGGCACCACTTGGATACAGGACACCCCCGACAGTCCCGGCCCGGCCGGGCCTCGAAGGCCTCGTCCGCGCGCCACGGCTCCGCCATACGTTGCACGACGTGGCGGGCCTTGTTCACCCGTTCGGGATCGGTGGGGTCGATTACGTCGATCTCCGCGCCCCGCGGGCGCAGAACCTCCAACTCGACCCTGGCGCTGTTGACCTCGCCGCCGAGCACTCCGTGCGCCAGGAACAGCACGGCGAGGGCGAGCTGCGGGAACTCGTCGAGGAGATCGTCGTGGTACCAGCGCGACCTGCGGGAAGTTGTCGTCTTCACCTCTCGCCAGACCCACCCGCCGTCCTCCTGGTACAGCATGTCCGGCTTGGCCAGCACCACTGCCTGCGCTGCCGTGTCGTGCACGGCGAGACGCGGTTCCACACGCACCTCGGTCGGCACCTCGAATTGGTGGAACACGCAGACTTCGAGGTGACGCCGCAACATGTCGGCACCGTCTTTTGCGAGTTGCCCCTCCACCCGCCAACGGCCCGCTGTCCAGGGAATTTTGCCGGTCGGCATCGCCGCCGGGTCGCAAGCCCGGCCGCCTCGGTGGGCCTCCTCGAGCCAGGCGTGCACCGCCTGACCGAGTTCGGCCTCGCCCGAGTACTCGTAGCTCTTGGGTAGTTTCAGCGCTCGCAGGTGGTACTGGGCCGGACAGGTCTTGTAGTAGCGCAGGTCGCTGACCGATACCGTGCGCACCGGCGCCGGTCTCGCGGTGAGCCCGAGGACGCCGGGCACGCGCTGCAACGTCCCGCAACTGGTCAACTGCTTGCACTGCGCGCACGTCGGGCCCGGCTGCTCGGGCCCGCCGGCGACGATGGCGGCCACCCGCTTCCTGCCGTGCTCGGCGTAGTACCTCTCCGCTTCCGTTGGCGTTCCCTGGAATCGCACCTCGGCGCGTTGGCCCTCCAGGTCCACCTCCACCACGCGGACGTAGGACACCTGTGGGCCCGTGCGCGTCTGGAACACCTCCTTCCAGGGACGGGGCCACAGAGCAGGGCGGCCGAAGGCGGCCACGTGGGCCGCGATAGCGATCTTGACCTCATCGGCCGGGTTGCTCGATCGGGCTAATCGGATCTCGCGATGCTGGCCGTCGGCCGAGTGATACCGACGCCCCCACGCGAAGAGTTCCCAATGGCGCTCACCAGGTCTGCTGATCACCCACCAGTCCCGGACGGGTACCAGCTCACCGGCATCCGGCACCTCGGCCGACAGGTACCCGTGCACCGCGCGTCTGGTGAACTCGATCAGTCCCGGATGTAATCGAGGGCTGCTCCGCTCGACCTCGGCCAGCGCTTCCTCCTCATCGATCCCGTCGTGCTCGACGCGGTCCAACGCGTCCGTGACGGGGCGCAGGAGGAATCCCTCGAGTTCGGGCCTGGGTGTCCAAGGACGTCGTCGGGGTACGACTCGGGGACGGACCTTCACCCCGAGGTGGGAGGGGCAGCCGAACAGCTCGTCAACTGCTGCTCCGGTACCGATCCTGATCAAATCGTCGTTCCCGGTCATGCCGGGCGGGATCGTCCACGTGCTCACTGCCGAGGAACTCCCTAATCGCTGAAACCGGCGCGCCGGGCTCCGGAAGAAGATCAAGGTTTCGGGTGGTGTGCGAGATGTGGTCTGTCGGCTCTGGTCAAGTGCGGAGATCATACATACGACATCGTGCCCACGTGTCATTGTGTGCAGTTGAGCAACGCTGACCGCATTTTTGCGACTACGTCCGTTCCTGTGCGGCTTGGGGTCCCTGTCGCCTGATGTGGTTCGGCGAGCAGCCAGGGTCTGCGGTACGTACGTGTGTGCGTCGTAGCAGGAGGTGTCCGCTGGTCGAACGCCTCAACGTGATGAGATGATCAACTTTGGGGTGCTGGAAAGTCTGCGGAAGATGTGAATGTGGCAGGATTCAGTGCTTTCTCTTTGGTGTTATATTTCGAGTGTGCTGCAGGTGATCGTGGATGCGAAATTTTGATCGATGCCTATTTTCTATGCTTTCTAGTCAATTCGTGAGTTTATTATGATCGTGTGACGTGTCGTTTCGGCCCAACGTGCACGTACGCGGTCGGCGATGGCGCTGCCTCTCAGAGCGTCCTTGAGCGCGTCCCGAACATCTTGGTGAGTGCAGACACCATCGCCGATGTGTTCCTCGATCATTGGGAACGGAACGCGCATGGCGAGATCGAGGAAGACCTCCTGTAACCGGACCTCGCTGGCGTCCGCCTGGACTTCGTAGGTGGTTCTGATGAGTTTGCTCTGGCTGAAGGTGTTCCAGCTGTTGACCACGGTGAGCGTCGTGTGCCCGTTCGACCACCGGAGCGGTCCCGCGCTCAGCAGGTCGTGCAGCAGGTCGCTCACGATCGTGTCGAGGTGACGATGCGGTGGGCACGAAGGCCCGGCAGAAGCGTAGAGCGCATGCTCGGACTGGTCGCGATGCGCACCGCGCTGGCCACAGGTGATCCGACTCGATCTGATGGTTGGCCCACCGCCTCGCCCACCGGTGCAAGGCGGTGACCGAGAACGACATCAGTGCGCCGCCTGCAGGTCCTGTCAGCGGCCAGCGAAAATTCCCCGAGGACGGTTAGTTATGGTAGTCAGTTGTAGTCCCCGCTCGCGGCCAGATGCGCGGTCGGTGACAGGCGCAGCCCTGCCGCCGTGCTCGTCACGTCGGAACGGTCCGCGCCGCCGCAGACGAGCCGCACCGAGCCGGGCTTCCGTGACCGGCGGCGGCCTCGAAGGCTGACGTGGTGGTGTGCCGCGGTCGTGATCGAGGCAGGATGGTCGGGTGTTGATCGTGCGTGCCACCAAGAAGCTGCTGCGTCTGGTGGGTCCGTCCACCGCGCCTGACGACGATCGTGGCACGACGTTGCTGGGCCCGTGGTATGCCACGGTCCTGTTCTGGCGGCCGCGGGTCGTGTTGCTGGTCAACGAGGCGACGTTGCTTCCCGTGCTGCTGCCTTTGGCGCCTGCGGCGACTCTGACCGGCAGGCTCGCCGAGCAGATCGGCACAGTGCTGACCGCCCTCGACGCGCCTTCCGCGATCGTCGACCAGGAACGGCGGCACATGCAGACCGCTCAGCTGGGTGTCACCGCCAACCGCAGCGTCGTGGGCGTCATGACCGACTTCGCCCGCCTCGCAGAGATCCGCCACGACGACGATCCCATCGTGGACCTCGTCGCGCTCGCAGTCCGGCTCGCCGCGACCCCCTGCAGCCCGCTGTACGGCAGAAACGTCAGTCCAGACCGTGAACTCGCCGCCACGTTGCAGGCGATCACGATCTGACACCGAGCGCGAAACCAGGCACGTTCATCTGTACGCCATGGAACATGGTCCAGTCCGCCGGCGATGGGGCGGCCGACTGCAGACAAGCTCACCGAGCGTAGCGATGACACGGCCAGATACCTCCCCGCTAAGTGGCCGCCAGCGGGGAGATCGAACTGGCCACTGACAAGAGGTCCTCGTGACTCGGTGATGAGGTGCTGTCGAGTTCGACTACCGGGACCAGAGGTCGCAATGCGCATCCAGGTCGCCCAGTTAGGGAATCGCGTGGCCGGTGGTCCACGGGCACGGTGAGGCTGGTGGATGTCCGACGCCTCGAAGTCCTGTTCCCCGGTTACGTGGATGCCCGTGAGTACGCCATTGCCTGGGCGGTGTGGAGTGCGCTCAACCCGGCGAAGCCCGCCTGCGGCGATGCCGTGCCTGGCGAGGGCATCAACGATGCGGTGTTCGGCGAGGACGTACAGGACCGCTCTTGAGTTCGTGATCGGCACTCGATTCTGGTGACCAGCTCACCGAGCGGCACGGCGCACAGTTCTCGCTGCGTGCATTGCCCGGGCCCTGATCCGGCAAACACAGGAGCTGTTGGGACGGGATCACCTTGCCGAATCTCCCGCCTTCTGCTCGGCCATGCTCATGCGGTCCCCCTGCGCAGGGCGTCGCGGACCTCGCGGGCCGCGTCAGTGCCGCACCCCAGTGCCTCCCGCAACCGGGTCGCGGACGGGTCGGCGGGCAACCGCCCGGCGGCGATCAACCGCCGGGCGCGGTCCACCAGTAGGGCCACTCGGTCCCCGGTAGCCCCGTGCTGTGCCGCCGCCGTGTCGGGGGCGTTGTGCCTGTACGCCGGGCCGGTAGACGTGTCGGTAGGGGCTACCGGTAGGCCGTGGTCCAGGTCCGCGAACGCCGACCAGATCACCGGCAGCACCGCCACCGCGCCGACCGCGACCAGCGGGCCGATGGCGTGCGCGAGGAGCTGCATCGGGTCGAACTGCGGCCACGGCACCGACATCCACGGCAGGTACGGCCACACGTTGAGGGTGAGCGTCACCGCGAGCGCCCCGTACTCGACCGCGGTCAGGTGCCGGTGCCGCAGCACCCGGCCCCTGGTCGCCAGGAACGCCCGCGCACCGACGATGACCAGCAGCACCGCCGAGATCACCGGCTCGACCGCCCAGGCGCCCCACCATGCCGCGCCCCGCTCGGTCATCGACCGGGTCAGGGTGTGGTGCACGCCCGTAGTGGACCAGCCCAGCGCACCGACCAGCGCCACCAGCGCCACGACGGTGAGCACCAGGCGCACTCGCGCGGCCTGCCACGCCCGTGCCGCCGGGTCCTGGGCCAGCGCGTGCAGCCGGGCCGCCTCGGCGGCGCGTTTACGGCTGCGGCGCACCCGGTCGGTGTCGAGCAGCAGCGGCGCGGCGTCCGCCTGCAACTCCAGCAGCGCGTGCGCCTCGTCCACCTCTGCGCGCAACTCCCGGACCCGCCTGGTGGCTGGCGGTACGACGGCCGGGGTCGGGTCGGATACGGCCGGGGCCTGTCCGGCCACGTACTTCACGACTTCGGCCACGGCGCGCTGTACGTCCTCGTCGCTCGGTTCGGGGAAGGGAATGAGGGTGGTCATCGCCGCACCCCGCAGTTGTCGCCGGGGCAGTCGGTGATGTGCCAGCTGCGGCGCGCGGCGGCGTTGCGGCCGGACAGCAGGTTGGTCGCGTCGCGCAGTCGTTCGGCGGTCTCCTGGTTCTCCAGGCAGTACGCCGGGGAGGTCCAGCCACCGGGGTGCGCCAGGGTGGCGGGCTCGGCGTAGGTGAGGTGCACGCGGCTCATCGGGCACCACCGTTCCGCTGCGGCGCACAGCGCGGGCACGGCGTTGAGCGTGTGCGGTCCTCGTCCAGCCACACCACGCGCGCGGAGACCGGGTCGGGATCGCGAGCATCGCATTGCCCGCACACCGGCCGCACCGCCGAGCGCCCATCGGGCGCGCTCGGCGCGGGACGGTTTCCTGGACGGTTAAAGGACGGTTTGGGCGTCATGGTGACGCCCCCGCTGGTCTCTGCTGACGCCCCCAAACGCTTCTGCTGACGCCCCCTGCTGGTCAGAGGGGCGTCATCCTGACGCTCCTCGTCGGGGCCTGTGGACAACCTGGCGGACAGCACGAGGTTGTAGACCAGTGGCCGCGCGTTGGCCTCCGGGATCTTGGCGTCGCGCACGCGCGTGTTGCCTGCGCGGATCAGGCCCAGCTCCTCCAGCGATCGCAGCGAGCGTTGGACGGTCCGCCGGGACAGCCGGGTGTAGCGCATCATCCGCTCGACCGAAGGGAAGGCGTCACGGCCGTCAGGACCGGCGTGGTTGGCGAGTGCGATCAGCGTGATCGCCAGCGTTGAGGCGTCCTTGCGGTCGGTGGGGATGGGGGCGTGGTTGAGTGCCCAGTCGATGGCCTCGATGCTCACCAGGCACCGCCTGCGGCGCGGGCGCGGTAGAGGAGGCTGGCGACGGTGCCCACCACGGACGTGTCGTGGTCGGCCAGCCACTCGATGACGCGCCGGTCGTGCTCGCCCAATTCGATACCGTCCAGCGGCTCCAGGAGAGCCGCGACGCGGTCGGCGTGGCGGCGAGCGCGCCACTGGTCGGTGTTCTCATCCGGTTGCCGGTCGTCGAGGTACCCGACGTCTTCCATGTCGAAGGGCGGACGAAGGCGCCGCGGTGGCCGTCGAAGCGGCGTGGTGGGTGTGGAGAAGTGGGTGGTGCTCATCGTGAACAGGACCTCTGGTGCTCGGGTCCCGTCTCACAGGCGTCTCACGGACCTGTTAGACGGGGCCGGAATGGAGGCCCTGACCTGGACTGCCGCTGGACTCGACCAGCTACAACGGACCTGAACGAACCACTGTGGACACCCCTTGTCCCGCTGGGGGTCAAGGGGTCGCAGGTTCAAATCCTGTCGTCCCGACGGTCTGAAGGAGCCCGCTGGCTTTGGGTATATGCCCAGGTCAGCGGGCTATTTCGCGTTGCGGGGCTGATCTTGACCTGGTAACGGAACGGTAACTTCGCGATCTTGGTGAATCCTGTTTAGGAGCGAAATCAGGCGCGAGTGGCTCCAGATCTTTGACCAGCGCCAAATGGGGTCGCCTCGAACGGGTGAATCTGTCTAACCGACCCCAAGGACCACCCGGTCACGTGAACCGCCGTCAACCTGCGCCGAACGTCCGAAACCGGCCTTGACCTGCGAGTATGGGCTCCAGTCGCGCGCGACCGACCGGGCCGGGCGCGAATTGCCGACTACCTCGACTGCTCGCTGCGTTTCTGTCGTGCCTGGACGGTCTGCGTTGCCGCCCATCGATCTGGCCCGCTGTCGTTCGACTTGAGCTCGTGCCGCGGCGGTGCGTGGGTTGATCGCGAAGGTTTCGAGCGCGATGACCTCACTGCTCGACGTGACCATCACCGGCTCATCCACTGGCCCTGTCGATGCGGCCCCCCGATAAGTCCGAGCGCCTGGCTGTCAACGGCGCTGGAATATTGGATCTGGCACGGTTTCCGTGATGAGGCACTGGTAGCTGATCATGTCGCGTGTCGGTCTCGGAGTTACTCGGTGTCGTGTTCCCTCACCTGCTTGACTTGCGGATCGAGAAGGTGTCCGCAGCTGGTCGTTCGGTACGGATCCGGGCCACCACTCACGACCGGGCTGTGGCGTGCCCGACCTGCGGGTTCGCATCACGCCGGGTACACAGTCGCTACGAGCGTCGACTGTCCGATCTCATGGTCGGCGGCCGGGAAACGGTGATCCACCTGCGGGTGCGGCGGTTGTTCTGCGGCAACGAGCACTGTGCGCGGGCGACGTTCGTCGAGCAGGTCGCCGGGTTGACCATCAGGCACGGTCGCCGCAGCGTCGGCCTGGGTCGGATGCTGGAGCGCATCGCGTTGGCGCTCGGCGGCCGGGCCGGCGCGCGGCTGACCTCTCACGTGGCCGTCGACGTGAGCCGGATGACGTTGTTGAGGCTGGTACGGGCGCTGCCGGACCCACCGGCGGGTGTTGTGAGGGTGCTGGGCGTCGACGACTTCGCCCTGCGCCGGGGACACGTCTACGGCACGGTGCTCGTCGACATCGAGTCCGGCCGCCCGGTCGACGTACTCGACGATCGCACCGCCGGGACCCTGACCACATGGCTGCGCGAGCATCCCGGGGTGGAGATCGTGTGCCGCGACCGTGCCGGCGCGTACGCCGAAGGCGCCCGTCTCGGCGCACCGCAGGCGCTGCAGGTCGCCGACCGGTGGCACGTCTGGAACAACCTGGCCACCGCCGTCGAACGCACCGTCGCCCGGCACCGCGCCTGCCTGCGACCACCCGAGGACGCCACGTCGGCGATCGACGCACCGACCGGTGCCCCACCGCCCGCATCGACAACGGCACCGGGCGTTATGCGGACCGACCGGATCGCCGTCCGCACCCGTGAGCGCTACGCCGCGGTGCACCGGTTGCGCGGTAAGGGTCTCGGTGTCCGTGCCATCGTCGCCGAACTCGGACTGGCCAAGGGAACGGTCCGTCGTTTCGTCCGCGCCTCAGGTGTCGACGAACTGCTGACCAACGACGGCACCGGACGCAGACCCAGCCTGCTCGAGGAGTTCAAGCCCTACCTGCACCGGCGATGGACCGCGGGCTGCACCAACGCGACGCTGCTGTTCGAGGAGATCAAGGCCCGCGGCTACCGCGGTCGGTATCAGATCGTGCGGGACTACCTGCGCCCTTTCCGCACCGGTGCACCCGTCCACGAACCGACGCCACCGGCGCCGAAGGTCCGTCGGGTCGCGAGCTGGATCATGAGCAACCCCAGGAACATGACCAACGACGACCAGCGACGGCTTGACGAGATCCTGACCCGAAGCCCGGAGCTCATCGCACTGGCGGGACATGTGCGCTCGTTCGCCACCATGATGTGCGACCTGCGCGGGGAGCGCCTGGAGGAGTGGACGGCTGCGGTGGAGAACGACGACCTCCCCGCGCTGCACTCCTTCGTGACCGGGCTACGACGCGACCAAGACGCCGTCACCGCGGGCCTGACACTGCCCTGGAACTCCGGCCGCGTCGAAGGACACGTCAACCGCATCAAGATGATCAAAAGGCAGATGTACGGACGAGCCAACCCCGACCTGCTCCGCAAACGCATCCTGCTCGCCGACTGACGACACGCCTCGGCAATCACGGAAACCGTGCCAGATCCAGCATTCACGCGTCGTCGACACTGGCTTGCCCTGTGAGGCGCTGGGCAAGCCTGCGGAAGCAGACAGGGTGCCGGTGGTCGTGTGAGCCGGCACGAGGCTGATTCCTGCTTGACCGTCATGGCGGTGGCGAGGCCCGCACCGCGAGAAGCAAGCTTTACATCTTGACAGGTAGATGCACTGTAGGCGTAGCCTCGTGTCAAGACGTAAGGAGGCGACATGCCGGACGGCGACTACCTGGTCTGGCGGGTCGGGGCGAAGTGGCGCAAGCTGTACAACCTGCTGAAGTCGGGCGCGCCGGCGGTTCAGGCCGAGGATGCGTTCGTTTCCGCGCTTGCCGACACCGTCCGGGTCCTGGGCGGCGTACCGAACCTTCACGCTGTAGCGGCACAGCTCTGCGCGCGTAGTGGTAGCGGGGCGGAGAGTAGAAGGGTTGTCGCGGTCAGCCGGACGGCAGAAGGCGCCGTCCTGCGGCGATTGCTTGACGAAGTGGCTCAGCCGTTGGCCGCGAGGATGCAGTTGGAGACGAACTTGACCTCGCCGAGGGCCGCTGCTGACTTGCTCGCTGCGCGGTTCCTACGTCGGGTGGCGAAGGCTTGTCTCGACCAGCTGGTGCCTGGACTGGTCACCGCCGGGCGCTCGATGGCGGACTTGCGGGTTGAGTTCAAGAGCCTGTACGAGACGCCGCTGATGGATGACCTGAGCGATCGACTGGTGCGTCGCCCCACAGGGGAGGGGCTTCGTGCGCCGGATCGGCGTACATCGGTGAAACCCTTGAGGGAACTGTTGGATACGGGATTGGACGACCTGTGAAGACCGTTGACGTCACACCCTCCGACGCAGTGGTCCGGTTCTGGTCGGACTCGGTTCCGGACGAGCAGCGTGTTCGGTTCGGTGTGGACGCACGGCTTGACGGCGCTGGAGTGGTCGACCTGTTGTCCCGGCATCTCCCTGCGGTGGCCGCGGACTTGCTGGACATCGCCGCGTCCGTGCACGCGATCGACCGTATGGTCAAGCGTCCCTACTACGGTGGTCTCGGTAGCGGGGGCGACTGGGGCCGCAGTATCCGGGCGGTCATCCCTGTTCGTGAGGTGGACCGATGGTCCGCGTCGCGGGACGAGATCCACATGCTGCTCGAGTGGCTGACCGACGATCGCTGGGACTGCTCGTTCGTCCAGGCCGAGGGCAGAGGATTGGCGTCCCGGCAGGGCTACCTCCTGGATCTTCTGCCCGACGACATCGAACCTGTGTTGTTCTCGGGTGGCCTGGACTCGACGGCAGGGCTCGCCGTGCACGGCACCGCCAATCCACTGCTTCCGGTCAGCGTCGTGACCAACGGTCACATGGCAGGGGTGCAGCGGAGGGTGCTGAGCTGGCTCGGCTTCGACGAGTCTAAACACGTCCGGTACAAGGTGAATCTCAAGCGGCGCCTTACCGGAAGGGATGGTGCGAGGGAGTCTTCGCAACGGTCGCGTGGCCTTCTGTTCCTGGCTTCAGGGGTCGCTACCGCGTTGACCTTGGGAGCGCGTCGGCTGTGGTTCTGTGAGAACGGCATTGGCGCGGTGAACCTGCCCTACATCGGCTCGCAACTTGGAGCGCAGGCCACGAGGTCGGCCCACCCCAAGACCGTCGCGCTCATGCAGGCCCTGGTGCACGCGCTCACCGGCGAGGACTTCAAGATTCACAACCCGTTTCTCGGTATGACGAAGGCCGAGGTCGTGTCGGCTGTGCCCGCCGGCTCGTTGAGGGCGTTGTCGGAGAGCGTTTCGTGCGACACGAGCTTCGCATCGCGGGTTAAGGGGCACCCGCGGTGTGGCATCTGCACGTCGTGCCTTCTACGAAGGCAGGCCGTGGCGGCCTCCACCTATCCCCGCCTGGATGATCAGTTGTCGTACCGTGTGGAGGCTGGCGTCGGGACAAGGGAGTTGATCGCCATGCTGTGGCAGGCGTCGAGGCTCGCCGACTGCTTGCGGCCCGGCACACCGTGGTCGGCTCTGCTCGAGGAGTTCCCCGCGCTGGCAAGCACCGCACGGTACGTCGCACCAGGCGTGTTGACCAGGATGTTCGCCACCTACACCCGTGAATGGCCGTCTTTGCTCGACTCGCTAGGTTTACGGGTCGAGGATTGGTTCGGCGACTGCCTTCAGGATGCGAGCGATGGAAACCACGGTGGATGAGCACGGGACGACCGAGGCGCTGGCCGCTCGGATTCGGGACGCGCGGGAGGCTGCGAAGCTCACCCAAGCCCAAGTTGCGGGTGAACTGGGTATCAGTCGGCCGACGCTCATCGCGATGGAGAAGGGCACCCGCGCCGTCAGTCCTGCGGAACTGGTCAAGCTCGCCCAGGTGTACGGACGAGACGTCGCGAACCTGCTGCGGCCTTCCAGGCCGCCGGCGTCGCTCCGGGCCAGGTTTCGCACCGGCCTGATGACGAGCCCTGTCGACAGTGACCTGGAGCAGGCCGTCGGCGAGTTGGAACGCTTCGCTGACAACTACATGGATCTGCTGCGTCGATCGCAGAACCGCCTGCCCGGCCGTCCACCGGCTGTGAGGGTCACCGACTACCTGGGCCCCGAAGAGGCCGGCGAAGCGCTCGCCACCGAGGAACGGAACCGGCTCGGCTTGGGCGACGGGCCGCTTCAGTGGCTACGAGAGGTTCTTGAGGTGGAGGTCGGTCTTCGCGTGTTCCTGCTCGACCTGCCGTCCAAAGTGGCTGGTGTTTTCATCACCGTCGAGCCATTGGGTGGCTGCGCCGGTGTCAACCGGAACCACCCTCCGCAACGACGACGCTGGACGATGGCGCACGAGTACGCCCACTACCTCGCATCTCGTGACAGGCCCGAGGTGACCCGGCTGGGTTCGGGTCGCGCCAACGACTCCGAGCGCTTCGCCGAAGCCTTCGCCGCCAACTTCCTTATGCCCCGCAACGGAGTGCTCCGCCGCTTCCATGAGCTCAAGCAGGACAACGGTGGCAAAGCGACACCGACCACTCTGGTCCAGCTCGCACACACATACCGAGTGTCGGTGCAGGCATTGTGTCTTCGCCTGGAGACTCTCAACCTGGTCAAGCACGGGACCTGGGACAGGCTGAAGGATCACAACTTCCAGCCGCGTGCCGCAGCCGACACCCTCAACCTGGCACCCGTGCCGGACAGCGGAGAACCGCTGCCGTACCATTACCGCACCCTGGCCACCCAACTTTTCATCGACGGCGAGATCACCGAAACGCAGTACGCGCAGTATCTGGACATGAGCGTCGTCGATGCGCGGAAAGAGTTCCACAAGCTCACCTCCACGCCCGATGTCGGCGAGGACGGCCAGTCGCAGACCGTCGATCTACTCGACAGCGTGGAGTGACAGGTGGTCGTGCGGAAACCGCTCCTCTTGGACGCTTGTATCGCCATCAACCTGCTGGCGACCGGTCGAATCGAGGACATCGCGAAGGTTCTCGACCTCCGCTTCCTGATGGCACTCCAAGCTGCGAAGGAATGCGGCGAAGTACGCGGCTTTGAGCATGACCAGGTCGTCCACGCTCGCGGAGCAGGGCCCGAAGAGCTTCACTTCGCTGACGTCGTGACCCTCGACGCGCCGGAGGTCGACGTCTACGTTGAGCTTGCTCGAGACATCGACGACGGCGAAGCCGCGACGCTCGCAATCGCAAGGTTTCGGTCACTCCATGTGGCCACTGATGACCGAAAGGCGCGGCGAGTCGCTAAGGAACTAGGGCTCGACATGCCGATCGGAACCACCGTGATCCTTCGCGACTACGCCGCTGGGGCCGGCCTCACGGCAAGTGAAATCGCTCTTGCCCTCCGATCCGTCCGAGACCTGGCGAACTATGTGCCCCGGCAAAGCGACGAACACTACACGTGGTGGCAATCCAGCATAAGCTGACCTCCGGGAAGCGCTTATCACGGTTATTCGTTCGCTCCGGCCACCCGATCACGGTCGATCGTCGCACAGCACCGATCGTCCTCGCCTCGTCGAAACCGCCGGGCTCAGCGGTCCTCCGGCGCGTCGAGGGTCACGACGTCGGCGAAGTGAAGGTCTTCGGGCGTTGCTCCATGAACGCAGACGACCTGGTTCTGTTCGAAGCCGCGTACGTCGCCGCATTCCTTCGCGGCCCTACGATCCTCGGTTGCAGGCCGCGGTGACCGAGGCCGGGCAGCGGCTGGTCGACGTGCTGGCTGCGGACCCGTTGGCCGAGTCGGTCTCGACGGCGACGAGGGCGCCTCGGAGGACTGGCGCCACGACTTTCACATGGACCGCACCGGGGAGACCCGGCATGACCGTGCTGGTTCTGGCCGCCGACCTCGACCCGAGCCGCGGGATCACAAGGGGGAGGCACCGAGGCTGTTCTCAATGGCGGTGACGACGTTGCGGGCTTGGACGTCGCGGCCGCGGGTGTTGGGTTTCACCTTCACCGGCCCGTCCAATGGCGACGTGGTGCTCTGGCTCCTCGACCCCGCCACGCCGCAGTCCGCCCTGCCGGGGGTGTCTACCCGCCCTCGAACACGCTGATCGGTTCACGCGAGGTGTTCGGTGGCGGCGACCCCTGCACCGAGCTTCCGCCACGGCGTTGGCCACCTGGGCCTACTCGTTCCACGGCAGGAGGGAACGTATGGGGCGAAGGGTTCCCTGGTCGGCGTCCGGGCCCCAGCCCCGATCGCCTCGCCACAATGTGGTGCGCTGCTCGTGCACGTAGGAAAGCAGGTGCTGCGCGGTGATGACGACGAACCGGCTGCCTGCGGCGGCGTGCATCTCCTCGACGAGCAGCGGGTGGGCGCCGGACGGTCGCCTGTCGCGGTACTCCACCCAGCCGTCTTCCTTCAGATCCCGGGTGATGAGGACGATGGGGCGTCCGCGGCCGTGCTCACGGGCGAACTTCAGCATCTGGTGCCAGATGAGGCAATCGTTGTGCCGGATCGGCTCACGTTTGCCGCGGTCCGCCGCTGTCGGAGGTCGTCGGTCGACCACTCGCCGTTGGGAGTCCTTGATCCAGCGGGCACGCTCTTGCTCCTCGGGAGGCGCGCCAACGCGTTCGGTGGTCAAGCGGTCGATTTCTTTCGTCACGTCGGCGATCATCTTCTGCTCCGCCTGAGCCGGCACCTCGTTGCCTCGCGAGTCGGCGATCTGCTGGTAGTGGAGCTTCGCGGCTCTCAGGGAGAGGATCACGTGGTCAGCGTCCGGCTTGTCGATGCGCCACTCGCGCATGTCCCGCCGAACGAGAAATTCCAATTTGTCGTAGTCGGCGGCCACCGCGCGACTCCGGTTGCCTATCTCGCGGCGGAACGTCTCCATGACGCCCGGCCGGACGTTGAGAACCTCGCTCATTGCCTGGTGGGGCACCCATAATCGGTCGACGACGGTCCACAACGCGTCGGAGAGTTCGGCTCGGTGATGCGGTGGAAGCCGGTAGAGGTCGAGCAGGATATTCGCGTCAGGGATGAACACTCCGAAGTCAAGATCGACTCTTAGGGTGAAGGGGTCGAAGTGCAGCGATCGGTCGCCGGAGTGCTCGGCCGACTCGTTCCGGTGCGCCACGGATCCCTCCATGCCGAGCACACCGTTTCGAGACGGTCGTGAGCAGTTTGTCGTTGAGTTGCGGGGTGACGGGTACTCTACAACGCGGAACGAATCGGGTGTGCGGATGGCCCGTCGTCCGGACGGCTGGCGCGGGAGGGATTCCACGGCGAATGGACTTGGGCGAGAGATCTGTAGATTTGCGGTCGGTGATATCCGAAGCTCCCTCGGATACGGGGAACGGCACCGAGGCCGATGCCGTCCTGCTGGCGCTGCCCAGCCGCATGCCGGTGGTCACCTACCTCAATGCGGAGCACGCTCCGTTCTACCGCTTGATCCTCGATGTCCTGCTCGAACAGGAAGCCCGCCTGGGGCTGCATCTGCCCACAGCCGAGGTGGAGCAGCGTGTACGGCAGAAGCTGGCGCTGCTCACCGAACCGGTCCACGTGCCGGATGTGCCGCGCCTGCTGGAGAGCCTTTTCGAGTGGGGCAACGTGGACCGGATACAGAACACGCATCGCAAGGGGACTTATCAGGAGTACCTTCGCAAGGACTACCTCTACCAACTGACGCCCACTGGCGCGCAGGTCCACCAAGCGCTGACCGCGATCGACGCTGAACTCGGCGCAACGGGTGCCCTCCAGTCCTCGATGTTGCCGGAGGTGCTCTCCGCTCTTCGGGAGTTGGTCGGCATGATCACGCCGAAAGTGGACGAAGGTCGGGGTAGGAACTCCACGATCCCGCTCACCGGGGCTTACGCTTCGTTGCAACGCATCGTCAACGGTTTCACCCAACTGTCAGACAACGCGAAGCTCTTCGTTCAAGGGCTGAACCGGGCACTGGAGTTGAACACAGAGCTGACGACCGAGGTATTCCTCGCTTACAAAGATGTCGTCGTACTCTACCTGCGCACGTTCGTCCTCGCCTTGACGCGGTACGCCTCGCCCATCGCGGCGGAGATCGGCCGGGCCGAGGCAGCGGGCATCATCCAGCTGTTGCCCCGACTGGCAGCCCACGAAGCCGCACCATCGCTCCACGTGCCGTTCCAGCAGGTTGTGGCGCAGGACACTGAGATGTTGAGCCGGCAGTGGAGCGGTCTGCGGAGTTGGTTCTTCGGTGAGGCCGGCCGCCCGCCGGTCGCGCAGACCTTGGAGGATCGAGCGGCGGAGGCCGTCAACCGCATCGTGTCGACCGTTCGCAGGCTCAACGAACAGCGGTTCCGCCGGCTCAACCGGGCCGCCGACCTGCTCACGTTGGCCGACTGGTTCGCAGGAACCGCTGACCCTTCGGCACGTGCCGCGTTGTGGCGAGCAGCGTTCGGCATGCACTCCGTGCGCCACCTGGGTGGTGTGCACGCGGCCGAAAGCGACCTCGACCTCAGGCCGAAAGCGAGCTGGTGGGAGACGCCTCCAGTGCCGGTCGAGGCGCGATTGCGCAAACAAGGGCCGCGCGCCAAGACCGGACGCCCATCGGGAGTGGGCGACCCCTCGGTCGTCAAGCGGCAACTGGCCGTGCGGGAAGCGCGAGAGCGAGCAGTCGCCGACGCCGCGATCACGACGTTCACCTCCCGGTCACCGGTGCTGATGTCGCGGCTGCCCGCGCTGGACGACCATGAATTGGACGTGCTGCTGCGGTGCCTGAACGCCGTCCTTTCGGTTCAAATGGACACTGAGCGGTGCCGGACGGCCTGCACACCGGATGGCCGCCTGCGGATCACCCTCCGGTCGCTGCCCGCCGATCGGGGCGGGAGGCCGAGAGCCGTGGTTCGCACCAGCCGCGGCGACATCGCCCTGGAAGACTTCGAACTCACCGTCATAGACCTGCGCAACGGGGATAGATGAACGACCAGATCGACGAGGAAGACTTGAGGCTGGCGGCCCGCACGTTGCTTGCCCGCCCACTGCTGAGGTCCGGTGGACCCGACGCCGCGGTTGCGGCGACGATCCGACGACCGGTGAACCAGGAGCGATTGCAACGGTGGTTCGACAACGCACTGGGCTGGAAGCTGATCGTGGAGCGCGATGTGGTGCGGCTGCACAAGGTGCCGGCGGTTCTCACCGGCGTCGCCGGCGACGCGCCGGGTCAGCGTTGTTCGGTGCTGTACTGCCTGATCCTCGCCGGTCTGGAGGAGTTCCGCGAGCAGACGGTGATCAGCGAGTTGGCCGAGCTGGTGGAGCGGCTGTCCGCGGCCAGACCCGCTATCAGGACCTACGACGCGATGGTGTTCGCAGAACGACGTGACCTGGTCGCAGCGATCCGGCTCTTGGTCGACCACGGTGTACTTGTGCCCACGCGGGGCGACGCGTCAACGGCTCAGGACGAGCACAGCTACGTCACGGGCGACGGTGACGCCATCTACGACATCGACCACCGCGCCGCGGCCCTCATGCTCGCGTGCCCGGTGCCTCCGACTCGCGCAGGCACACCTGCGGGGCTCATCGCCGAAACGATCCCGGACACCCCCGACGGACACAACCGCGCTCGCCGCCACGGCCTGATGCGGCGGTTGGTGGAAGATCCCGTCCTCTATCTTGAAGAGGTTTCCGAGGCCGAGCGCGAGTACTTCCGGGCGCAAAGACACGCTCTGGTCGCCGACCTGACTTCGATGCTTGACGTCCGAGTGGAGGTGCGCCTGGAGGGAGCGGCGATCATCGACGACGAGCTTTCCGACGTCCGCTTCCCCCAGGAGAGCACTCCGAAGTTCGCGGCCCTGTTGCTGGCCGGGTTGTTGGCGGCGGAACCGGGAGTCGCCTCGGGTGCGGGTGCCGTGGTCCCCTTGGCGAGGCTGATGGAACTCGCGTCGCGTGTCGCCGAACAGGTCGCCGGTCGGGTAGCGACCATCCTGGGGCACAAGGTCACGGCGGAAGCCGTTCTCCACGTCGCGTCGTCGGTATTGAGCGTGTTGCGCTTGGTCGAGCCGGTCGGTGACGGCTTGCGCCCGCTGCCCGCCCTTGGGCGATACCGGGTTCACGGCGGCATCGCGGACCCCAGCCCGGAAGCCTCTGCGCTGTTCGACGCCGACACCGAAGGGGGCGAACGCGAATGACGACGCCGACGAGCAGAGTAGAGCGTGCGTTGGAGGCGCTGCTAGGGCGTGTCTCCAAATCTTCGGCCTGGTAGTAGGTCATGATTGG
>NZ_LWLC01000053.1:0-20528 GCF_001905065.1 Saccharothrix sp. CB00851
CCTCGGGCCGCCCGGCCGCGATCCGCGACCGCAACCGGCCGTGCTCCTCACGCAACCCCGCCATCGACCGCCCGGCCGGTTCCTCCGGTTCGATCCGGACGGACGCGAAGTCCAGTTCCGACGTGCTCATCCGGTGACCACCCGGTGGAAACGGCCCCGGTAGAACAGCAGCGCGCCGTCGTCGTCACCGGGCTCGCAGGACAGCACGCGGCCCACGAACAGCGAGTGGTCGCCCGCCACGTGCGCCTCCACCACCTCGCACTCCAGCCACGCCAGCGCGCCGATCAGCAGGGGAGCGCCGGTGTGCGGGCCGGGGGAGGAGTCCACGACGTCGAACTGCGCCTCGCCCAGCGGCCGGGCCCGGTCGGCGAAGTAGCGGACCACCGACTCCTGCTCGGCGCCCATGACCGACACCCCGAACCGGCCCGCGGCGCTGAGCGCGCCGTGCATGACCGCGGTGTGCGCGATGCAGCACTGCACCAGCGGAGGGTCGAGCGAGACCGAGCCGAACGTGTTGGCGGTCATGCCGTGGATGTGCTCGCCACCCACCGTGATGACCACGACCCCGGTGGCGAACCGGCCCATGATCGAGCGCAGGTCCGAGGGCGCCACCTGGCCCGGCGGTGCTTTGGCCGGGTCTGCCCGGTCGATCCCCTGGTGGATGACGTGCACCTTCTCGGACATCTCCTGCGATCCCCTCGTCTGGCGTGGTCGGCACGGCGCGCCGACCACGATCCACAAAGGACGTGGTTTCGGTCGGGATGACCCGAATGTAGTCGGCGCTGTCCGCCATCCCCCCACCCTCGGGTAATGCTGTTCTCACGCCCTCAGGGTGAGCGCACGATTACCGGCCGTGACCTGGCCGTCCGCCAGAGTGGTCCGGGAAGCCTGGACGTTGTCCAGGAGGTTGATCTCGGGGGAGAACCCGTGAACAAGATCAAAGTCGTGTTGGTCGGTGGTCCCGAGCAACTGCGCGAGGACGACCGGATCCGTTACGTCACCGATCTCGCCGACAAGGTCAAGGTACCGGCCGGCAACGGCTACGAGCACTTCCGCGCGAATGGTGAATCGCGCACCGTCGACGACCTGGAACTGCCGGTGTTCGCGTGGTGCGGCCGGACGAAGATCGCCGAATAGCAGGCCTGGGGCGCGCGTACTCTCCCCAGCACCCCGGAACGCCCTGGGGCGCGACGAAGCGCTTCCCAGGGCGTTCGGGACAGGGTCAGCTGCTCACCTGCCACCCTCCTGAACGGTGCTCCCGGTGGCTGCCGAGGGTTCCGCCGGTCGGACCTCCTGACCCTGCCGCGGATCCGCCGGGTCGCGCACGAGCGGGGCCGGCACGCTCACGCACTCCGGCGCGGGACCCTTGATCAGCGCGGCGGCCAGGGAGACGCTGGTCGACGACTGCGTCGCCGCCAGCAACAGCGTGTCACCCCCGGGGATGGCGTCGGCGTCGAACGTCATCGAGCCACCACCCTCCCCGACCGAATCCATCGTCGCGGACCCCACTGTGCCCTCGCTCCCGGTGTCGGTCGGCAGGTCGGCCAGGTCGACGCACCCGTCCCGCATCGGGACCGCGACCGCGCGCACACCCAGCCGGCGCAGTTCCTCGTTCGCGCCGGTCACGCCGGTGATGTCGCTGATCGACACCGTCACCACGCCGTCGGGCCCCTTGGTGACCGCGTAGGCCGCGGGGCCACCGCCGGTGAGCACCGTGCCGGTCAGCGCGATCACGCCCGCCACGCCCAGCGCCGTGCCGCCGATGCCCACCACCCGGCCGACGCCGCGCCGTCCGCTCGCCGGGCGTTCCGGCACGGTGTCCAGCGCGGACCCGTGGCTGCGCATCAGGTCCTCGAAGAGCTGGTCCTCGAACTTGGCCATCATCGTTCCACCCCTGTCGTCCTGAGTTTCGTGCGGGCCCGGAACAGTCGGATGCGCACCGCGCCCGCCGAGACACCCAGCGCCTCGGCGGCTTCCTTCGGGCTGAGGCCGTCGAGATCCACCAGCTCCACGACCTCGCGGTCGAGCCGGGGCAGTTCGGCCAGTCTGGCGAGCAGCGCCCCCGCCGCCTTCTCGGCGTCGATCCGGTCGACCAGGTCGTCCACCGCGTCGGCGTCGAGGGTCCGCAGTCCGGCGATGCGCCGCACGCCGTCACTGCGCTGGGCGTGCGCCTCGCAGTGCGCGGCGAACACCCGGCTCGCGATGCCGATCAACCAAACCCGGGCGCTGCCCTTGACCGGGTCGTAGGTCGCGAACGACGTGATGGCCCGGACGAACGTGTCCGCGGTCAGGTCGGCCACCGTCTGCGGTTCCGCGCTGCGCCGGGCGAAGTAGGCGGTGACCATGCCGACATGGGCCCGGTAGACCTTCTCGAACTCGGCCGCGGCACCGGTTCGCTTCCCGGGCGGTGGGTGCTGGAGTGGCTCCACGTGGTCCGCCACCGCGCTTGCCATTGTCTCGCTCACACCACATGGTTGCCGGGATCCCGCGATCCCGTTACAGGACGCGCGCCGCGGAGCGGACCGCCGGTCAGCGCCTGGTCGAGGCCGGGAGGAGGTTGACCCGGACCGCGCGCAGGATCGTGCTCGGCCTGGCCAGCCGCTGCGGGTGGGCGAGCATGGTGGTGATGCGGGCCAGCCGGTCGTTGGTGACGGCGTCGGTCATCGAGGCCTTGAACACCTGGCCGCTGAACCACCTGATCAGCCGGTAACCGCGCGGGTAGGGGCCGTCCACGTGCGGCAGCTCCAGGTCCGCGAACGTCGACACCTGCCACGCCGCGTCCACCACGACCGCGACCCGGTCGAAGTAGGCCCGCGCCGGTTCGTCCAGCCGGGGGTCCGAGCGGAGGTAGGTCGACAGGCACGACGCGTGCAGTGCGGCGGAGGTCATGCCCTGGCCGTACACGGGGTTGAACGAGGCGATCGCGTCACCGGCGACGGCCAGCCCGGCCGGCAGCCGGTCCAGCTCGTGGAAGTCCCGCCGCCTGCTGTCGGCCTGGTGGTAGGTGACCACGTCGCCGAGCATCCGGCCCCGCTCGGCGATGTCGCCGAAGACGGCCGGGAAGTCGTTGCGGCACCGGGCGATGTAGTCGGCGGCGTCCCGGCCGGGCCGGTCGTCGCCGTAGCCCGCGATGAGCATGATCCAGCGGTCGCCCTCGACCCGGAGCACGCCGCCGATCCGCGCCGGGCGCCCGTCGTCCGGGCTGACCTGCGCGATCACGCTCCACTGGTCGCTGATCGCCTCGTCGTAGGCGAACATCGCGGTGGCGTAGTTGAGCTTGATCGGCATCCGGCGCAGCGGCGGGCGCGGCCACCCGGCGGCCTCCAGCCAGTCGCTCACCCGGCTCGACCGGCCCATCGCGTCCACCACGAAGTCCGCCGTCGCGGTGACGGCCTCGGTACCGCCCTCCGGGACGTACCGGACGCCGGTCACCCGTGCGCCGTCGAACACCAGGCCGTCGGCCCGACCGGCGACGAGCCGCACGTTGTCCACCGCGAGCGTCCGGTGGCGCACCTTCGCCTCCAGGTACGGCCGGGTGGTGATCAACACCGGCCAGTCCTGCGCCACCGGCGGCGCCAGGCGCGGCTGCCCGTTGAGGTAGAACCCGTCGCGCGACCCGTCCTTGGGCGGCACGACCGCACTGCCCCCGATCGCCTCCTCGGCGAAACCCGGGAACCACCGCTCCAACTGCACCGCACCGGCCGGCAGCAACGCGTGCACCTGACTGCCCTGTGGCACACCGGCCCGCGGCCCGTCATCCACATCGGACACGTCACGCTCGACCACGAGCACCTCGTCGGCGTGGTCGCTGAGCACCCGTGCCGCCATCAACCCCGCGATGCTCCCCCCGAGCACCACCGCGCGCCGCATGACCACCCGTGATCCGGAGGGTGGCCGGGGCGAGGCGATCTGCTGGAACACCTGCGCCGACGACAACCGCACGCGGACCTCCTCGAACACCCGGGCCGACACGGCACCGTGGGCACGAATGCTCGTGCGGGCGGGGTCGGGTGTCAAGGAGCCACCCGGCACGGCCGACCGGCCGTGATCACCGACAGTGACGATCACCCGTCGCGCGACTTCGTTCGTGGTGTTGACCAACGCGAGCGAGCCTCGGCAGACTTGCGCGGTCATCGGCGGGGAACCACCAGGGAACCACCCGGTCGACTGGATCTTCGCTTGGCCTCACCGGATCCCTGACCTCGGCGGGGACCTCTGAAGGAGAGCCTCTCGTGGGTAGCCCACTGCGTTGTACGGTCATCGTGCCGACCTACAACAGGAGACGATTACTCGAACTCACGCTCGACTCGCTCGCCGAGCAGGACCTGCCCCGGGACCGGTTCGAGGTGCTGGTCGTCGACGACGGCTCCAGCGACGACACGGCGGTCGCGGTGCGGGGGTTCGAGGACCGGCTCGACCTGCGGTACTTCTACCAGCCCGACGAGGGCTTCCGGGTCGCCCGGGCGCGCAACGTCGGCATCCGGAACGCCAGGGGTGACATCTCCGTCTTCGTGGACTCCGGTGTGCTGTTGCACTCCAAGAGCCTGAGCGCGCACGTGACCGCGCACGACGCCACCGCGGAACCGTTGGCCCTCAACGGATATGTCTACTGCTTCAACCTCGACAACGAAGACGCCCGGCTCATCCGCGAGTTCGTGGACGTCGACGACGTCGACTCGACCATCGCGGCGCTGGCCCGGACGCAGTCGTGGCCGGACGTGCGCGAACCGTTCTACCAGCGGTACGCCGACGACTTCGCCCACCTCCCCGCACCGTGGCTGATGTACTGGACCTGCCACGCCTCGGCGCGGACGGAGCAGGTGCGCGCGATCGGCATGTACGACGAGGAGTTCCGGCAGTGGGGCGGGGAAGACCTCGACCTCGCCTACCGGCTGCACCGCGACGGCGCCCGGTTCGGCGTGATCCGCGAGGCCGGTTCCCTGCACTACCCGCACGAGAAGGACCAAGGCGACAACACCCGGTCGGCCCACGAGAACTACCGCTACATCGCGGAGAAGTACGGCACGCCGATCACCCGGCTGCTGACCGAGGTGCCCGCGATCCGCTTCTCGGCGTTCAACGACGTCATCGAGGAACGCGGGCTGCCCGACTGCGCCGACTACCTGACGCGGGCATGAGGCACCGCTCCTGGATCGGCACGGCGCGAGAGCAGTTCGCGGCACGACGGGACATCGTCGGCCTGCTCCCGCACGCCGGCGGTCCGCTGGTGGCCGCCATGGTCGCGGTGAACCTGCTGCTCGGCTGCCTCCCGGTGGTGTTCACCGTGGCGACGGCGATGGTGCTCGGCCGGGTGCCGGCGGCTGTTGACGGAGGGCTGGGCTCCGGTGCGTGGGACTCGTTGGTCGCGGTGTTCGGCGTCGCGGCCGGTGCGTTCGTCGCCCGGCAGCTGATCTCGCCCGGGGAACGGGCCATGGGCGAGCTGGTGACGCGCCGGATCGACGGCCGGGTGTTCGACGAGCTGATGGCCGCGTCGCTGCGCAGCACCGGCCTCGGCCCGCTGGAGGACCAGCGCGCCCTCGACGCGCTGCGCACCGCCGCACGCGAGGTGGAGTTCGGGGTGCAGAGCCCGGGCCGGGCGGCCACCGGCCTGCTCGCGCTGATCGCGCGGTACACCGAGCTGACCGGCCACGCGGTCGCGGTCGGCGTGGTGTTCTCCTGGCCCGCGTCGGCGGCGCTGGTCGTCACCGTGCTGTTGTTCCGGCACGGCCAGCGCGGCGGGCTGCGCCGGTACGCCGGGACGCGGTCCTCGCTCGCCGCCGACCAGCGTGAGATCGACTACCTGCGCGACCTGGCCGGTGGTGCCGCCGCGGGCAAGGAGATCAGGGTCTTCGGGCTGGCCGGGTGGCTGCGGCAACGCCTGCGGGACACCTACCTCCGCTTCCTGGCACCCCTCTGGGCCGAGCGTCGTGGCATCTACCTGTGGCCGTTCGTGCGGTTCTCGGTCGTGGGGCTCGCGGTCACCGGGGTGGTGTTCGCGGTGGTCGGGGCGACGGCGCGGGAGTTGACGCTGACCGGGTTCGTCCTGGTCGCGACGGCGACGCTGAGCCTGCTGCGGCTGGCCGAGCACTACCCGGAGGCGGACCTGCCGACCGCGATCGGCATGCGTGCCTACGATGCGGTGCGGCGGTTCGCCGAGCACGTCGAGCACGTCGAGCACGCGGAGCAGGTCGAGCGCGTCGAGCACGCGGAGCAGGTCGAGCACGTCGATGCCCGCGAGGAGCGCCCGGTTCCGGAGCCGGTGGCAACGCTCCGGTTCGAGCAGGTCGGCTTCCGCTACCCCGGTCAGCGTCGGATGATCTTCGACGGGCTGGACCTGACCATTCCCGTCGGCCGCTGCACGGCCCTCGTCGGCGTCAACGGCGCCGGCAAGACCACCCTGGTCAAGCTGCTGGCCAGGCTCTACGAGCCGACGGCGGGCCGGATCACGCTGGACGGCGTCGACATCCGCGCGTTCCCGGTCGAGGCATGGCGCGCCCGGCTCAGCGTGATCTTCCAGGACTTCGTGCGGTACGAGTCGTCGGTCGCGGACAACGTCGGGCTCGGTGCGGTCGGCTTCCTGGACGACCGCGAGGGCATCCGGGAGGTGGTCGACTCGGTCGGTCTCGGCGAGGCCGTCGCCCGCCTGCCCCGCGGGCTGGACACGCCGCTGGCACGTCACCTCACCGACGGCGCGGAGCTGTCCGGCGGGCAGTGGCAGCGGATCGCGCTGGCGCGGGCGTTGTTCGCGCTGCGCCACGGTTCGCGGATCGTGGTGCTGGACGAACCGACCGCGAGCCTGGACGTGCGCGCCGAGACCGGTTTCTTCGAGCAGTTCACCGGTCTCGCCGAGGGCGCCACCACCCTGCTGATCTCGCACCGGTTCTCGACCGTGCGGCACGCCGACCTCATCGTCGTCCTGGAGCACGGCCGCGTCACCGAGCAGGGCAGCCACGCGGAGCTGCTCACCCGAGACGGTCGTTACGCGGAACTGTTCCGGTTGCAGGCGGACCGGTTCGTGGACGTGGTGGAAGGGTCGGTCCGGTGAAGGTCCTGCTGACCGGCGCGTGGACCATGATCGCCACGGCGTGGCGGTTGAACCCGCGCAAGACCGCGCTGGCCGTGGTCCTGATGACGGCCGGTGCCGTGGCCGCCCCGCTGCTGGCGGCGGCGCTCGGCTGGATGACCCGCGAGGTCGTGGCGGGCTCGGTCGGGCACGCGGTGCTCGCGGGCGTGTCCGTCGCCGTGCTGGCGGTGCTGGTGCTGGCCCTCGGGCACTTCGCCCACCTGGCCTACTACGAGCTGTCCGAGCTGGCCGAACTGGACTTCGACGAGCGCGTGATCGAGGTGTCGAACGGTTCGGCGGGCATCGAGCACCACGAGCGCGCCGAGCACGCCGACACGTGGACCGTGCTGCGGCAGGAGGGCAGGCAGTTCCGGACCGGCCTGGAAGCGCTGCTCAACGGTGTCGGCCTGGTCCTCGCCGTGGTGCTCACCGCAGTGCTGCTGGCGGTGCAGAACCCGTGGCTGTTGTTGCTGCCCGTCGCCGCGGTGCCACCGCTGCTGGCCGGCCGCGTGGCCGAGCGGGTGCTGGACCGGGCCAGGACCGCGACGGCCGAGCCGACCAGGACCGCGCTCAACCTGTTCCACCTGGCCACGTCCGCCCGCTTGGCCGGTGAGCTGCGGGTGTCCGGGGTGCGGGACGAGCTGCGCGCTCGGCACCACGCGTTGTGGGACAAGGCGACGCGAGGACTGTGGCGGGCGCACCTGACCGCGACGTGGATCCGTGCGGCGGGGCAGGTCGTGTTCGCGCTGGCGTACATCGCGGGTGTGCTGCTCGTGGTGCGTGACGCGATCGCGGGCAGGCGTGGGGTCGGTGACGTCGTGCTGGTGATCGTGCTCGCCGCTCAGGTCAACCAGCAGGTCGCCACGGCTGTCACCCTCTTGCAGGACTTGCAGCGGATGGCGGGCGCGTATCGGCGGCTCACCGAGGCGGCGGCGTGGGCGATCGGCCCCGATCAGGCTCCCGCTACCCACTCGCCGCCACGGCGGCTGAACGACGGCATCTCGTTGGACGGGGTGGCGTTCACGTATCCGGGCACGGACGTCGCGGTGCTGCGGGAGGTCGACCTGCACCTGCCGGCCGGTGCCACGGTCGCGATTGTCGGGGAGAACGGTGCGGGCAAGTCGACCCTGGTCAAGTTGCTCTGCGGGTTCTACCGGCCGTCGGAGGGGCGGATCCTGGTCGACGGGGTGGACCTGTGGGGGATGCCGATCGAGGAGTGGCGCGCCCGGATAGCGGCCGGGTTCCAGGACTTCGTCCGGTACGAGTTCGCGGCACAGCAGGTGGTCGGGCTCGGTGATCTGCCGAGGGTGTCGTCCGAGCCGGCTGTCCGCGCGGCGTTGGACCGGGCTGACGCTGCCGGTGTGGTGGACGAGTTGCCCGAGGGGCTGCGCACGCGGCTCGGCAAGAGTTACGCGGACGGCGCGGAGTTGTCCGGTGGTCAGTGGCAGAAGTTGGCGCTCGGTCGGGCGATGATGCGGGAGGCGCCGCTGCTGCTCGTCTTGGACGAGCCGACGTCGGCGTTGGATCCCGAGGCGGAGCACGTGTTGTTCCAGCGGTATGCCGAGCACGCGAAGCGGGTTGCCGCTCGGACGGGTGGGATCACTGTTTTTGTGTCACACCGGTTTTCCACGGTGCGCATGGCTGATCTGATCATCGTGGTGGGGGATGGGCGGGTGGTGGAGATCGGGGACCACGGCACGCTCGTTGGGCGAGGTGGTCTGTACGCGGAGTTGTTTGCGTTGCAGGCGAGGTCGTATGAGTGAGTGAAAGATCAAGAGATGAAAGAGTCCTCGCCGGACGGGCAGATCAGCAGGATGACCTCCCGTTCGTCCCGTCTCGGTCTTGTTCCGTCGGGGATGTCCTGTTGCGTCGTGGGCCGGGTTTCGTGTCATCCCACCGACCTCAGTCCGGGCTACCACACGCGTCAAGGGGGCAGTTCCAGCCCGACGAGCCGGTCATGCCGAGAGGGCCCCCTTGACACGTGCGGTAGGGCTGCGCCAGGTCGGCGGGATGACACGAAGCCCTCCTTTTGTGAGGGGAAGTGCGTGGTGGTTGCACCCGCCCCGGGCACGGTCGGCCCCGCGCTCGTCGGCGACCCCGGACCGATCGACTCAGGTGGTGGCGATGCGGTGGAGCCATTCCGACAGCAGGGCGCGTTCGTTGTCGGTCAGGGCTGGCAACGTTGGTGCGACCGCCCGTAGGGCCACGGCCGTGCTTACCGCGTCGGTGGCGGCGGGTGGTGGGGCGTGGTCGGTGGTGATGGTGGTGATCGCGGACTCGCGGGCCATGACTGAGAGAGCCGGGTCGCGGTCCTTCGGCGGCAGTGAGATGAGGGTGAACACCATGCCGCAGCCGGCGGCGTGGATGAGGTGTGCGGCGCGGTCCTCGCTGACGCGTAGGCGGCCGGCTTCGGCGATGCGTTTGATCCGCTTCGCCAGCACGGCCGAGGCCTGTCGGGCGGCGGGTGACTCGACGCCCGGTCGGGCGTCGCCGTAGATCAGCGAGTAGAGGGCCGGGTTGTTGGTGCCGAAGTCGATGTGCAGGTCCCAACCTCGGCGCAGGTCCTCGACCGGGTCGTCGGTTTCGGCGAGTTCCGCCTTGCCCGCCAGGTAAGCCTCGAAACCGTGGCCGGCGACCGCGTCCAGCAGGCCTTGCTTGTCGCCGAAGATCCGGTAGATGGTCGGCGATTGGACGCCCGACGCGGCGCAGACCGCCCGCGTGGACAGCGCCTCCCTGCCTTCGCGGTTGAGCAGGTCGTAAGCGGCCTCGACGATTCGGTCCCGCGTCAGGTCTCGCTTCATGGTGGCAATGCTAACACTGTCGTGTTGTCGTTTTCGCTGGTCGGACGCCTCACGGCTGGGTCAACTCGATGCGCAGCACGCGGTCGTCGCCGGGGCGGTCGGCGACGCCGCCCAGGGTCGCCTGGTCGGTGTTGGACGTGGTGACCCACAAGGAACCGTCCGGTGCGGTGTGCACGGTGCGCAGGCGGCCGTACTCCTCGGTGAAGTACGCGACCGGGGTGTCGCCGTCGCCCACGGGCAGTCGCCACAGCCGTTGGCCGCGCAGGCCGGCCATCCAGACGGCGCCGCCCGCGTACGCGATGCCGGAAGGTGACGCTTCGGCCGGTGCCAGGCTGAAGGCGGGACGTTCGCCGCCCGTCCCCTCGGACCCCTCCGCCGCCGGCCAGCCGTAGTCCGCACCCGGCCGCAGGACGTTGAGCTCGTCCCACCGGTTCAGGCCCAGTTCGGCGGCGTAGGCGGTGCCGTCCGGGCCGAAGGCGATGCCCTGGACGTTGCGGTGCCCGGTGGAGTAGACGGCCGTGCCGAACGGGTTGTCCGCCGGGATCGAACCGTCGGGCCGGATGCGCAGGACCTTGCCGTTGAGCGACTGCCGGTCCGGCGCGGTGGAGGGTGTGAACGCGTCACCGGTGCCGATCCACAGGTTGCCGTCCGGGCCGAACGCCAGCCGGCCGCCGTGGTGCCGGTTCGAGGTCCCGATCCCGTCGAGAACGACCCGGTCGACGCTCAGTGAGCGCAGGTCTTCGGCGATGCGCAGGGCGACGACCCGGTTGGTCGGCGAGGTGGAGACGTAGGCGTAGACGACGCGGTCGGTGTCGAAGTCCGGTGAAGCGGCGAGCCCGAGCAGCCCGCCCTCGGCGGTGAGGTCCACGCCCGGCACGGTGCCCACCAGCTCCGGTGTGGCGCTCCCCGTCCGGACGCGGTGGACCTGTCCCGAGGCGCGCCCGGACACCAGGGCCGAGCCGTCCGGCAGGAACGTCAGCCCCCACGGCATGTCCAGGTCCACGGCCACCTCGCTCACCCGTCCGGGCACGAGCCCGGTCACGACCGCGGGTGTGTGGCCGGATGGGGTCGGTGCGGTCGTGCAGCCGGCCAGCAGGACCAGGGCCGCGCTCCAGGCCAGGGGACGTGTGCGGGTCATCCGAACCACTCTCCTTGGGTTCGCAGTGATAACTAATTTTTGTTAGCGAGTTGCATTAGCGATGCTAACACCCTAGCGTTGGCGATGACAGCAACCGAGGGGAGAAGTTGTGCACGACATCGAACGCGTGGCGATCGTGACCGGTGGGTCTCGTGGCATCGGCCGTGCCGTCGCCTGGCGCCTGGCCGCCGACGGCCTGGCGGTGGTGATCGGCTACGCCGGCAACGAGGTGGCGGCCAAGGAAGCCGTGGACGCGGTGGAGGCGGCCGGTGGCCGTGCGGTCGCGGTCCGCGCCGACGTGGCCGAGGAGGACGCCGTCGCGTCGCTGTTCGACGCCGCGGACCAGCACTACGGCGGGGTCGACGTCGTCGTCAACGCGGCCGGCGTGATGATCCTCAAGCCCGTCGTCGACCTCGACCTCGACGAGTTGGACCGCACCTACCGCACCAACATCCGGGGCACGTTCGTCGTGGCCCGTGAAGCCGCCCGCCGGGTCCGCACGGGAGGGGCGATCATCACCTTCTCCACCTCGGTGACCCGGCTGAACCTGCCCACCTACGCCGCCTACGCAAGCAGCAAGGGCGCGGTCGAGGCGCTGAGCCCGATCCTGGCCAAGGAACTGCGTGGCCGCGGCGTCACCGTCAACGCCGTCGCGCCGGGACCCACCGCGACCGACCTGTTCTTCGAGGGCAAGGACCATGCGACCGTCGACCGCATCGCGGCGCTGAGCCCGATGGAACGGCTCGGCACGCCCGACGACATCGCGAACGTCGTCAGCCTCCTCGCGGCACCAAGTGGCTGGGTCAACGGCCAGACCGTCTTCGTCAACGGCGGCGCGGCCTGACCGCCGCCCCTTCCACGGAACCGAGGCACACCATGTCCGCAGTCCTGATCACCGGTGCCGCCACCGGCATCGGCAACGTCACCGCCCGGATGCTCGCCGCCGACGGGCACACCGTCTACGCCAGCATGCGCGACCCGGAACACGCCGACGCCGAACACGCCAGCGACCTGCTCGACCACGCCCGGCACCAGGGCCTCGACGTGCGCCTCGTCGCACTCGACGTCACCTCTCAGGAATCGGCCGACGCCGCCGTGGCCACCGTCCTGGCGGACACCGACGCCATCGACGTCGTCATCCACAACGCGGGCCACCTGTACGTGGGCTACGTCGAGGCGTTCACCGCCGAGGACATCACCCACCTGCTCGACATCAACGCCGTCGGCGCGCACCGGGTCAACCGTGCCGTGCTGCCGCACCTGCGGGAACGCCGCCGCGGCACGCTGCTCTACGTCGGCAGCACGATCGGTGTCACCACGCCGCCGTTCCTCGGTCCCTACGTCGCGTCCAAGGTGGCCTTCGACGCGCTCGCGGTGACCACGGCCTACGAGACGAACCCGTTCGGCATCGAGACCAGCATCGTGATGCCCGGCGCGATCACCCAAGGCACCCGGCACTTCCCGAACGCCACCCGTGCCACCGACGCGGAGGTCACCCGGGCCTACGCGGTGCTCGACCCGCTGGTCGCCCGCAACGAAGAGGCCACCGCGAACCTGTTCGTGCCCGGTGTCGAGGCCGGTCCCGTCGGCGTCGCCGACGAGATCGCGCGCATCCTCGCCCTGCCGTTCGGCGAGAAGCCGTTGCGCAGCGTCGTCGACTTCACCGACTCGGGCGTGGACGAGGTCAACGAGGTGGCCCGCCGGGTCCGCGAGGACTTCGTGCTCCGCCTGGGCTTCGGCGACCTGCTCAAGCCCGCCCGAACCTGACCGGACCACCTCCTGGAAGGAACAAGACCCGTGGTGCAGCAGCAGACGTCCAACACTCCCAACACCTCCGACCGCGCCGGCTTCGTCATCTTCACCGTGATCGCCGGTGTGGTGGCCGCGGCCGCCGCGTTCGGCAGCGAGTCGCTGTCGCTCGAACCCTGGGCGATGTTCGTGGGCTGGGTCGCCTGGTTCACCCGCCCCCAGTCGGCGGTGCAGGGCCTGCACGCCATGGTCAGCCTGTGGCTCGGCTTCTGCCTGGCCATCGTCGGCCACTTCATCGTGCAGGCGCTGTCACCCGCCCTCGGCCACGGCGCCCTGCCGCTGGCCGTCTTCTGCCTCGCCATCGTCGCGGTCGGCCTGCGCAAGGCGCCCGTGGTGAACAACATGCTGGCCTGGTTCCTCGGGCTGATCGCCTTCTTCGCGGCAGGGCCCGAGGACGTGGTGACCGGCCTGCTCTCGCTGGTGGCCGCCAGCGCCATCGGCGCCGTCGCCGGTTACGTCTGCCAGCGCTTGCAGCGCCGGTTCACCACCGCCGCGGCACACTGAACCGGGCGGTGACGCGCTGCGGGGCCTCACGGGCTCCGCAGCGCAGCCGTGTCATCACGGCGACGTGGTGCCCCGCACGAACGCGGCGAAGTCGTCGTCGGTGCGCTGGACCGCCGACACCCGGTCGAAGTGCCTGCCGCCGCGGCAGCGCTGCCAGCCCGAGCGGTCCGGCAGGCGGTCCAGGCAGCCCCACAGCCACTGCGCGTGCCAGGCGAGCATGCCGTCGCTCGCCGTGTCCGGTCCACAGTAGACGGACTGCCAGGACGCCATCAGCGCGGTCAGCTCCTCGACCGCGACCGGGTGCCGGTACCAGCACGGCGGGACCTGCCGCTCGGAGTCCAACGAGTACCGCTGGTTGAGCCAGTCCACGAACTCCCGCAGTTCGGACCAGAGTTCGGCGGCGTCGGTGGCGTCGGCGTAGCGCCAGGCCCAGCGGTTCGGCCCGTCCCGGTCGTCCTCGCCCGCCGCGGTGCTCATCCGCTCGACGATGCCGACCAGCACTTCCACGGCCTCGCTCAACGCGTCCACGTCGGCGCGCAAACCGGCGACGTCGTCGGCCGCGGCGGGCTCCGGTGCCCCGGTCACGACGTCCTCCCGTCAGTTGTCGCGCCTGGGCCGAGGCGCGTCGGACGTGGTCCGCGTCGGGCCGGTGCATCCACGCCCGCAGGCCGACCACCACCGGCGGCAGGGTGCGGTAGAGGAGCAGCGCCTGACCGGTCGGCAGTTGGCGGATCTCCGTCGGGGTGAACACCCGCTCCCGGCGCGTGCTGCGCGACACCGTCACGCCACCGCCCTTGCCGCCGCGCGAACTGGAGTACGTTGGCACGTCCCGCTCACCGGTGAGGCGGGACAGCTGTTCGAGGTCGTCGGCCTCCGGCACACCGCCGAGCACGAGCTTCACCGTCGACGCGCCGAAGATCTGCCCGGCCTCTTCCTTGCCCCACCGCGCACGCGCCTGCGAGAACGTCTGCACGCACGCCACCGTCGTGATACCGCGCCCGCCCGAATCGGCCAGGTACGTCGGCAGGCCGGGCAGCGGGCAGCCGGTCGCGGCCTCGTCCAGCACGACCCGCAGCGGTGGGTCCAGCCGCCCCGACGACGTCGCCTGGCTGAGCCGCTTGCCGGTTTGCACGATGTCGTCCACCAGGGCCGTGCACAGCGGGGCGGTCGACCCGCTGACGTCACCGGAGTTGATCACGAAGATCGTGCCGCCCGCCCGGATGAACCCCTCGACGTCGAACTCCTGACCGGGGGGCGGGGAGCACATCCGGAGCACGTGCGGGTTCGCCAGCGACTTCAGCACCACGGCCAGCGTCATCTTCAGGCTGGAGGTGGTCTCGATCGCCGCGCCCTGGGTGTAGGTCCGCAGGTCCTCCGCCCACTCGGTGACGGCGTCGCGGTGGCCGCGCAGGATGTCCAACGGCTCCAGGTCACCGAAGTCCGACGCCCAGCGCACGACGTCGCGCATGGTCCGGCCCTCCAGCGCGGCCGCGTGCAGCAGGCAGCGCAGGACGGTGCCCGCGGCCTCGGTGAAGAAACCTGTGTTGCCCGAACCGCTGGTACCGCCGCTCATCGGTTTCGCGGCGACGATGGCGTCGGCCCGCCGGATGGCGGTGGCCGGGTCGCCGCACCCGGTCACCGGTGACCAGCGCAGCCGGTCCGGCCAGCCGGAGATGTCCTCGGGGTCGAACACCAGCACCGCACCGCGCTCCCGCCGCGGCATCCCGCCCACCAAGAGCAGGTCGGCCTTGGTGCTCGACGCGACCAAGGCACCCGGTGCGTCCAGCACGAGGGGCACGCACACGGACACCGTCTTGCCCGACCGGGGCGGTCCGACCACGAAGAACGAGTCCTCGTGGCTCGCCCAGAGCTCGGTGCCCCCGGCCAGGTCCCGGCCGAGGTGGACGGCGGCCGTCCGGAGGTCGAGCTTCTTCACGCCCGCCAGCGACGGCCGGTCCCTGGCCGCGCGCTCGCGGACCGCTTCGACGCCGAGCACCCGCTTCAGCCGTCCGACGTCCGCGGTTCCCTCGCGCCGACCGCCACGACCCACCCGCGACCAGATCCACATCCCGATCACGCCGACGATGAGCACGCCGATCCCGAACAGCAGCCAGACCAGCCACGCCGCCGGCAGCACACCCGCCGCGACCGGGTACGCCGCGACGGGGTTGGCCGGGTTGGTGGTGAACGCCCGCAGCGTGTCGCCGAACCGGATGTCCGGTACGTGCCCGGTCAGCTTCCCGGCGACCAGCACGCCGCCGTGGTACGCCCCGATCGGGATCGCGGCGACGACCGCGAGCGTGATCACCACCCCCTCCACGGCACCGGTGGACGAGGAGGACAGGCCCTTCGGCTTCGGTTCCCGCACCGACCTCACCCCTCCCGCTCACGGGCCGCCGCACCGGTCATGCCGGCGTCGGTGTTGGTCAGCCGCGTCTCGATGTCCGACCGCAGGTGCCGCACCATCAACGTCGGACGCGCGCCCACCTTCAGCAGGCACACGCCCTTGGGCAACTGCCGGATGGCCTGCCGCACGCTGGACGGGAAGCCGAACAGGCGCAGGCACTCGTCGGCGTCGTCCTGCCGGGCCTGGCCGTAGACGAACACGGTCTCGGCTTCCTTGAGCATGGCGATCGCCGGTGAGTCCGGCGGGATGTCGGACACGTGGTGGAGCGCGACGCCGTTGGACAGGCCGAGGCCGCGAGCCATCTTCCAGTTGCGCTGGAACACCTTGGCGGTCGGTCCGGCCACGAGGTGCCACCCCTCCTCGACCAGGAAGTGGGTCCGGGTGTGCGACGGGTCGTTGGCGAGGAGGTTGGACAGCCAGGTGTTGATCACCGTCATGATCACCGGCAGCGCGGGCCCCTCCTCGGGCAGCCGGGACACGTCGAACACGGTCAGGCCCGAGTCGAGCCGGACGTTGGCCGTCGTGGGTCCGTCGATCAGGCCGCGCAGGTCGTCCTCGATCAGCCGGTCGAGCTCGTAGGCCGAGTCACGGCCCCATTCCCGGAGCTGGTCGGCGGTCGTCACGGCGTGCCGCGCGCTGACGTCGTCCGGGTGCAGCAACGCGTGGTGCACGTCCCGCAGGGTCGCCTCGCGCCCCTGCTCCCGACCCGCGCGCAACGCGGAGCGGTGTGCCTCGCGCAGGGCCTTGCCCTCGCGTGGCGTCAAGGAGCGGTCGAGCGCCCGGTGGAGCACGGCGCGCAGCAGCATCGACTGGCCCGCCGGCCGCTGGTCGTGCGGGTCGCGGTCGGGCGGTCCGCCGTCCGCGTCGTCGAGCGGGTCGTCGACCTGCGCCGAGATCCGCGGGTCGAGCGGGTTGACGCACGACAGCCCGCCACCGATGGCGAACGAGATCGGCTCGTGCCCGAAGAACCGGGCCAGCATCGTGTTCTCACCGGACATCGTGCCGTCGGGCCACCGCTGCAACTTCTTGTCGATGACGACGGCGCGCCGCCCGGCCAGGATGAGCGGCCGCAGCACCGCCCACGTCTTGAGCAGCGAGCTCTTGCCCTTGCCCACGTCGCCGAGGACCACGAAGTTCGGGCTGGTGATGAGACCGTCCTCGTAGGCCTGGAACACGTCGTGCAGCACCATCTGCCCGCTGGCCACGTCCTGGCCGACGAACAGCCCGCGCGGGCTGGACGGTGAGCCCACCATCGCGATGTTGAGCGCCTCGGCCTGCCGGGTGGTGCTCTTGATCCCCTCGTACCGCGGGTCGTAGCAGCCGAGCCGGTCCAGCGCCTTGCGGCGGTTGAGCGGCGCGGCTTCGGGCCTTCCCTTGGCACGGCGGGACGTCCGCCGACCGTTCCCGACCGGTACGAGGGCACCGTTGCCCTGCTCACCGGTCCGCAGCGCCGGCAGGTTCGGTGCCGGTGGGCGCGGCATCGGCTCCGGTGCGCCCGCGTGCCGTGGGTCGGGCGTGAACTCCGTGTCCGGCAACGGTTCCCGCGTGTGCGTGTCGTAGTGCCGCCTGCTGCTCTTGCGCGCCATGATCGGTTCCTCTCGGTCTAGTCCAAGCCGCGCCACAGCGGCCACACCGTGGGCTGGGCCAGGTCGTGGGCCCGGTCCAGCCAGGCCAGGTCGACGAGCCCCGCGTCACCCGCGCGGTCCAGGACGACGTCGCTCGCCCGCCGGATCGCCGACTCGGGCGCGGTGATCGACAGGTACATGCCCCACCGGACACCGGAGTGGCCGGTACCCGCCCGCAGGTCGTACAGGCGTTGTTGCGACGCCGTCAGCGCGCCTTCCGCCCCGAGGTCGGTGACCCGGCCCGCGTCGGCCAGCAGCCTGCCGCGGTCCTCGGCCACGTCCTGCCGCGCCTGCTTGCGCGCGACCCGGGCCGGTTCGAGCTGGATCATCATGCTGACGGTGCGGATCACGGACGGCTGGACGCCGATCAGCAGCGGGGACAACCACCGCATGTGCACGGGTTCGAGGCTGACCCCGTGCGCGGGCACCCGGGCGATCCTGGTGGCCCACTTGTCGTTGGTGACCACGTACTTGCGCTCGGCGCGCGAGCGCTGCCAGCAGTTCTCCCAGCTGACGCCGTCCACGTCGTCGATGTAGTGGTCGGGGTCCTGAAGGCTGCGCAGCAGCGCGGCCAACCGCTGGGGACCGAGCAGGCGGACGGGCCGCAGGCCGCAGTTGGCCGCCAGTGCCGCCAGCCGGGTCATCTCGTGGTGCACCATGGCGCACCGGACTTCGCCGGAGCCCGGGTCGCCGAACTCCCGGGCCGTCTCGGCGAACCCCGCGTCCAGCGGGATCCTGGCCACGACGTAGTTGCGGTACTGCTCGACCGAACGCCGGGCCAGCCCCAGCAGCTCGCCGTAGGACTCGACCAGCCGCGCGGGCGCCGTGGGGGAGCGGTTGCCGAAGACGAACCGCTCGTGCTCGGCCGAGTCGAGGGGGACGACCCTGGTCACCACCTGGATGCCGCGGATCAGCGACGTGGGGCCACCGCACGCGACCAGCAGCCTGCCGAAGCGCTCGGCCGCCGCGTCGACGTCCTCCTGCTCGTACAGACCCGAGGGTTGGCCGTCGACTTCGAGCACCGCGGAGAGGTAGGCCGGGCGGCCGGGGTTGGTGTGCGCGAGCACGGACACCTCGCCGCCCGCCGGCGCTTCGTAGACCAGCTCCCGGACCCTGCCCACGCCGTCGGGGACGGACCGGACCGGCACCGGTTTTCGCGCCCGCTCGGCCTTCACCCCGCGCCGGATCGGTCGCACCCGGTCGGTGCCGGGTGGTGGGGCGAATTCGGTCAGCCTCTTGCGGGAACGGCGCCACCACCGCACGTTCAGCGCGATGGTCGACACGACCGAGTTGCCCGAGAGCAGCTTCGACGTCAGCGCGAACCCGGTCGCGGCGAAGACCGCGGCCAGGACCAAGCCGACCGTGCCGCCGGTGGTGTACCAGGAGAGGACGGCGATTGCGCCGAACCCGTACCTGATCCGGTTGTCGCCCTTCGAGCGACCACCGCCGAGCAGTCCCCGGGAGTGAGCCTCGCCGCCCAGGACAGCGGTGCGGGCCATGGCGTGCCACCTTTCGTGCGTCGTGTTCGGGCGCTATTTGCTGCCGGCGATGTCCGCGCCGACCTTGGCGATCACGTTGGCGATGGTCAGCGCCTTGGCCTTGCGGCTGCCCACCTTCTCGGGCGGCTGGAAGTGGATCGCCCACGCGGCCCGGTTGCGCTCCGCCGCGCTGAACGGGTCGGGCGCGCCGCCGTGCCCGTGGTCCACTGCGGCGGGTGGTTCCGGGACAGGCTCCGCGCCGATCGGTGGGAACGGCGGGCTGTCGCTGGTGTCGGCGTCACCGGGACCACTGCCCGAGCTGCCGTTGGTGCTGCCGGCGGAACCACTGCCCGAGCTGCCGTTGGTGCCGGCGGCGGGACTGCCATTCGGGGCACCAGGACTGCTGGAGGCGCTGCGACCGGCTCCGGCAGTGCTACCGCCACTGCCAACGCCGAAGTTGTTCGCGGAACCGCCGCTCGACAACGCCGGGGTGTTCCTGGCCGGCGGACCGGACGTGCCCGGTTCGGCGGCCACCCGGGAAGCGGTCGACTGGGCGGCGTCCTGCACCTTGTCGGCGACCTGCTTGGCCTGGTGGATGCCCTCTCCCGCGGGCCCGGCGATCGCGGTGAGCAGGGCGCGTTGGGCCTGTTCCTTCGCGGCGCTCTTCGCTTCCGAGCCTGCCTTCTGCTCCGCCGACCCGGCCGCCTGCTCGATCTGCCCGCTGCCGAACCGCTGGAGTGCGTGCCCCTGCTCGGCACCGGTGTTCTCGCCGCCCTCGCCGGGCAGGATCGGCGCGTGCTTCATGAGAGTGAGCGGTGCGAACGTGACCAGGCACAGCCCCACCACGATGGCCAGGATGTTGATCAGCCAGTTGCCGTCCAACCGCGCCTCGCCCAGCAGCCCCGTCATGAGGGAGAGCAGGAAGAACATCAGCGGTTTGGCGAACACCAGGCCGAGCCACAGCGACGGCAGCTTGAGCGCCTTGGGCCGCGTGCCGGGGTCGATCAGCAGCATGAACCCGATGGCCATGACGGACCCGGTGATGTAGAGCGCGAACGTCTGGACCAGCACCATGACGAGCACGCTGCAGGCCGCGATCAGCAGCGCCAAGGCGAGCAGGACCATCAGCAGGTTCCAGCCGATCGACCAGAACTCGAGCTCGCCGGTCTCCGGCATCAGAGCGCCGAGGTCGATGTCGCCGACGACGGCCTCGGTCAGCTCGTTGGACGCGGTGGAGAGCAGCCCGCCGACGGCCGGTCCGAGCCCGCACAGGACGACGCCGGTCGGCAGGTAGTGGAACAGGGACTTCTTGGCCTCCTCCATGTTCCCGGGATCGCGCGCCGTGCGCAGGAACGTCCAGATGAGCATGACGACCATGACGGCGACCGCGATGCCGAACGCCTTCGCGTAGTGCGCCACGAAGGCCGCGTTGGTGGGGTCGAACCCGAGGCCGCCGCTGCCGAACCCGCCGCCGGCACCGGCGAGACCGGCGATCTGGTCCAGGAGGTAGTCCGCGGCTTCCACCATCGCCTTGGCCGTGCCCCGGATGAGGCAGCCCGCCGGGTCGATCACGCAGACCGGGTAGACCAACGGGTCGGCGGCGGGGTGGCCTGGCCCGTGGTGGCCGAGAGCCACCACGGCGCAGGGGGCGGCCACTAGGCGGCGTCTCCTAATTGTGGGAAGCGGTGCGGCAGATCATGATC
>NZ_LWLC01000054.1:0-13628 GCF_001905065.1 Saccharothrix sp. CB00851
AGCACAAACGGGTTAAAACGCCAGCGTCCGGCGAGGACGCTTTTAATCTCTTGAAGGCTTTTCAAGCACTCTAGAGATCCAGGGGTCCGACCGGTCCACCACCGGTCGGACCCCTTGGGGCTCGGGTTTCAGTCGATCGCCTGGTAGAGCGTGGTCCAGAAGTCGTGCATGGTGCGCATCGGGGCAGGGACCGACGCGCCGACCTGGGTGAGCAGGATGCCGGTGACCTGGTTGTCCGGGTCGGCGTAGGTGGAGGTGCCGCTGCCGCCGTCCCAGCCGAACTGGCCGACGGGCGCGTAGTCGCCCCGGTAGGTGCGCACCGCCATCCCGAACCCCCAGCCGCCGTGCTGGCCCTGGCCGAACGAGATGTGCACGTTGTCGCGGGCCAGCGCGGTCCGGGCCTCGGTCTGCTCCGGCGTCAGCCGGTTGGTGGTCATGAGCTCGACGGCGGCCCGGGACAGGATCCGCTCGTTGCCGTGCATCCCGCCGTTGAGCAGCATCCGGAAGTAGGCGTGGTAGTCGTCGGCGGTGGAGACCAGGCCACCGCCGCCGCCCTGGAACGCCGGCGGTTGGCTCCAGCGCCCGCCCTCGGCTTCGTCCCACACGGTGAACTCGCCGGTCCGCGGGTCGGGGGCGTAGAGGGTCGGCAGCCGGTCGATCTTCTCGGCGGGCACGTGGAAGCCGGTGTCGGTCATGCCCAGGGGGTCGAAGAGGCGTTCGCGCAGGAACGCCTCGAACGACTGACCGGTGACCCGGGCGACGAGCACGCCGATCAGGTCGTTGCTGATGTGGTACTGCCAGCGCTCACCGGGCTGGTGCATCAGCGGCAGCTCGCCGAGGCGGCGCAGCCACTCGTCCGGTTCCGGCATCGGCTCCGGCAGGTTCGGCGTGAGCCCCTGCTCGAAGACGGCGTTCATGATCGGCGCGCCCAGCGCCGTCATGTCCATGCCGAGCCCGAACGTGGAGGTCAGCACGTCCCGCACGGTGATCGGCCGCCGGGCGGGCACGGTGTCGTCGAGCGGGCCGTCGAGGCGCTTGAGCACCCGCCGGTCGGCGAGTTCGGGCAGCCACTCCTGCACCAGGTCGTCCAGCCGCAGCCGGCACTCGTCCACCAGGACCATCGCCGCCGCCACGCTGACCGGCTTGGACGTGGAGGCCATCCGGAAGATGGTGTCCCGGCTCATCGGCGCGCCGCCGTCGTGGCGCATCGTGCCGATCGCCTCGACGTGCGTCTCGTCGCCGCGGCTGACGAGGGCGACCAGTCCGGGGATCTGCCCGGAGTCCACGTGCCGCGCCAGCACGTCGTGCAGTCGGCGCAGACCCGCCGCGGAGAAGCCTCGCTGCTGGTTGGTCGGGGTTGCGGACATGGTGGTGTTCTCCTTGGTCGAAAGCGAAGAGCGGAGGAAGCGGGTCAGAGGCTGCGGGCGACGATGTCGCCGTAGTCCGTGGTGGCGTGGATGTTCAGCGCGGCGGTGCCGTCGGCGTTCCTGAGCGCGTTGTGGATCCGGCCGTAGCCGGTGCCGGCGTCCAGCGAGGCGGAGACACCGGCGGCGGCGCCGACCGACACCTGCCCGGCCTGGGTGCGCAGCACGACCGTGCCGCGCACGGCCTCGGTGATCCGGATGTCGCCCTTGCCGGTGCTGATCTCCGCGGATCCGTCGAGGCGGCCGACCGTGACGTCACCGCCATGGGTGGTGAGGTGGACGCCGGTGGCCTGGTCGAGCTCGACCGAGCCGTGTGCGCCCTCGAACGTGACGTCGCCGAGCCGTCCGACGCCCCGGAACTCGGCGCTGGCGGCCTTGGCCTCGACGCGGGATCCGGCGGGCAGCCGGACCGTCACGTCGATGAACCCGGAGGGGCCGAGGAGCTGGTTCTTCGCGGTGGCCTTGATCCGCAGGACGCCGTCGGCGTACTCGACCGCGGTCTGCTCGGCGACCTTCACGTCGCGGCCCTTGGCGGGGTCGGCGGGCCGGACCTCGACCGCGGTGTCGGTCCGGTCGTCGGCGATGAACCGGACGCGGCCGGCGGGGATGTCGAGGAGGGCGGAGATCGGGGCCGGGGTGTCGAACGTGTGCATCGTGTGCTCCTGAGGCTTCGTGCGTCCCCGTCGGTGGGGCCGCGGTCGGTGTGATCGGTGACCTGATCACGGGAACCACGATGACCCGCCGTCCTGACACCGGACGGCCACGGTGCTGACACGGCCACTGACACCACGCCGGACGTTGCCCGAACAGCCCTCGCCGGCCGCATCTCCGACGCCGAAGGGCACGGAGTGGGCATGATGGGCGAAAGGAGGGGGCCCGTTGCAGGTGATCGCCGTCATCGTCCTGGGCGTCGCGTTGTTGGGGCTGTGGGCCATCGGTTGGGAGTTCCTGCTGCTGGCGAGGTTGCGCCGCGATGGCCTGCGAGCGACGGGAACCGTGACCCGGCACGAGCGCGGATCGAGGGGCGTCGACCGCCCGGTGATCGAGTTCACCGACCGGCACGGGCGGCCGGTCGAGTACCGCCCGGGCCGGGGCGCGCCCGAAGCGGTCGGTGACCGTCGGCACGCACGTCCCACTGGTCTACCGACCGGACAGCCCCGAGAACGCCCAGCTCGCCTCGTTGTCCAGCGTGATCCGAAACTTGCTGTCGGGCGTCATGATGCTCCTGATGGCCCTCGTGACCGGGTGGCACCTCCTCTGCACCTGACGGCGACCGTGCCGCGCCTCGGACAGAAGATCGCGGAACGCGGGTCGGTGGCCTCGCCGTGCGATTCACCCGGTCAGGCGCTCAGGGTGCGGAAAAGTGGCGCCGGAGAGGAGTCGATCAGGCCTCCCACGTCGGCTGAACCGCGCCGCGGGTCAGCCGGGCTCGGTCCTGCGGTGGTCGAGGCGCACGACCCGGTCGGCCCAGCGGTCGAGCAGCGCGGTGTCGTGCGAGATGGCCAGCACGCCCGCGCCGGTCTGCCGCTGGTACTCGCGGATGACGGTGACGAGGGCGGCGGTGGTGGAGGCGTCGAGCATGGTCGTCATCTCGTCGCAGATGAGGTAGGCGGGGCGCAGCGCGAGGGCGCGGGCCAGGCAGGCGCGTTGGAGCTGGCCGTCGCTGACCTCGTGCGGCCTGCGGCCGAGCAATTCCGGGGTGAGCATCACCAGGTCGGCCAGCTCGTCCACCCGGTCGACCGGTCGGCCGTTGGCGCGCAGGGGTTCGGCGATGGCGGTGCGCAGCGTCATCCGCGGGTCGACCGACAGACGTGGCTGCTGGAACAGGATGCCGACGCGGGTGCGTTGCTCGCGTGGCGCACGCCCGCGGTAACGGGTCACCGGCACGTCGTCGAGGTGCACGGTGCCGGCGAACGGCTTGTGCAGCAGTGCGAGCACCCGGGCCAAGGTGGACTTGCCGCTGCCGCTGGGACCGGCCAGCCCGACGGTCTGTCCTGAGTGGACGGTGAGGCTGTAGTCGGTGACCACGGGGTGGCGGGGGTGGTAGCCGGCGGTGATCGCGTCGGCGCGCAGTCCGGTCAGCACGGCACGTGGCACGCGACGGCGTGGGTGTCGTCGGTGAGGACCGGGGTCGCCGCGCAAGCGGGAGCCGCGTGGCCGCACCGCGGCGCGAACGAGCAGCCGGGCGGCAGGTCGGTGAGCAGGGGCGGTTGGCCGGGGATCGGGGTGAACGCGCGGTCGGGCAAGGCGTCGACCAGACCTCGGCTGTAGTGGTGGCGCGGGGTGCCGAGCACCCGGTCCGCCGGTCCGACCTCGATGACCCGACCGGCGTACATGACGGCGATCCGGTCCGCGATGCGCTGGGCGGCGGCCAGGTCGTGGGTGATGAGCAGGACGGCGCGGTCGTCATCGACCATGCGGCGGAACTCCTCGATCAGCCCGTCGACCAGGTGCGGGTCCAGGCCGGTGGTGGGTTCGTCGGCGATGAGCAGCCACGGGTCGCCGACCAGGGCCAGTGCGTTGGCCACGCGCTGCGCCATGCCGCCGGACAGCTCGTGCGGGTAGCGGTCGAGGTCGGTGGGGGACAGCCCGGCGCGGGCGGCGACGCGGTAGGCGTGCGCACGGGGTGTGGTGTCGGCGGGGTGGTGCACGCGCACGGCCTCCTCCAGCTGCGCGCGGGCGGTGCGCACGGGGGTGAGGTGGGCGGCCGGGCTCTGCGGGATCAGGCCGATGCGGCGACCGCGGACGGTCGTGGCGAGCACCTTGTCGGACGTGGTCAGCAGGTCCACGGGTGGTCCGTCACCGGTGAGGGTCGCGGTACCGGAGGTCTGGGCGTTGCCGGGCAGGAACCCGAGCAGCGCGTGGGCCAGGACGCTCTTGCCGCAGCCGCTCTCGCCGACGAGCGCCACGCACTCGCCGGGCCGGACCCGCAGGGACACGTCGTTGACCGCCGACACGGTGGCGCCCGGCACGGTGAACCGCACCGAGACGTGGTCGAGCACGAGTTCGGTCACCACGACAGCTCCGACCTCCGTCGGGGGTTGAGCCGGTCCCGCCACACGCCGCTGAGCCCGGAGACGGCGAGCGTGGCGGCGATCAGCACGGCACCGGGTGCCAGGGACATCCACCAGCCGCCGGTCAGCAGCGACCGCTGGGCGTCGTTGATCATGTTGCCGATGCTGGCGGCGTGCGGCGGCAGGCCCAGGCCCAGGAACGACAGCGCGGTCTCGTGCCACACCGCGTGCGGCACCATCAGCGTGGTGGCCAGCAGCACCTGCGGCGCGATGTTGGGCAGCAGGTGCCGCACCAGGATCCGGGCGCGGGACGAACCACCGACGATCGCGGCGTCGACGAACGGGCGTTCGCGCAGCGCGAGGACCTCCGACCGGACGATCCGCGCGGAGGTCAGCCAGTGGGTCAGGCCGATGGAGATCATCACGGCGGTCAGGCTGGGCCGCATGATCGCCACGATCACGATGCCCAGCAACAGGTGCGGCACCGATGCCACCGCGTCCACCAGACGCATCAGCAGGCGGTCGAGCCAACCACCGACGGTGCCCGCGAGCGCGCCGACCGCGGTGCCGACCACGGCGGAGATCAGCGCGGCGGCCAGGCCGACCGCCAGCGAGACGCGCAACGCGTAGACGCAGCGCAGCAGCACGTCGCGGCCGAGCTCGTCGGTGCCGAACGGGTGCGTCACCGACGGCGGCCGGTTGGCCGAGGGCAGGTCGACGTGCTGCTGGTTGAGCTCCACCAACAGCGGCACGACCAGCGCGGCGGTGACGAGCACGCCGAGGACGACCGCGGCCGGGACCAGCCGCCACCGCGGTGACCGGCGCGGGCTCGCGGCAGCGAGCCGCGACCTCGGCACAGGCCGCCACACCGGAGCGTCAACCATCGAGACCCACCCTCGGATCGGCCGCCGCGTACAGCACGTCGGCGAGCAGGTTGCCCAGCAGCACCACGGCGGTGGCCAGCACGGTGAGCGCGCCCAGCAGCGCGAAGTCGACGTTGAGCGCGGCGTCGACGGTCGCCCTGGCGATACCGGGCCACGAGAACACGGTCTCCACCAGCAACGCGCCCGTGATCAGCTCCGGCAGCCGTGCGCCGAGCAGCGACAGGAACGGCAGCAGCGACGTCCGCAGCGCGTGCCCGGACACCACGAGGTGGTCCGGCAGACCGCGTGACCGGGCGCCGACCACGTGGTCGGAGGTGAACGACTCCAGCAGGCCCTGCCGGACGAACAGCACGTACCAGGGCGCGTGGGAGATCGCGAGCACCGCCACCGGCAGCGCCAGGTGCCGGGCGACCTGGCCGACGTCCACCGCCGCGCCGGGGTCGGTGAGCCCGCCACCGGGCAGCCACCGCAGTTCCAGCGCGAACACGTACAGCGCGGCCAGGCCGAGCCAGAACACCGGCGCCGCCTCCAGCGTGTACGCGACGGTGGTGATCGTCCGGTCCAGCCAGCCGCCCTGCCGCCACGCCGCCGCGGTGCCGAGCACCAGCCCGATCAGCAGGGCGAGGGCGAACCCGGTGGCGGCGAGCAGCACCGACCAGCCGAGCCGTTCGCCGATCACCTGGGCCACGGGCTGGCGCAGGGACAGCGAGTCGCCGAAGTCTCCCGCGACCGCGTGCCGCAGCCACGCCAGGTACTGCTCGACCACGGGTTCGTCGACGCCCCAGTTCGCCCGGATCTGTGCCACCCGCTCGGGTGAGGCGCCGATGATGCGTGCCCCGAAGTAGCGTTCGACCGGGTCGAACGGCGACGCCTTGGCCAGCACGAACAGCGCGAAGCTGACCAGCAGCAGCACCGGGACCGCGAACGCCAGGCGGCGCAGCACGAGCAGCCCGAGGGCCCGGCCCCGCCTGCGGGTCGGCGCGGTCACGACTTGGGTGTCCAGCGCTCGATGTTCCACCACACCGCGTGCACCAGGCCGTGGTCGTGCGGCTCGACCTGCTGCACCTGGCCGTCCCACTTGTCCCGCAGCACGTAGGTGTGGTCGAGGAACACCAGGAACGCCCAGCCGGGGTCGGCGACGTAGGCCTGCTGGAAGTCGGTGTAGGCCTGCTTGCGCGCGGCCGGGTCGAGGCTGCGGCGGGCGGTGTCCAGCGCGGTGTCGACCCGCGGGTTGCGGTAGTTCGTCATGTTGACGTAGCCGGGCTGACCGGCGTAACGGGAGTGCAGCAGCGTGTAGGCCGCGGTGTCCGGGTCGTACGGGTCGCCGCCGCCCCAGACGTTCGCGGCCTCGTTGCGCCGTTGCAGCATGACGTCGAACGTGGTCGCCTCGACCGGCGCGTCGATGCCCAGCTTCGCGATGTCGCTCGCCGCGGCCAGGGCGAGTTCCTTGCGCAGCACGTCCGGCGCCGGGTACAGCACCGGCAACCGCGCGGGCTGCCCGTCCCGCGACCGCGTGCCGTCCGGTCCCTTGCGCCAGCCCGCCTCGTCCAGCAGCCGTTCGGCTTCGGCGGTGTCGTGGGCGAAGGAGGCCTTCGGGTCGTACCAGTCGTCCAGGTGCGGTGAGATCGGGGTCGCGGCGGGCGTGCCCGCGCCCGCCAGCACCGCGTCGATCATGGCCTGGCGGTTCAGCCCGAGGTTGATCGCCCGCCGGACCTTCGGGTCGGAGGTGAACGGCAGCTCGGACGGCAGGCCCAGGCCGCGGTAGTCGGCGGACGGGTTGCGCACGATCCGGTAGCCCGCTTTGCCGGTGTAGGAGTTCGCCAGCTTCGGCGGCAGGACGGTGCCGTCGAACTCGCCGGCCGCCATCCGCGTGGCGCGGGCGTTGTCGTCGGGCACGAAGACGACGGTCACGGTCTTGATCGCGGGAGCGCCGTTCCAGTGGTCCTCGTTGGCCTGGAGCACCAGCCGGTCGCCCTTGCGCCACTCGGCCACCTGGTACGGGCCGGTGCCGACCGGGGCGGTGTTGAAGGGCGCGCTGTTGACGTCCACGCCGTCGAACGCCTTGCGCGGCACGATGCCCAGCGTCAGCTGCTGGGCGAACGGCGCGTACGGGTAGGACAGCCGGAACTCCACCGTCCGCTCGTCCGGCGCGGTCACCTCAGCCACCACGTCGAAGCGTGACGCGATGGTGGTGTTCGTCTTGTCGTCCAGCACGGATCGGTAGGTGAACACGACGTCCTGCGCGGACAGCGGCGTGCCGTCGGAGAACCGGACGCCGTCACGCAGCTTCGCCGTCCACGTGAGCCCGTCCGCCGACGCGGTCGGCACCTCCGCCGCCAGCGCCGGCACGAGGTCGAGCCGCGCGTCCCGGGACACCAACCCGTCGAACACCTTCGCCGCGCCGTCCGGCGCGTAACCCAGGATCGGGTTGAGGTTCTCCGGCTCACTCCCGGCGCCGATCACGATCGACCGGCCGGTGTCGGCGGTGACGTCACCGTCGGGTGACGTGCACGCGGCCACCAACCCGATCGCGACCACGACGCTGATCAGCCGACGACGACGCACCGGATCACCTCTGCGGGGAAGGTCCACTATTGCCAAACTCAGCTAACAGCAAACCTTTTGCAACAAGCAAGGACGATCTTCGTGGCCCGCGTCACCGTCAAAACCAGAGCGGCTCGGGCACCTCCGTCACCCGGCCGTCCCGGTCGAAGTGCAGGTACCGGTCGAAGTCCTCGGCGAACCAGCGGTCGTGGGTGATGGCCAGGACGGTGCCGGTGAACGCGCGCAGACCCTGCTGCAGGGCGTCCGCGCCGGCCAGGTCGAGGTTGTCGGTCGGCTCGTCCAACAGCAGCAGCGTCGCCCCGGACAGCTCCAGCAGCAGGATCTGCAATCGCGCCTGCTGACCGCCCGACAGCGTCTCGAACGGCTGCCGCCACGCGGGGGCGAGTTCGTAACGGGCCAGGGCGGGCATGGCGTCGTCGCGTTCCAGCGCGTGGTCCTGCATGACGATGTCGGCCACGGCGCGCCCCACCAGGTCGGGACGGGTGTGGGTCTGGGCGAAGTGACCGGGCACGACCCGCGCGCCGTAGCTGATCCGGCCGGAGTGCCGGGTGGCGGAGGGATCGGCGAGCACGCGCAGGAACCAGGACTTGCCGGTGCCGTTCGCGCCGAGCACGGCGATCCGCTCGCCGAACCACACCTCAAAATCGAACGGCTCGATCAGACCGGACACCGCCAGGTCCTCGCAGCTCAACGCCTGTTTGCCGGTGCGACCGCCGTGCAGGCGCATGCGGACGTTGCGCGGTTTCGGTGGCCGTTGCGGCGGGCCGACGGCCTCGAACCGGGCCAGCCGGGCGCTCGCGGCGCGGTAGGCCGAGGACACGGCGTCGTTGCGCGCGGCGGCTTGGCGCAAGGTGTGCACAGAGGTCTTCAACCTGCGGTGCTCGTCGTTCCAGCGCCTGCGCCGCTCGTCCAGCCGGTCGATCCGGTCGTGCCTGGCCTGGGCGAACGTGGCGAAGCCGCCGCCGTGCACCCAGACGTCGCGGTCCTCGACGGCGACGATCCGGTCCGCCGCGTTCGCCAGCAACCGCCGGTCGTGCGACACGAGGAGCACCGTTTTTCGGCTGGCCGCCAGTTCCCGTTCCAGCCACAGCTTGCCCGGCACGTCGAGGTAGTTGTCCGGCTCGTCCAGCAGCAGCACCTCGTCGGGGCCACCCAACAGCGCCGCCAGGACCAGGCGTTTCTGCTCGCCGCCGGACAACGTGGCCACGGGCCGGTCGGCGGCCCGCGCGAACGGCAGGCCGAGCGCGGCGGTCGTGCAGGTGTCCCAGACGACCTCGATGTCGTAGCCGCCCGCGTCGACGTGCTCGGCGATGGCCTCCGCCAGGGCCATCTGGGTGTCCTCCTCGTCGCGTTCCGCCAGCGCCGCTTCCGCCGCGGCCAGCGCCTTCGTGCTCGCCCTGACCCGGTCCGGGGCGACGGCGAGCAGCAGGTCGCGCACCGTGTCGCCGGTGATGAACTGCCGCATCACCCCGACACCGCCGCTCGTGGCGACCTCGCCGGACGCGGGGCGCAGCTCACCGGCGATGAGTCGCAGCAACGTCGTCTTGCCCGCGCCGTTCGGGCCGACCAGACCCGCGGTGACGCCCTCACCGACTCGGAACGACACCCGGTCCAGCAGTACGCGGCCGTCGTCCACCACGTAGGTCAGCTCCGACACCTCGACGTGTGCCACCGGCCACTCCTCGAACGTTGGTCGAGAACCCGACCAACGTACTAGTGTCCAGCCCGTGGAAGCGACAGGTTTTCCGGGTGGCGTGTGGTTGCGGCCCGCCAAGGGGCGGCGGGACGCGCCGCTCACCGTCGACCGGATCGTCGCGGCGGCGGTGGCGCTGCTGGACGCCGAGGGCGCGGGCAGGCTGACCATGCGCAGGCTCGCCGAACGCCTCGACGTCGCGGCACCCACGCTGTACTGGCACGTCAAGACCAAGGACGACGTGCTGGACCTGGCAGTGGACGCCATCTTCGCCGAGGTGCCCGTACCGGACGAGGACGAGTGGACGGGCGCGATCCGCGCCCTGGTGCTGGCCTGGCGCGCGACGATGCTGCGCCACCCGTGGTCACCACCGCTGCTCGGCAGGCCGACGCTCGGGCCGAACGTGCTGCGTCGCACCGAGTTCCTGCAGAGGACGTTAATCGGCGCGGGTTTCCGGGGTGCCGACCTGGCCGCCGCGACGCACGGCCTGGCCAACTTCACCATCGGATCCGCCCTCACCCAGTCCACCTGGCAGCACGCGGACATCCACAACGCCGCCAACGCGCACATCCGGGCGAACGCCGACGCCTACCCCACGCTGGCCGCCCACGACCACCTGGACCACCCGGACTACGACACCCTGTTCCGCCAGGGCCTGGACCGCTTCCTGGCCGGCCTGGCCGGTGCCCTCCGCAACACCTGAGGCCAACCCGCGAACCTCGCCCGGACCCGCTCCTCCTCCGAGCACCGGGCGATGAGCCCGGGCACCGCGATCGACCCCGGCGTGGCCAACGCACCCCGACGTCCGCGGCGTGGTCGGTGTCAGGGCCGTGACAGACCTGTGTCAGTCGGGTCGGCGATCTTGGCCGCACCAACCGCCACGAGGAGGACTCCGATGACCCAGCCGGTTCCCGTCCCGCACGGCCTGCCGATGGAGCGCGACGTCAGCCCGTTCGACCCGCCCGGTGCGATCAGCCGGCTGCGCGAGGCCCGCCCGGTCAGCCCCCTGGTCTTCCCCGACGGTCACGAGGGGTGGCTCGTCACCGGCTACGACGAGGTCCGCCGACTCATGGCCGACACCCGGTTCAGCTCGCGCCAGGACCTCGGCGTCCTGCACGTGCCGTTCGAGACCCCGGGCATGCCACCCGCCACCGAACCGTCACCGCAGATGCCGGGCCTGTTCATCAGCATGGACCCGCCGGACCACACCCGGCTGCGCAGGATGCTCACCGGTGCCTTCACCGTGAAGCGCATGAAGCTGCTCGAAGAGCACATCACCGAGGTCGTCGAACGGCAGTTCGGCTGACCCCGCCGGTCGACCTGGTCCGGGAGTTCGCGCTGCCGGTGCCCTCGCTGGTGATCTGCGAGCTGCTCGGCGTCCCCTACGAGGACCGGGACACCTTCCAGGTCAACTCGGCCAAGTTCCTGGAGAAGGACGTGACGCTGGACGACAAGATGGCCGCGTTCGGCGCGATGGCCGCGTTCCTGGGCGAGCTGGTCACCCGCAAGCGCGCCGAGCCGGGCGAGGACCTGCTGTCCGACCTGGCCCGCCACGACGAGCTGAGCATCGAGGAGCTGACCGGCATCGCCTTCCTGCTGCTGCTCGCGGGCCACGAGACCACCGCGAACATGCTGGCACTGGGCACGTTCGCGCTCCTGGAGCACCCCGAACAGCGGGCGGAGCTGAGTGCCCACCCCGAACTGCTGCTCGACGCCGTCGAGGAGCTGATGCGCTACCTGTCCATCGCCGACATCTTCTACCGCTACGCCACGGAGGACATCGAGCTGGGCGGCGAGATGATCGCCAAGGGCTCGACCGTCGTCGTCTCACTGCTGGCGGCCAATCACGACCCGAGGCGCTTCGAGCACCCGGACACCCTGGACCTGCACCGCAAGGCGCGCGGCCACCTGGCCTTCGGCCACGGCATCCACCAGTGCCTCGGGCAGCAACTGGCCCGGATCGAGATGCGTGCCGGTTTCGGGGCCCTGCTGCGCCGCTTTCCGACCCTGACCCTCGCCATCCCGGCGGCCGAGGTGCGGCTCAAGTCCGACATGAACATCTACGGCGTCCACGAGCTGCCGGTCACCTGGACGTGACCGGGCCGGGGTTGTCCGCAGTCTTGCGTTGTGGTGGGGCGTGGGGCGGGATTCGGTTCCGTGGTGCAGACGTACTTCGCCTCGATCGGCTTCCTGTTCGGCAGGATCAAGGAGTGGCTGACCCCGCGGTTCAGGTATGGCGCCGGTGATGTGCGCGTCGAGCGGGTGGAGTTGGTGCGGTCGGTCGGTGGCATCGTGGTCACCCTCGCGGTCTGGGTGGCTTACGAGCAGGGCGGTTACGACTCGGTCATGGGGTCGTTGAGCACCGTGATGATCAACGCCGCGGTGGCCGTGCCGGCGGTCGTGGTGGGTATCGCCATCCTGTTCGCCACCATCGCCCCGGCAGACCGGTCGCGGTTGCTGCGGGCGGTGCGCCGTCCCGCGGTGACGGTGCTGGTGTGCCTGGCCGTGGGTCTGGCGTTCGACTTCGTGCTGGGCTCCTACAAGAGCGTGCGGCTGCCGGGGTTGGCGACGATCCTGGCGGTCGTCGTCATCCTCGCACTGCTGCTGTACGTGATGCCCTCGATCCTCTGGGCCGCCTACTGGGGCTACCGCTACTGGTTCAACGCCGCCGACGGCCACCCCCTGCTGCCGGCGCTGTGCTCGATCGTGTTCAGCGTCGGCGTCCTGGGCATCGACATCTACCAACTGGCCCGGGGCGACCTGACCGCCCGCCTCCCCGGTCCGCTGGCGATCCTGCTCACCTTCGGCTCGCCGCCCCTGGTGATCGCCCTGGCCCTGTGGGAGATCAAGCTCGCCGGCGGCCGGGGCGTCACGCTGCGAGCGTTACCGCCGGAACGACGGCCGGCGGTCGACTAGTCACGTCCCCTTGATCTCCAGCAAGGTCGAGGTTTTACGGTTCTGGTCATGAACAGCGCAACCGAAGTCGAGTCGGGGATCCACGCCATCAAGCAGGTGGTCGCCACCGTCGAGCACGCCCAGCGCAACGAACTGGTCGAGGAGTTCGTCTCGCTGTTCCGCGAGGACGCCATCTGGACCACCGCGGGCGGCAGGCTGCTGATCGGCCGCGACGCCATCGCCGACTTCACCCGGCGGGTACTGCCCGGCGCGATGAAGGACCTCGTTCCGTCGTACGAGGTCGTGCACGTGCTCTTCATCCGGCCGGACGTCGCCGCGGTCAAGGTCCGGCAGCGGTACTTCTCCCCGGACGGCGAGCCGGTGACCGAGGAGGGTGAGGGCACCCCGATGTACGTGATGTCCAAGGAAGGCGGCCAGTGGCGGTTGACCGCCAACCAGAACACGGCCGTACCGATCGAACGAGCGAACTGAACCCGACCTGCCGGTCGACTTCCTAGTCGTCGAGGTCGATCAGCTCGTCGGAGCGGGCCAGTGCGTCGGCGGCCTCGTCGTGCAGGCCGAGATCGGTCAAGGTGTCGGACAGGCTTTCCAGGGCGAGCGCCAGTCCCTGCGCGTCCTCGACCTGCTCGAACAGCCGCACACTCTCCCGCAGGAACTGCACGGACTCCGCGAGGTGACCGGCCTCGCGGCTCACGTCACCCAGCTCGGCCAGGACGTCGGCGATCTCCGGCACGTCGTCGGTCGTCCGGTAGAACTCCAGGGCCTCCAACAGCAAGTGACGCGCGAACCGCGGGTTGCCCAGGTCGTGGTGCGCGCCGGCCACCAGCACGAGGCTGTTCGCGACCCGCTCCTGTTCTCCGGACTCCCGGGCCAGGGCGAGCTTGGTCTCGAACGCGGTCAGCAGCAGTCGGGTGGCCCGGGTCGCGAGCTCGTCGTCTTGGGCGGCACGGGCGAGGCTCTGTGCTTCGATGAGGCATTCCGCGGCTTCGGCGGGCCGGGACATCCGCGAGTACGCCTCGTTCAGCTTCACCAGGAGTGCGAACGCGTCCCGGTGGTCACCCGAAAGATCGGTGACGGCATCTCAGCTTGCCGTTTAAGGTCCCGGTCGGTGACGTGCACCCCGGTTGATCAT
>NZ_LWLC01000055.1:0-10258 GCF_001905065.1 Saccharothrix sp. CB00851
CCGCGAGCCAGAAGACGCCCTCGCCGGTGCGGATCCGGGTCGCGTCGGCCACCCACAGCCGGTCCGGCGCGGGCGCGGTGAAGTCCCGGTTCACCCGATCAGGGGCCGGTGCCGTTCGTGGATCCTGCCTGGTCGACGGCGTCCGCCACTGTTTGCGCAGGAGCGCGCCCGGCAGCCCGGCCTGGCGCATCAGCCGCTCGACCCGCTTGCGCGACACGCGGACGCCCCGACGCCGAAGCACCTGATGGACCCGCGGACTGCCGTAGGTCCCGCCGGAGGCGGTGTGGATGTCGACGATCTCCGCGGTGATCGCCCGGTCCTCGCGCTCACGGTCCGACGGGTCGGCCTGTCGGGCCACCCAGCCGTGGTAGGTGGAGGAAGCGACACCGAGGACCCGGAGGACGAACTCGACCCCGAAGCGGCCGCGAAGCTGCTCGACGAGCTTCACGACCGTCGCCGGGTCGGGTCGAGTTCGGCCGCGAAAAACGCGGACGCTGTCTTCAGGATCTCGTTGGCGCGCTTGAGCTCCGCGTTCTCCTTGCGCAGCCGGCGCAGCTCCTCGGACTCGGTGGTCGTGGGCCGGTCGCCACGTTCGCCGCGGTCGACCTCGTCCTGCCGGATCCAGTTCCGCAACGCCTCGTGGTGCACGCCCAGCTGCTCGGCCAGGCGTCGGATCACCGGCTTTGGGTCGGACTCCCGGTACAGCCGGACCGTACGCGCCCTCAACTCGTCGGGGTACTTCTTCGGTGGTGCCACGGACGACTCCCTTCAGGCCCTATCGGACCATGTCTGGAAAGCCACCGGGCTACCGGGGGAAGCTCAGTTCGGTGACGTGCCGTTGAAGGAGATCTCGCGGATCGCGGTGAAGGGGTGGGTCAAGACGCTGCGGCGGTCGCTGGCCGAGCGCACCGTGGTCGATGTCGTGACGCTGTTGTCGATGTTGTTGGGTGAGGCGGTCGACGAGGGGTTGATCGGGGCGAACCCGTGTCGGCGGTTGCGGGTCAACACCGGTGATGATGACGAGCGGCCTCATGCGTCGCCGTGGCAGGTGCGGGCGATGGCGCAACGGTGTTCACCCGCGGACGCCGTGTTGGTGGTCACGGCGGCGTACACGGGTCTGCGGTGGGGTGAACTGGCCGGGCTGCGCTGGGGCCGGGTGGACCTGGCCCGCGGGGTCATCACTATTGACCCGGACAAGGGAGCGCTGCACGAGGTGGGTGGCCGGTTGGAGCTGGGACCGCCGAAGTCGAAGGCGGGCGTCCGCACGGTGCACCTGCCGCCGTTCCTGGTCGACCTGCTTACCGAGCACCGGGCGGACCGGATGCAGGACCACGTCTTCACCGGTCTGGATGGAGGGCTGCTACGCCGGTCGAACTTCCGGCGCAGGGTCTGGCTGCCCCTCGTCAACGGCGATCCGACCCGAGGGTGGGCACCGATCCACCCTGGTCTGCACTTCCATGATCTACGTCACACGCATAAGACCTGGCTCATCGAGGACAGCGTGCCGGAGATTCTCCAGTGCAAGCGCCTCGGGCACCGGATGGCAGGTGTCAGGGGCACCTATTCGCGTGTGTCGCAGGTCATGGTGGACGCGATGCTCGACGGGCTGCAGCGTCGGTGGGAGCGTTCGCTGGTCGCTCCCACGGGTCAGGGAGGGGTGACCACATACGGTGTCGACGATCACGTAAAGATCGTTTGCTCCCAATTTGCTCCCACGACAGCAGAACAGCCCGTCGGTAGTGATCACCGACGGGCTCTCTGACCTGCGTTTATAGATGGTGGACGATACTGGGATTGAACCAGTGACCCCTACCGTGTCAAGGACATAGGGGTCCGGCTCTGACCTGCGCTTTCTCGACTCGCGCAGGTCAGAGCCGGTCGTTCCTCACGATCAAATCGAGTTCCGGCGCATTCCGCACTGTTCCCGTCGCCGCCAGATCGCCCTTTGATCTTGCAGTATCCGAATTGATCAGTAGCGGGCAGGTCGGATGTCAGCCGAGTCCTTCTCGACACCTCCAGTGCTGGAGTTGCGGTGGAGACGAGCGTGTGTCGGATCCGGCGCGCCGAGGTCGGCGGGGGCGTGGGTCAGGCGGTCAGTAGTGGTGCGGTGGCTTGTCCGGCCTTGGTCAGGATGCCGGCGGCGTCGGCTTCTTTGGGGCCGTAGAACAGGATGCTGGTGAGGATGTCGGCTTTGCTCATGACGAGTTGGCAAATCCGCATGAGCTGGAAGGTGTAGCAGACCCCGAACTGGGCGTCGGCGCCCAACGGTGGCAGGGTGAGTTCCCGTTCCGGGGTGTAGGGGCCTTCGTCGCCGAACATGAACGGCTGGCATTCCAGAGCTTTGCGGGCGTGTTCGACGGTTTCCGCTGCGGCAGCGATCCGGCGGTACGACACACGGAATTGATCGACGTAGGAGAACGCCGGCTTGTTGATCCATGAAGTGGACAGTCGCGTCATGGACATGGCGCCGTCGGTGGGCAGTTCGGCAGGGCACAGCACGACCGAGTAGTTCTTCTGCTCGGCGGAGTCCTCGCGGGTGAAGCCGAGCGGGACGAGGACGTCGTCAGGCAGCTGGGCCTTGATGAGTCGCGCCTCGATGAGGGCCGGATCGGGTGCTGTCGGCGTGCTGCTGCTGGTGGTCGTCGTGGTGGTCGGTGTGGTGCTCGACGGTGGTGTGGCCACTGATGCGGTCGAACACCCGGCCAGCAGGACGGTCGTGAGGATGATCCCCCCAATTCGCATGGGCGGGGACCGTAGCAGCACGCCCGGTAACCATCGTTGCTGGTGGGCGGCCCCGCGCGCACGTGGCGGCGGTCACATACCGGACGGTGTGGAATTGGGCCGTTCGGCTGCTGTCGCGGGTTGGTTGAGCGGACATGATTCCTCCTCGGGTCGGGGACTCAGCACAACGCCGCGTGCTCATGCGGTTCGGGGGATCTTCGTGTGGTCGCGCGTTCGTGCGCGTGGGTTCGGCCTGCGCGTTTTCGGTGTGGGGGTCGTTGTCGCGGTTGTCGGTGGTGTGTTGACGGCGCCGCCTGCGGTGGCGGAAGTGCCTGGTTCGGCTCCGGATGAGGCGACGGCGTCGCGGTACGCGGAGGCGCGTGGTGAGCCGGTGGTGGTGGAGTCGGCGACCACGGAGACCGACGAGTTGACGGCGAATCCGGACGGTTCGTTTACGTTCAGGCAGCACGCCCAGCCGGTGCGGGTGCGGCGTGGTGACGGTTGGGTGCCGGTGGACCTGTCGTTGGAGCGTCGTGCGGATGGTTCGTTCGGGCCGAAGGCCGCTCCTGTCGACGTGGTGTTCTCGCCCGGTGGCTCGGGGTCGGCTGATGAGGCGGTCGCCCGTGTGGTGCGGGGTGAGGACGAGGTCGGGCTCGGTTGGGGGCGTGATCTGCCGCCGGCTGTGGTGGACGGGTCGTTGTTGACGTACCCGGAGGTGTTGCCGGGGGTGGACCTGAAGGTCGAGGTGACGATCAACGGGTTCAGTGAGGTTCTGGTGGTGAAGACGGCGCAGGCGGGGGCGAGCGCCGAGTTGGAGCGGATCGCGTTCCGCACGCACGCCGAGGGTGTGCGGGTGCACGACGGTCCCGGCCCGGGTGGTGACCTCATGGTCAGGGACGAGTCGGGGACGCCGGTGTTCTCCGGTGATGCGTCGTCGATGTGGGACTCCTCCGGTGGTGACGGGGACAACCACACCGAAGGGCCGGCGGAGGGGGACCGCAGGGCGGAGATGGGTGTCGAGGTCGGTGCCGACTCGGTGGCGGTGTTGCCGGACCGGGAGTTCCTGGCCGATCCCGGCACGAGGTACCCGGTGGTGATCGACCCGGAGTACTACTGCGGCAACTGTGGGAAGGTGCACCACGTCGTGGTGCAGGACCCGTGGCCCGACGCGCGGAACTTCGACAAGACCAGCGGTGTGCTCGGCGATCTCAAGGCCGGGTACCTCAATGCCGCGTCCCTGAACGCCGATTACGCGGGTCGGTCCCGGTCGTACCTGCAGATGCACACGGCTCCGATCCTCGGCAAGCACATCATCAGGGCCACGCTGCAGACACGGGTGATCCACACGTTCAGCTGCTCGCCGTCGCCGACGGAGTTGTTCGTGAGCCCGCCAGTGGACGCGAACACGACGTGGGCCAACCAACCGGGCTGGTACTACCGGCTGTCGGAGACCAATGTCGCCAACAACGCGGCGCATTGCCCCAACGCCGGTCAGGCCGACTTCGATGCCACGGCGGCGGTGTGGCAGGCGGTGAACGAGGGTTGGGGTTGGACGACGTTTCTGTTGCAGGCCAAGTACGAGGGGGACCTGGACAACTCCTGGCGGCGGTTCGACCTGAACCCGTACCTGGAGGTGCGGTACAACAGTTGGCCGTACATGCCGACGGCGTTGGGCATGGAGGGGTGGGGGCCGGATCCGTCGCACGCGATCTCGTGCGGCATGGGTGCCGGGCGGCCCGCGGTGTTCACGAGGACGCCGCGGTTGCGGGCGCGGATGAACGATCCGGACGGCGGCATCATGGACGCGATGTTCCGGGTGTTCGACGGTGTCGCGCCGGTGTCGGCCGAGACGGGCACCAACATCTACGTGAACGGGATTCCCGCGGGTTCGTACGCGGAGGTGCAGATTCCGCCGAACCGCATCACGAGCGACGGCCTGCACACGTGGCGGGTGTGGGGCAGTGACCACGGCCTGTTCACGGGTTACGTCGACTGCGAGTTCGCAGTGGACACCAGGGCGCCGAGCATGCCTGTCGTCACCTCGACCGACTACCCGGAAGACGGGACTGCGCCCGATCTTGGCGGTAGGACGGGCATGTTCACGTTCAAGCCCGGCACGCCGACCGGGTTGGGTGGCGCGATGGATGTCCGTCGTTACGGCTGGACGCTCAACGACGCCAGCGCCATCCCCCGGTCGGCCCCCGTGCAGTCGGCCGACGGCACGGTGACGGTCCCGATCGCTCCGACGAAGGCCGGGGTGAACACGTTGTACGTGACGGCGTTCGACGGCGCGGGCAACCGATCGGCGACCTACGCTTCCTACGTCTTCAACGTCGCGGAACCGGCCGACGTCAAAGCGGGATGGCATTTCGACGAGGTGAGCGGCACGGTCGTGGAGGACAGTGCGGGCAACCACCCGTTGGCGGTGGCGGGCGGCTCGTTCGCCGCGGGCTACGCGGACAACGGTCTGACGTTCACCAGCGGAACCGCGGTGTCGTCAGGCCCGGTGGTGGACACCTCAGAAGCGTTCTCGGTGTCGACGTGGGTGAAGCTGGACCGCACGAATGGCTACTTCACGGCGGTCAGCCAGGACGGTGGCAGTGCCGGCTCGTTCTTCCTGGGTTACAGCGAAGATCTCAATGGCTGGACCATGGCGGCGCCGCACGCCGACTCGAAGACGTCCCTGTTCGCGCGGGCGGCATCGACCAGTCCGCCGGTGACCGGTGTGTGGACCCACCTGGCCGGCACGTACGACCCGATCCAGGATGCCATGAAGCTGTACGTCGACGGCAAGTACCAGGCCACCGCCACGGTGGAAACCTGGGACGGGGCCGGCGCGTTCGTGGTCGGCGCGGCGAAGTGGGACGGCATCCGCGTCAACCACTTCGCGGGCTCCGTCGACCACACGCTGGTCTGGGACCGGGTGCTGGGCGCTGACGAGGTCGCCGAGCAAGCCAACCTCGTGGTGCCGCGCGCCCGGTACGCGCTCGACGAGCGATCCGGTGCCACCACCGCCGACGTGGTCTCCGGCCAGAACGCGACGCTCACCGGCGGGTACGTGTGGGGCGGTCAGCCGGTCGTGTCGGCGGCGAGCGAGGAGAAGTGGCTCAACTTCACCTCGCCGGGCACCGGGCATGCTTCGGTGCCGCGTCCGGTGAACTTCCGGACCGACCGCTCGTTCACCGTGAGCGCGTGGGTGCGGCACACCGGTGAGCCGGGTGCTCGAAGCATCGCGGTGAGCGGCCATGACAGTCAGAACTCGCCGTTCACGTTGGGCTACAACGGCTCGCGGTGGGAGTTCTCCATCGCTGGTAGTAATGGCGCGACGTGGAGCGCGCTGTCGGACGACTTGGCGATGTCGAACAACTGGGTGCTCCTCGTCGGCAGCTATGACGCGGTGACGAGGCGGATCTCACTCAACGTGGACCGGAATCGCCAGAAGTCCTATGCCGGAGCCACGTCCGACGGCAGTGGTGTGGTCGGGCGCCAGACCACGTCGAACCTGTGGCTGGGGCGAGCGACCGCGGCGGGTGTCGGCGCCGCGCGTTGGGTGGGTGACCTGGACGATGCCCGAATTCACGCCGGTGTCCTCCCGGACGTCGACGTCTGGGCTTTGTACGACGCGACGATCCACTTCTGAGTGATCCACCGATCGATCCGAAGCGCAAGACGAAAGGCCTCGTGGTGAGCGTTTCCCTGCGTGCATGGGCCCGGAAGGCCGTCGCCTTCGGTGTGGTGGTCGTGTTGACCACTTCCACCGCGCAAGCTGTCGCGGTCGCCGCGGAGCCGGATTGGCGGGCGGAGATCCCACAGGAGGTTTCCATCCCGACGCATCCGGTGGAAGTGCGTCCACTTCCACCGGATCCGGCGAGTGGGGCGGTGGTTACCGCTCCGACGGCACCGGGTGGGCAGTGGCCTGGGGCGGCGGTCGGTGAGGTGGACTTCGCGGCGTCGGGTGGGACTGCCGGGCAGGCGGTGGCGCGTGCGTTGGGTCGTCCGGTGTGGGCTGTGGGGACGCCGGTCTCGGTGGGGTTGAAGGATCAGGCCGGTGCGCGGCAGGTGAAGTCGGGCAAGGTTCGCGTCCAGGTGCACGAGCGGAAGTCGGACGCGGTGTTGTTCAGCGTGTCGGATGCCGGTGGTGTGCGTGGTAAACCGTTGGATCTGCGGTTCGACTACTCGGCGTTCAGGTCGGCGTTCGGTGGTGATTACGCCGCGCGGTTGCGTCTGGTGAGGTTGCCGTCGTGTGCGGTGGCGACGCCGGAGAAGGCGGAGTGCCAGGTCGCGACGCCGGTGGAGGGTGCGGAGAACGACACGTCCGCGTCGGTGTTGTCGGCTGCGGTGACGGTGGAGTCGGAGCCGGTGGTGTTCGCGGCGATGGCGGCGGCGTCGGGTCCGGCGGGTAGTTACGCGGCGACGTCGTTGGCTCCGGCGGGGTCGTGGAGCGCGGGTGGTTCGTCGGGTGACTTCACCTACGGTTACCCGATGCGGGTGCCGCCGGCGATCGGCGGTGCGGCGCCGAAGGTGTCGTTGGGGTATTCGGCGCAGAGCCTGGACGGGCGGACGTCGTCGACGAACAACCAGGCGTCGTGGGCCGGTGACGGCTGGGACCTGGCGCCCGCGGGGTTCATCGAGCGGCAGTACAAGCCGTGCGGTCTGGACCTGGGTGGCAACAACGGTCAGACGAAGACGGGTGACCAGTGCTGGGCCGCGGACAGCGTCTCGATCAGCCTGGTGGGTGTGTCCGGCAAGTTGATCCGGGTCGGCACGACCAACCAGTGGCGCGCCGAGTCCGACGACGGCGCGCGGATCGAGCGCCTGGAGGACACGGTCAACGGCGACAACAACGGTGAGCACTGGAAGGTCACCACGCCCGACGGCACGCAGTACTTCCTCGGGCTGAACCGGCTGCCGGGGTGGACGGCGGGCAAGCCGGAGACGCAGTCGGCGTGGACGATGCCGGTGTACGGCAACCACGCGGGGGAGGACTGCCACCAGGCGGGATCGTTCGACGCGTCGTGGTGCCAGCAGGCGTACCGGTGGAACCTGGATTACTCGGTCGACCGGCACGGCAATGTCAGCACCTACTACTACAACCGCGAGTTCAACCGCTACGGCCGCAACGCCGATGCCAACAAGGGCACCGAGTACGTGCGCGGCGGGTGGCTGGACCGCGTGGAGTACGGCCTGCGCGTCGACAACGTCTTCGGCCACCCCGGTGCGAAGGTCAGCTTCGAGACCGCCGAGCGCTGCCTGCCCGGTGGTGCGGTGACGTGCGACCCGGCGCAGCTCAACACCTCCACGGCGGCGAACTGGCCGGACGTCCCCGTCGACCAGATCTGCAACGCGGGTGAGCCGTGCACGCACCGGCTGACCCCGTCGTTCTTCACGCGCAAGAAGCTCACCAAGGTCGTCACCCGCGTCTCCGACGGTGGCACCGGGTTCCGCGACGTGGACTCGTGGGCGTTGGAGCACGAGTTCCTCGCCACCGGTGACGGTCTCGCGCCGGCGATGAACCTGAAGTCGGTCAGGCACACCGGTCTGGTCGGTGGCAGCGTGCAGCTGCCGCCGACGGTGTTCGGCCACAAGGCGCTGCCCAACCGGGTCGACACCGGCACCGACAACCGGCCGCCGATCACCCGGCACCGGATCGTGATGATCACCGGCGAGGCGGGCAGCCACACCCAGGTCGAGTACAGCGACAACGACTGCGTGGCGGGGTCGCGGATGCCGGCCGCGCCGGAGTCGAACACGTTGCGCTGCTACCCGTCGTGGTGGACGCCGGACGGTGGGTTGACGCCCGAGCTGCACTGGTTCCACAAGTACGTGGTCACCTCCGTCGTGGACGACGACCGCACCGGCGCGTCGAGCCTGGTCAAGACCAACTACTCCTACCTCGGCAATCCGGCCTGGCACTTCGACGAGGCCGAGTTCGCCGAGCCCGAGCGGCGCACGTGGTCGCAGTGGCGCGGGTACGCCACCGTGCGCACCACCAAGGGCGACCCGGCCGGCACGCAGTCGGTCACCGAGGTCGTCTACGGCCGCGGCATGGACGGCGACAAGCTGCCGTCCGGCACCCGCGAGGCGTGGATCACCGACTCGGAGCAGGTGTCGATCCGCGACGTGAAGCGGCTGCGTGGCTACGTCCGCGAGACCCGTCAGTACAACGCGGGTCAGCTGGTGTCGGCGTCGGTCAACGACCCCTACCTGCCCGAGACCGCGACCGCGACGGACGCCGCGGGCAACAAGGCGTACGTGACCGGTGACGCCTCGGTGCGCGGCCGGACGTTGCTGGAGGACGGCACGTGGCGGCGTACCCGCGTGGACAAGGCCGACTTCACGCCCGAGGGCGTGGCCGCCCGTACCGAGGACCACGGCGACACCACCGTGACCGGTGACGAGACCTGCACCCGCACGACGTTCGCCCGCAACGAGACCGCGTGGCTGCTCACCATGGCTTCGCAGGTCGAGACCGTGGTGGGCACGTGCGCGGTGACCGCGTCGGCGACCACGATCCAGTCCCTGGCCCGCTCGTACTACGACGACCAGGCGCACGACGTCGCCCCCACCCGAGGATTGATCACCAAGGCCGAGGTGCTGGACAAGTGGGACGCCACGGGGCAGACGTGGGTCACCGCGTCCCGTGCGACCTACGACGCCGTCGGCCGTCCGCTGGACGTGTGGGACGCGCGTGGTGAGAAGACCACCACCGACTACACCCCCGACACCGGACCGCTGACCGAGATCTCCAGCACCAACCCGCTCGGCCACGTCAGCAGGGAGTACCTCGACCCGGCGTGGGGCCTGTCGACCGCGTCCGTGGACGCCAACGGCCGCCGCGCCGACCTGACCTACGACCCGCTCGGCCGGCTGACCGCCGCGTGGGTGCCAGGCCGGTCCAAGGCCGCCGGGTTCAGCGCCAACGCGGTGTTCGAGTACCAGTACAACACCGACCGGACCAGCGTCGTCGTCACCAAGCAGCTGCAGGGCGACGCCCGGTACCTGACGGCGTACACGCTCTACGACGGACTGCTGCGCGAACGCCAGACCCAAGCCCCTTCACCGCATTCCGACGGTGGGCGGCAGGTCACCGACACCTTCTACGACTCCCGCGGGCTGCCCTACAAGACCAACGGTGTGCGGTGGGAGAAGCAGGCACCCGGCGACGTCCTGGCCGCCAGCTACGACAATGAGGTTCCGGGCCAGACCATCACCGAGTACGACGGCCTGGGCCGGCCGACCGCCGCGATCCTGCGCAAGTTCGGCACCGAGCAGTGGCGCACCACCACCTCCTACGGCGGCGACCGCGTCAAGACCACCCCGCCCCTGGGCGGCACCGCGACCACGCTGATCAACGACGCCCAGGGCCGCACGGTCGAGAAGCGCCAGCACACCGCGGGCGTCGACAGCCCCTACGACGCGACGAAATACGCCTACAACGCCGCGGGCCTGCTCAGCACGCTGACGGACCCGGCCGGCAACCAGTGGCGCTACACCTACGACCTGCGCGGCCGGCTGGTCGCCACCGACGACCCGGACA
>NZ_LWLC01000056.1:0-293441 GCF_001905065.1 Saccharothrix sp. CB00851
GATCATGATCTGCCGCACCGCTTCCCACAATTAGGAGACGCCGCCTAGCAGCCGATGCGCTCGGTGCCGAGCGCGATGTCGTCCAGCCAGATGTCGTAGCTGCCCTCGTTGGGCTGGTAGAGCTGCCAGCCCAGCTTGACCGTGTCGAATTTCGGGAACAGGAAGTCGACCTGGTTGCCGCCGTGCTCACGGGTCGAGACGGTCAGGTCCGGGTTGGGCACGCCGTCGAACCACAGCGTGATCCGGTTGTCCGAGGCGTCCATCCGCCACTCGACGCACTGCCACACACCGGCCTTCGACGGCGCCGACTCGCGCCAGTTCGTCCAGTCGCCGGTCGGGCCGCCGTCCGCGCCGACACCCCACAGCGCCTTGTCCAGCGTGGGCACGTACTGGCCGCCCAGCGGGCGCACGACCTCCGGACCGTCACCGGTGGCCTCGACCAACGTGTAGTGCGCCCAGTCCGGCGCGTCCGGGAAAGCCTCGACGCGCACCCGGACCCGGCCGTAGAAGCTGTTGCCCGGCGCGGCGAAGTCGTCCACCTTGAGGAACGCCCGGCCGTTGCCCTCGGCCCGCACGTGCAGCACCTTCTGGCCGCGCCGGTCGCGTTCGACCTCCAACGAGCCGTTGCGGGTGTCCACACCCCACTTCAGGCTGGTACCCGCGCCCGTGGGCACGTGCTGGAAGTCCTCGCAGAACAGCAGGCCGGCCCGCTCGCACGTCCTGAGCCGGTGATCATGGGTCGGACCGGCGGCGTCCGCGACCGGGAGGGCGACGACCGACAGCAGGGCGGCGAGGACCGCCGTGGACAACCGTTTCCGCACGGGTAGCTCCTTCTGCGCTGAGGGGGCAGCAGGAAGCTATCGGCTCTGGGAACGCTCCCATAGCCCTGGGTGGCCCAACGCCGCTGAGCCGTTCGCGGGCTCTGCGCGGCGTTCGCGGGCCCTACTCGAACCGGGACGGGTCGCCCGCGCCGTGCCGGAGGACCTCCGGCTCGCCCTGCGAGAAGTCGACCACGGTGGTCGGCACGGTCCCGCAGTCACCCGCGTCCAGCACCGCGTCCACCACGTGGTCCAGCCGTTCCTTGATGTCCCAGCCGTGGACCAGCGGTTCCTCCTGGTCGGGCAGCAGCAGCGTGCTGGACAGCAGCGGTTCGCCGAGCTGCGCCAGCAGCGCCTGCGCCACCGGGTGGTCCGGGATGCGCGCGCCCACGGTCTTCTTCTTCGCGTGCATCAACCGGCGCGGCACCTCGGTGGTCGCCGGGAGGATGAACGTGTAGCTGCCCGGCGTCGCCGCCTTGATCGCCCGGAACACCGCGTTGTCCACGTGCACGAACTGCCCGAGCTGGGCGAAGTCGCGGCACATGAGCGTGAAGTGGTGCCGGTCGTCCAGGTGCCGGATCTGCCGGATCCGGTCCAGGCCCGCCTTGTTGCCCAGCCGGCAGCCCAGCGCGTAGCAGGAGTCGGTCGGGTAGGCGATCAGGCCATCCGACTTGATCAGCTCCACCGCTTGGTCGATGGACCTGCGCTGCGGGTTCACCGGGTGCACGTCGAAGTACCTGGCCATGCGGGGAGCCTAGTGCCACGACCGGCAACCTTCACCGCGTCTTCCGGCGCTCGGCGGGGCGCCTCGCGGCACCGGCCCCACGCCCCCATTCGACCAGGATGAGGACGTGGGGCCGGCACCGCGATCCACCCGTCCGACCGGCGGAACACGGGGCGAACGCTGCCGGTCGCGGCACTGGTCGTCCGGTAGACGCGCTCGCCGGGTCAGGTGAGCGCGAGCATCGCGCCGAGGGCCACGAACGCGCCCGCGAAACCGCGCCGCAGCCACGTCTGGACGACGGGCCTCCCGACGATGTGGTCGCGGACGGCGGCGGCGAACCAGCCGTAGCCGACGAAGACGACGAACGTGAGCGCCATGAACACCGCGCTCAGCTCGACCATGCGCGCGACGGTGCCCGGTTCGCCCGGCCGGGCGAACTGCGGCAGGAACGCGAAGAAGAAGATCGTCAGCTTGGGGTTGAGCAGGTTCACCATGATCCCGGACGACACGACCCGCGTCACCGAGCGCTGTGGTGCGCCCTGGTCGACGGTGAGCGCGGACTTGTCGCGGATCGTGCTCCACGCCAGGTAGAACAGGTAGGCGACGCCGAGGTACTTGAGGGCCTGGAACGCGGGCGTGCTCGCGTTCAGCAGCGCGGCCAGCCCGGTCAGCGCGGCGAGCAGGTGCGGCACGATGCCCAGCGTGCAGCCGACGGCGGCGATCGCGGCGGCGCGCGAGCCACCGGCGAGACCGGCCGCGGTCGTGTAGAGCACGCCGGTGCCGGGCGTGGCGACGATGACGAGCGACGTGAGCAGGAATTCGACGGTCACCGGGTGCGTCCCGTGGTGGTGGCGCGGTTCATGCCGTCCACCCTGGTGACAGACTGGTCCGGTGAACAGGTCCAATCCGAGCCGGCCTGACAGGGCCATAACCGCGGGAGCGGACTTCCTCCAGCTCGACATCGGTGACGCACCGGCGGGCGGTCGGGCGGACTGGCTGACCGGGCGGCTGCGGGAGGCGATCACGGACGGCCGGCTGCCGGTCGGGAGCCGGTTGCCCGCGACCAGGGTCCTGGCGGCCGAACTGCGCGTGTCCCGCGGCGTGGTGACCGAGGCGTACCAACGGCTCGCGGAGGACGGTCACGTGAGCGGACGCGGCCGGGCGGGCACGGTGGTGGTGTCCGCACCACCACCGGGGCCGCGCCGGGCCGCGGTACCCGGGCGGACGCCGGCCCCCGGTGGGGTCTTCGCGCGGCCACCCGGTGCGGATGCCTTCGACGCCTTGCGCGCCGTGCCCGCGCGGATCGACCTGTCGCCCGGCGTGCCGGACCTGACCGCGTTCCCGCGCACCGCCTGGCTGCGTGCCGAACGCGCCGTCCTGCGCACCCTGTCGACGCCCGACTTCGGCTACGGCGACCCACGCGGCACGCCGGCGCTGCGGCACGCGGTCGCGCGGTGGCTGGCCCGCTACCGGGGTGTCCGCGTCGACCCCGACGAGGTCGTGGTCGTCGCCGGCGTCGCCCAAGCGCTCAGCCTGCTCGCCCAGGTGCTGCGCGCCGACGGACTCACCGAAGTCGCCGTGGAGGACCCGGGATCACTCGGCGCCCGCCAGCACTTGCGCAACTGGAACGTCGACACACCACCCGTCCCGGTGGACGGCGAGGGCATCCGGGTGGACGAGTTGCGCGCCGGGGGAGCGCCCGCCGTGCTGCTGACCCCGGCGCACCAGTTCCCGACCGGCGTGGTGCTCGGCGGTGCGCGGCGGCGAGAGCTGGTGCGGTGGGCCGACGAGGGTGGTCTCGTCATCGAGGACGACTACGACGCCGAGCACCGCTACGACAGGCCACCCGTGCCCGCACTGCGTTCCGTGCTGCCCGAACGCGTCGCGTACGCCGGAAGCGTGTCCAAAGTGCTCGCACCGGCGCTGCGGGTGGGGTGGCTGCTCGTGCCGGGCGCGTACCGGGACCGCGTGGTGGAGGCGAAGCGGTACGCCGACCTGGGCAACGCCGTGCTGCCGCAACTGGTCCTGGCCCAGCTGATGGACTCCGGCGAACTGGAGCGGCACCTGCGGTTCGCGCGCCGACGCCACCGCGGCAGGCGTGACGCCATGATCGCGGCGATCGGGCGGCACCTGCCCGGCGCGGTCGTGCACGGCGCCGCCGCCGGGCTGCACCTGCTGATCACCTTCGACGACGGCGTGTCCGACACCGACCTCGCCGCCGCGGCGCTCGCCCGCGGGGTGAAGGCGCAGCCGTTGTCGTGGCACCGGCAGCGGCCCGGCCGACCCGGGCTGGTCCTCGGCTACGGCGCGAGCGCGCCGACCGACATCGCCGACGGCATCGCCGCCATCGCGGACGCCCTCCGTTGAACGGTAACGGTGATTCCGATGAAACCTCAGGAATACCTTACCGTCAGCGGGAATCACACTATCGCGTGGATGATGTCCACGGTCGGCTTTTGTTGATCATCCTAAGTGGACGTAGTGGTGCGGTCGGGTCACGATGAGGTGGACGTCGGGAGGTCGGGCGCGGAGATCCTGCGGCACTCCCGGGCACTCCACGTTCTTTGTCGCGAAAGCAGAACACCACTCATGACAGCACAGGCACCCACGAAAACCTCGGATCGAGAGCAGGACCGCCGTCCGCTGCCCGTCCACCTCGTCGGCTCGCTGCCGCGCCCGCTGTGCGACGACCCCGCCACCGCCATGGACTGGTTCCTCCGGCACCGGGGCGACGCCGCGCTGACCGCGTTGCCGTCCGACCGCGACCCGCGGTGGATCATCGACTGGCTCACCCACCACATGTCCTCCGTGCCGTCGCTCGAACAGGTGCGCGGTGGCGCGAGCCGCGGCTACGACGACATGCCGTACTACCGAGTCCGGCCGGGTCAGCGGCTGTGCGCGGAGGAGGTCGGCCTGTCCCGCGTCGAGCAGGCCGAGGCGGCGTTCGCGGCGCTGGACCGCCTGTCCGACACACGAACCGGTGAACCGCTGCGCGTGCAGGTGGGCATCCCCAACGCGCTGGACCTCGCGGCATTCGCGTTCGGTTCGATCGACGCCGCCCGCGAGTGGCTGCCCACCATGCAGACCGCGGTGGTGCACGAGGTGACCGAGCTGGTCGCCCGGTGGGGTGACCGGCTGCAGCTGCAGCTGGAGACGCCCGCCGTGCTGGTGGCCTACCACCTCACCCCGCCGGAGGCGTGGCCGATGCTGACCGCCGACCTCTCCTGCCAGGTCGCCGAGGTGCTGGCCGCCGCGCCGCTCACCCGGTGGGTGCTGCACCTGTGCTACGGCGACCTGGAGCACGAGCCGGTGTTCGTCCCGGAGGACTTGACGGCGGCGGTGCGGTTCCTCAACGCGCTGGCCGAGGCGCTGGACGGGCGCGGGGCCCCGATGCCGACCGTGCACCTGCCGGTGACCAGCGGTGACAGCCCGCCGCCCACCGATCCCGCGTTCTACGACGAACTGCGGCGCCTGCGGCCCGGGGTGGACGTCATCGCGGGCGTGGTCGCCGAGGACCACCCCGAGCAGACGCGCGAGGCGCTGCGGCTCACCGAGGAGGCGCTGGGTGCGCCGGTGGTCGGCGTCGCCGCCGCGTGCGGGTACGGCCGGCGCAGCGAGGACGCCGCGGCGGCGAACCTCGGGCTGGCCGCCGAGCTGGCGCGGGAGTGGAGCCTGCGCTGACGGGTGGGGCGGGGACCGGACCGATGCCGGCCCCCGCCCGCCGACGGGCCGGCTGCGGGACAGGGGCTCCCCGCGCCCGCGCGGGCGCTCAGCCGAGAGCGTCGCGCAGGCCGAGGCGGACCGGCGGGGGTAGCGGGTCGCGCGCCTGGAACGCCTGCAGGAAGTAGGCGACCAGCCGTCGTGAGGCGGCAACCGAGGTTTCCACCGAGTCGGTGGCCAGGCCGTTGTTGGCCATCAGCACGAGCGTCAGGTCGTCGGTGGTGAAGTCGGGCCGCAGCCTGCCCGTCGCCTTGGCCCGCGCCACCACCCCGGCGAACGCCTCCTCGGCCACCGCGCGCAGCTCGTCCACCGGCACCGCTTCCGGGAACGCGGTCAGGAACGCCGCGCTGAACCCCCGGTCCCTGGCCTGCATCTCGCACAGCTTCTCCACCGCCCGGCAGAAGCCGCGCCACGGGTCGGGGTCCTCCGCGGCCCTGCGCACCTCGCCCGTGCAGGCTTCGAGCTGCTCCGCGAACACCTCCCGGACCAGCGCGTCCTTGGTGGGGAAGCGGCGGTAGAGGGTGGCCACGCCCACCCCGGCCCGGCGGGCGATCTCGGTCATCGACACGTCCAGCCCGTCGGCGGCGAACGTCTCCCGCGCCGAGGCCACGATGCGGTCGCGGTTCTGGCGTGCGTCCACGCGCAACTGAGTCGTCTCACCGGCCACGCCTCTCACTTTAGCCCAAGTGGAACGACCCTTCCGCTTCCCGTGTTAGCGTCGAAGTGGAAGGCAGCTTCCACTTGTGTGAGAGGTGAGGGATGCGCGCAGCGCTGTTCGACCGGTACGGGCCGCCGGAGGTCTTGTACGAGGGCACCGTGCCCGACCCGGAGGTCCGACCGGGGTACGTCCTGGTCCGCGTCCACGCGGCCAGCGTCAACGGCGGCGAGCTGATGGGCCGGTCGGGAGGGCTGAAGTTCCTGCTCGGCCGGAAGTTCCCCAAGCGGGTGGGCATCGACTTCGCGGGCGAGGTCGTGTCCGGCCCCGGTTTCGCACCGGGCACGCACGTGTGGGGCGGACTGCCGCGCGGCCGGTTCGGCAGCGCCGCCGAGTACGTCGTCGTGCACCCGCGCCAACTCGCGCCCAGTCCCGCCGGCCTCGACCTGGTCCAGGCCGCCGCACTGCCGGGCGTCGGCACCACCGCGATCACCGCCCTGCGCGACAAGGCACGGCTGCGCCGGGGTGAACGGCTGCTGGTGCGCGGCGCGAGCGGGGGAGTGGGCAGCGTCGCCGTGCAGCTGGGCAAGGCCTACGGCGCGCACGTCACCGCGTTGGCGGGCAAGGCGACGCTCGACTTCGTCCGCGAACTCGGCGCCGACGAGGCGATCGACTACCGCACCGACCCGGCCGACCTCGGCCGCTTCGACGTCGTCCTCGACGCCCGCGGCAGCACGCCCGCCGCGTACCGCCGTCTGCTCGGACCCGGCGGCCGCATGGTCGGCATCGCGTTCCGCTCCGCCGCCGACGTCGGCTACCTGCTCGGGTCCGCGGTGTTCGGCCCGCGCCGCGTCCGGTTCTTCAGCGGCAACCCGAAGACGGAGCTGTTCGCCGACCTCGCCGCGCTGGTCGAGAGCGGTGCGGTCCGGCCGGTGGTCGACGCCGTCCACCCGCTCGCCGACGTCGCCGCGGCACACCGCGCGCTGGAAGCCGGTGGGGTGCGCGGCAAGCACGTGCTCCGGATCGGGTGATCGGACCTACCCGTCCACTGTGGACTGCGTGCGGCTCGGGCTACCGGTGACCGGCGGCCCGCAGTCGACCGGTGTCCCGGCGGTCGATGCTGACCCGGACCGGTGATCCGGGCGGTGAGCCGCCGGCGGCCGCGCCGACGACGAACGTGCCGATCAGCAACGGCAGCAGGACGGTGCGGACCATCATCGCCCACGGCGCCTTCCACCCGACCCGGCCGCCGTTGGACAACCGCACCAGCTGGGTGCCGGTGAGCACCGCGCCGAGGGCACGGCCATTGCCGTAGCACAGGCCGTACAGCAGGGGCGCGGCCAGCGGTGTCACGAGGAAGAACACGACCAGCTGGTTGTCGTCGACGGCCCCCGAGCTGTAGGGCACGCTGACGATCACCAGGCCGAGGCCGACCACGAGCAGGAAGACCACGAAGTCGACCAGCCACGCGAACAGCTGGCGCAGCGCACCGGCCCGGATGTACAGGGTGCCGTCGCCGAACGGCTCGATGCGCGCGGCGGCCCGTGGCCCGAGGATCGGTGTCATCTCGGTGCGGACGAGCTCCAGCCTGGTCGGCGGCCGGTTGATGCCGGGAGCGGCCACGACGTCCTCCAGTCGGTTCGGGACCGGGCACATTCTGCACGACCTCGAATAGCGGCGGGCGGTGTACGCGGGATCTTGGGCGACCGGGCGTTCGGCGGGTGGGCGAGTCAGGACCGCGACGACCATCGCCGCGCGGAACCGTCGGCGTCGCCCGGTCGCATCTTCGTCCGAGGTATGCGAGCGGGATGGTTCCGGGCTACCCTGGGAGCGCTCCCAGGAGATCCCCGCCGTCGTGGACCCTTCGGAAGGAGTTCCATGCGAAGCACCGTCCGCGCCCTCGTGCTCGCCGGGCTGATGGCCGCCTCCGCGGTCGTCGCCGCAGCCGGGCCGGCCCAAGCCGACACCACGATCTGCCAGCAGTACGGATCGACCACCATCCAGGGCCGCTACGTGGTCCAGAACAACCGCTGGGGCACGTCGGCGACCCAGTGCATCAACGTCACCTCCACCGGTTTCCGCATCACCCAGCAGCAGGGCTCGGCACCGACCAACGGCGCACCGCTGTCGTACCCGTCGGTGTTCCTCGGCTGCCACTACACCAACTGCTCGCCGAGCACCAACCTGCCGATGCAGGTCAGCCGGATCCGCAGCGCGTGGTCCTCGATCAACTACAGCTATGCCGGCGGCACCTACAACGCCTCCTACGACATCTGGCTCGACCCCACGCCCAAGACCAACGGCGTCAACCAGATGGAGATCATGATCTGGTTCAACCGCCAGGGCCCGATCCAGCCGATCGGCAGCGCCGTGGGCAACACCACCATCGGCGGCCGCAGCTGGCAGGTCTGGCGCGGCAGCAACGGCGCCAACAACGTGATCTCCTACGTCGCGCCGTCGCCGATCACGTCGTGGTCGTTCAACGTGCTCGACTTCATCAACGACGTCCGCAACCGCGGCGCGATCACCTCGTCGTGGTACCTGACCAGCATCCAGGCCGGTTTCGAGCCGTGGAACGGCGGCGTCGGCCTGGCGGTCAACAACTTCTCCGCCTCGGTCAGCGGCTGACCGCACCGCCTCCGGGTCGGTCCGGGCCGCCACCCGGACCGACCCCCGGCCGCGCGAAGACGACGTCCGCCGCCGCGACCACGCGCACCGACCCGCCCGGGTGGACGGCCGTGCCGAGGATCCGGTTGTGGTGGGCGATGACCTGCTCGGCGGTCAAGCCCGCGTCGGGATCGCCGCCGGCGGCCGGTGCGTGGCCGTCGCCGACCAGCACGACGTCCAGCCCGCGGCTCACCGCCGACCGCGCGGTCGCGTCCACGCAGTAGTCGGTGGCCAGGCCGGTGAGCACGACGGTGTCGACGTCCCGTTCGGCGAGCACGGCCGCGAGATCGGTGCGGTAGAACGCGTCGGTGGCCGTCTTGTCCACCACGACGTCGGTCGGCCGCAGCCCCAACCGCGCACTGATCCGGGTGCCGGGAGCTTCGGGGTCGAACTCCGTGCCGCGGTCCCCGACCTGCCGCAACGCGACCACCGGCACGCCACCGCGCCGCGCCTCGCGTGCCAGCGCGGCGACGCGGTCGACCAACTCCTCGCCGCGCCAGACGAGCGGGACCAGCATCTCCTGCAAGTCCACGATCACCAGCGCCGGTCTCATGCCCGCACCACGGCGCTTTCCTCCCGATCGGACGACCTCTCCGGACGAGGCCGGGCCCCGGCCAGTGTGCCAGGGGCGACGGCGGCCGAGTCACCGTGGACGGGTGCCGCTCGCCGTGGACGCGGACGTTCTCCCTCAGGTTCTCCTCGAACAGCGCGACCGCCTCGTCCGTGCGGCCCATCGACCGGCAGGCGCTCGCCAGGTTGATGCGGGCCTTCAGCACGAGCTGGTCGTCCGGCCCGCACACCCGCGCCGCGTCGACCAGGTTCGCCCGGTGCAGCTCTTCGGCGCGCTCCAGCCTGCCGCCCACCTCGGACAGGTAGCCCAGCGTGTTCCTCGCCCGGAGGGTGAGCGGGTGGTCCCCGCCGTGGCGATCGGCGTGGTCGCGGTGCCGTTGCTCCGCCAGCCCGATCGCCTCGTCGTACCGCGACGCGGAGACGTAGGCGTGGCGCAGGAGACCGAGGCTCTTTCCGACGTCGGGGTGGTCGGGCGGCAGCGCCTCCCGGTGGTCCGCCGCGACCTCCTCGGCCAGCGCGACCGACCGCGCGTGGTCGCCGGAGTCCAGGACGCGGCTCACGCTCCACCGCCGGACCCGCAGGGCGTCCGACCGGTCGACCCGCGCGTCCCGGAGCACCGCCCACGCACCGGCGATGTGATCGACCAGGTCGAGGCCCGCGTCGTCCCGCCGGGTCGCCTCCAGCAGCACGGCGACCGCGTCGCGGGCGATCTCCACGAGCCTGCCGTCACGACGGGCGCGGTCGAGCACCACCCGGCGGTTGAGCCGGTGCATCGTGACGGTCTCACCGCTGACGTCGAAGCCGATGAGCGACGCCCAGGCCAACGTGCCCAGGGCGTCGTCGGCGTCGTCGGCGGACAGCGAGCGCAGCAGGTCCCGCCGGACGCCGGACGCGGCGGCGACGCACAGGAAGTCCAGCACCCGCTTCGCCGCGCCGGTGGGGTCCTCCACCTCGGCGATGGCCATGAGGACGGCTTCCTGCACGCTGAGCGGGTAGTCGTCCCCCGGCACCTGCGCGAGCACGGCGTCGAGCGACGACGCCCGGACCCGTGCCAGGTGGTCGGCGAAGGGCAGCTTGCGCCTGCGGATCACCCAGCCCGCCTGGGCGAGGGCCAGCGGGTGCCTGCCGAGTTCGGCGGCGAGCGCCTCGGCGTCCGGATCGGGTTCCCGGTCGGCTCGCGCGCACAGGAACGCCACCGCTTCGGCGGGCTCGAACACGTCCACCGGCACCGCACCGCCGAGAATGGTGAAGTCGTGGTTCGTCGTGGTGATCACGATCTGGGCGGGCCCGCGGCGCGGCAGCCACGGCGACAGGGCGTCGACGTCCACCGCGTTGTCCAGCACTAGCAGGACGTCGTCCCCCGTCCGCTCCAGCCACCGCAGTGCCTCCCTGGCCGTGGTGGCGGCGTCCACGACCTCGTCGGCGAGGCCCGATCCCGGGCGCGACGAACCGGCACCCGTCCGCCGAGCACCGCGCGCCCGTCCGGTTGCGCACCCGCCGTGTAACCGATATAACCGGTTACATGGCACTGAGCTGGAAGCTGGTCATCGACACGGAGAACGCGCCCGTCCTCGCGGACTTCTGGGCCGCGGCCCTGGAGTACGAGGTGGAGGACCCCAGCGCGCTCATCGGGCAACTGCTGGCCGCGGGGCACCTCGGGGAGGAAGCGGTCATCGAGCACAACGGCCGCAAGAACTTCCGCGGCTACGCCGCCATCCGCCACCCCGACGACCCGTTCGACCCGACCAGCGGTGTCGGCCGGGGCCGGCGGCTGCTGTTCCAGGACGTGCCGGAGGCCAAGACCGTCAAGAACCGGCTGCACATCGACATCCACAGCGAGCCCGGCGGGCTCGACGCGCTGGTGGCCCGGCTGGAAGGGCTCGGCGCGACCCGCGTCCGCGAGTACGACCAGGGGCCCGCCGGGCACTGGTGGGTCATGCGGGACCCCGAGGGCAACGAGTTCTGCGCGTCGTAGCGTCGTTACGGCACGGCACGGCACGGCACGGCACGGCACGGCAGCGGCGCGGGGCGGTCTCGGAGGAGTGAGTCGCGCGGTGATCGGGTACCTGAGGCTCACTTGACTCTAAGGAGTGAACGTGACCGTCTCCGGAATCATCAGCGCCCTCGTCGTGGGCCTGATCATCGGCGCTCTGGGTCGACTCGTGCTGCCCGGCAAGCAGAGCATCCCGATCTGGCTCACCATTCTGGTCGGCATCGTCGCCGCCGTCATCGGCACCTTCATCGCCAACGCGCTCGGTGTGGGCGACACCCGCGGCATCGACTGGATCGAGGTGATCATCCAGATCGCCCTCGCCGCGGGTGGCGTCAGCCTGGCGGCGGGCGTCTACACGCGCAAACGCGTCTCCTGACCCGGAGCCCGACCACGCCGACCTGACCTCCCGCTCACGGGCGGGAGGTTAGGCTTCGGCGCATGGCGGGACTGCGCGGCCGGACGGCGGACATCGCGTTGGCGCTCGCCGCCGGCCTGGTCGCGCTCCTGGGCCTGCTGGTGCAGGCAAGCGGTGTCGACACGCCCGCCGAGTGGGCCGCGCTGGCCGCCGTGCTGGTGTCGTCCGCAGCGCTGTACCTCCGGCGCCGCCACCCGGTCCCGGTGGGCGTCGTGGCGTTGGCCGCCGTCGGCGCGTACGGGGCGCTGCTGCAGCAACCCGGCCCGATCATGGTCGTGTTCGTCGTGGCGCTCTACACCGTGGTCGACGAAGGCCATCTCGCCGTCGCGATCGGCCTCGGTCTCGCCTCGGTGCTCGCCTTCGCCTTCGCCGACAGCTTCACCAAGGCCAACAACGGCGCGACGTTCCTGCACGCCGGTTGGCTCGTCGCGGTCATCGTCGGCGTGACGCGCAACCGCCGCGCCTACCTCGCCGAAGCGCGCGCCCGCGCCCTCGCCGCCGAGCAGCGGATGGAGGAAGAGGCACGCCGACGGGCCACCGAGGAACGCCTGCGCATCGCCCGGGAACTGCACGACGCGCTCGGCCACCACCTCTCGCTGATCAACGTGCAGGCGAGCGCCGCGCTGCACCGCCCCGACCCCGGCCGCGCCGAGCAGGCGCTCACCGCGATCGAGCAGACCAGCAAGGAAACCCTGCGCGAACTGCGCACCACGCTCAACGCGTTGCGCCGGGACGGCGACGTGCCGCCCGGCCTGAACCGGCTCGACGACCTGGTCACGACCGCGGGCCGGACCGGGCTGGAGATCCGCGTCGAACTCGCCGAGACCCGGCCGCTGCCGCCCGAGGTCGACCTGGCCGCGTTCCGGATCGTCCAGGAGGCGCTCACCAACGTGACGCGGCACGCCGACGCGACCGCCGCCGTGGTCCGCGTCCGACCGGACGACGACGCCGTGCTCGTGGAAGTCGAGGACGACGGCGACGGCGCACCGGGCGCGCCCGGCAACGGGATCCTCGGCATGCGCGAACGGGCACAGGCGCTGGGCGGCTCGCTGACCGCGGAACCGCGGCCGGACGGCGGCTTCCGGGTGCACGCCCGCCTGCCGCTGCGCGCGGATCGGGTGCCGGCGTGATCCGCCTGCTGCTGGCCGACGACCAGACCCTGGTGCGCGCCGGTTTCCGGTCCATCCTGGACGGTGAGGACGGCATCGAGGTGGTCGGCGAGGCAGCCGACGGCGCCGAGGCCGTGCAGCTGGCCCGGCAGGTGCGACCGGACGTGGTGCTGATGGACATCCGGATGCCCGGGCTGGACGGACTGGCCGCGACCCGCGAGATCACGTCCAGCTCGAACGTCCGGGTGATCATCCTGACCACGTTCGACCTGGACGACTACGTCTACGGCGCGCTGCGTGCCGGCGCGAGCGGCTTCCTGGTCAAGGACACCGAACCGGCCGAGCTGATCCACGGCGTGCGGGTGGTGGCGCGCGGCGACGCGCTCATCGCGCCGTCGATCACCCGCCGCCTCATCGCCGAGTTCGCCACCCGCGCCACGCACCCCGACCCCGAGCCGCGGCTGACCGCGCTCACCGATCGCGAGCGCGAGGTGATGGCACTGGTCGCCGCGGGGCTGTCCAACGACGAGATCGCGGCCCGGCTGGTGCTGAGCCCTGCCACCGCGAAGACCCACGTCAGCCGCATCATGACCAAGACGCAGGTCCGCGACCGGGCCCAGCTGGTGATCCTCGCCTACGAGTCGGGCCTGACCGTGCCGGGCTGGCTGGCCCGCCCCTGACCACACTGCCTGACCGCCGCTGCCTGACGGCGCTGGGGGACGGCGCTGGGGTGTGCGGTGCTGGGGTGCGGTGCGGGGCGGCGCTTGGGGGACGGTGCGGGGCGTTGGTGCGAGGCGGTGCTGCGGGGGCGGTGCGGGGTGGCGGTGTGGGGTGGTGCTGCGGGGGCGGTGCGGGGCAGCGGTGCGGGTGGTGCTGTGGGGACGGTGCGGGGCGGCGGTGCGAGGTGGCGCGGGGCGGCGGTGCGTGGCGGTGCGGGGCGGCGGTGCGGGGGCGGCGTTGGGGGCGGCGCTGCCTGACGGCGCGCTGCCTGACCGCGCTGCCCCGCCCGCTCCTGGCCGGCCTCAGGCGGTCACGCGGCGCGAGCGGCTCAGCGCCAGCCCGCCGAGCACCACGGCGACCAGCCCCACCACCAGGGCCAGGTAGGCGCCGCCACGCCCGTTGCCGGTCCCGATGCCGTCGTCGGACGTGGCCACGACCAGGGCGCCCAGAGACATCCCGACCACTCCAGCGGCCAGGGACAGGACGGCGCCGCGCCGCCCGGTGCCCACACCGAGGCGACTGCCGGGACGGGCCAGCGCCAGCGCGCCGACGACGATCCCGATCAACCCCAGCGCGGCACCCGCCGCGGCACCGATCCGTCCGGGACCGAAGCTGTAGACACTGGCGGCGGCAAGGACATCGGTGACGACCATCGGGGAATCCTTCGCTCGGACAACGGATACGAGCGAAGCCTAGGAACGGACGTGGTCGGTGTCGTCCGGCCGGAGTTGCCGATCGGCCTACCACCGGGGTTGTACGCCCACCGCCCGGACTACCACCGCGGTGGCGTCGAGCACGCGGGTGGTGACCCGCACCGAGACCGGGTTCACCTCCGGCGCCGGCACGAAAGCAGCCTCCGGCCGCGCTGGGGGAAAGCGCGACCGGAGGCTGGTTCGAGGGTCGGCGCGGCGGTCGCCTCTCGGCGAGTGGCACGACGCGGCTCCAGCCGAACGGTGTTCCGCGAAGGCGATATAGGTGAGGCCCGGGGGACACGGACCGCACCGACCAGTTCGTACAACGGCACGGCGTCGCCGACTGTTCCCGCCACCGCGTGTCCTCGATCTCACCCGATAGTGGTCACGGGCCGTCGGACGCCTGCACCTCGATGATGTTCCTGGTGTCCAACACGGACAACGTGCGGTCGGGCAGCAGCACCGGCACCCACGCGTGCGAGGTCTCCGGGTCCACCACGTAGGCCCCGATCACGACTCCGCGCAGGAACGCGGTCGGGTCGAGGGCGTCCGGGTTGAGGTAGGTGATGATCGCACCGCAATCGGGCCGAGGTGTGCTGTCCATGGCGAAGTCCAGTGGGTTCGAAACGCGCGTCGACCGGCGGTCGTCCGGAGCGACGCGGGTGCGTGTCGCCGACTGTTCGACGTACGGGTCGAGTACCCGCGCGTGGCCGCCGAAACCACGGCCGGACGGTCCACATCAGCTGATCGTGCGGCGTGGCGTGGTCGACCGGCGGGTAACCCGGGGCCATGACCGAATCCGAGCACGAACCCGACGAGCGGGGTCCCGCGCCACGGCGCCGGCCGAAGCCGGGAAAGTCCCCGGAGGTGCCTGCCGTGACCGATGACGCACCGACCGGTCAGGACGTCACCGAGGAGACCGGCGCGGCCGAACCACCGGACCGGACGCGCCGACGGGTGTGACGACGTCGCGAAATGGGCAAGAGAGACGACAGCGGCCGGACGGGAGGCCGTGAGCGGGCCGATTGCACCGAGGAGGAGGCGGGTCGGGATGGACGGCGGGCAGCGGGGAGTGGCGGAAGACCACGTCGCCGAACTGCTGATCCGGCGGCTGGACGACGTCACCGGGGCGTTGGGCGGGTTGTCGCAGGTCCTGGACCAGGAGGAGGACCTGGCGGTCATCCTCGACCGGATCTGCAAGCAGGTGGCGCAGGCCATCCCCGGCGCGGACATGGTCAGCGTCACGCTGCTGTGCGACGAGGGACCCGTGACGAGTGCGGCGACCCGGCAGGAGGCGCTGGACCTGGACCTGGCGCAGTACCGGGCCGACGAGGGGCCGTGCCTGCACGCCGCCCGCACCGGGCAGGTCGTGCACGCGATGGCGGTCGAGGTGCCGCGGCGGTGGCCGGGGTTCGGCGCGGAGGCGGCGAGGATCGGCGTCGCCGGTTTCTTGTCGGCGCCGTTGTGCGTGGACGAGGGCACCCCCGGCTCGCTCAACCTCTACAGCGAGCGGAAGGACGGCTTCCGGGCGCTCGACGCGGCCCTGCTGGAGCCTTACACCACGGCCGCGGAGGCGGCGCTGCGCCACGCCCGCCGCTACCTGCGCGCCCGCGGGCAGGCGGCCCAGCTGCGGCACGCGTTGACCTCGCGTGCCGTCATCGACCAGGCCAAGGGCATCGTCATGGCGGTGCACCGGGTGCCCGCGGACGAGGCGTTCGCGCTGCTGGTCGACCGGTCCCAGCGGGAGAACGTCAAGCTGCGCGAGTTCGCCGAGCGGTTCGTCGACGACATCCTCGACGGCGACGGCGACGGCGACGGCTGACGTGCCGGCGGCCCGCGTGGCCGCCGAAGTCGACACCGCGGCCGACCGGGCGGACCCGGACCGGGTACCCGGCGTCGCCGGGGCGGGTGACGCGGTGGCGTGAAGGGCTGAACTCCGCGGTGGACGGCGGGTGGCGGGGTGGGGCGGTGCGACGATCGGGAGGCGGCCCGACCCGGCCGACGCCGCCCGACGGCGCATCGCTCAAGGAGCGGACCATGACACACACCCCAACCCAGATCCCGGACTCCGTCGCACAGGTGATCGAACGGATGCGGGCCATCGACCGGCAGTTGGACCCCCGGGACGGCGTCGCCTGCTTCAACCGCATGTACCTGCGCGTCACCGAACTGGTCGGGCAGAACATCGTCGACGGCTTCTTCGAGGACGCGCCGTTCCTGGAACGGATGGACGTGGTGTTCGCCGACCTGTACTTCAAGGCGGTCGACGCCGCCCAGACCGGGGGCACCCCGCCGGTACCGTGGAAACCCCTGTTCGACGCACGGGACAACCGCACCGTCTGGCCGATCCAGTTCGCCCTGGCCGGCATGAACGCCCACATCAACCACGACCTCGCGCTGGCCGTCAACGCCACCTGCCAGGAACGGCACACCACGCCGCAGACCAAGCCGGTGCACGCCGACTACCTGCGCGTCAACGAACTGCTGGCCAAGGTGGAGGCCGAGGTCCGCGCCGAGTACGAGCCCGAGCTGCTGAAGCTGACCACCGCCCAGGCCGAACAGCTCAAGCACGTCCTGTCCGGCTTCAGCATCGCCCGCGGCCGGGACGTCTCCTGGGGCACCGCGCTGACCCTGTGGCAGCAGCGCAACCTCGCGCCGCTCTACAACGCCACGCTGGCCACCCTGGCCGCCGGCGTCGCCGTGACCGGCCAGGGCCTGCTCACGCCGGTCGTGCCGCCGCCCGCGTGAGCCGGGTGGTCAGCGGTCCAGCACGGCCCGCGCCAGGTCGTCGGCCACGGCGTGCCGGTACGGGTTGGTCGCGGGACCGGCGGCGGTCGGGTGTACGCGGTTGGTCAGCAGCAGCACGAACGACCGGGTGTCCGGCTCGATGACCAGCGACGTCCCGGTGTACCCGGTGTGACCGACGGTGTACGGCGTGGCGAGCAGGCCCATGAAGGCGGGCTTGTTCAGGTCGAGGCCGAGCCCGCGGTCGGCGCCGGGGATGGCCGCGTTCCAGTTCGCGGTCATCGCCCGGACGCTGTCGGTCCGCAGGACGCGCCGGTCGCCGTACCGCCCGCCGTTGAGCAGCATCTGGGCGAAGACGGCGAGGTCGCGCGCGGTGGAGAAGACACCGGCGTGACCGGCCGTGCCGCCGAGGTACCAGGACGTGGAGTCGTGCACCTGGCCCCAGATCAGCCCACGCGCGCCGTACTGGGTCGGCGCGATCCGCGGCCGCAGCTCCGCCGGCGGGTTGTACATGGTGTCGCGCAACCCGAGCGGCTCGGTGACCTCCGCGGCCACCAGGTCGGGCAGCGACCGGCCGGTGACCCGTTCCAGCACCTTGCCCAGCACGATCAGGCTCAGGTCGGAGTACACGTACCGGGTGCCCGGCGGCGACCGCAGCGCCACCGCGTAGACCGCGGCCAGCCGTTGCTCCACCGCCGGGTACGACCCGAGCGCCAGCCCGGCGGGCAGCCCGGAGGTGTGGGTCAGCAACTGGCGGAGGGTGACGTCCTGCTTGCCGTTGTGGCCGAACTCGGGCAGGTAGCGCGCGGCGGGGGCGTCGAGGTCGATCAGCTCGCGCTCCACCAGCCGCAGCGCGACCACGGTGGTGAAGAGCTTCGAGATCGACGCGACGTCGAAGATGGTGTCCTCGCGCATCGGGATCCGTTGATCCGGCGGCAGTTCGGCACCGTCGTGCCCGTAGCGCAACGCGTCGCCCACCGCCGCGTGCCGGACGATGACGCCGTTGCGCGCGGCCAGCACCACGCCGCCCGGGAACGCCTGCGGTGACGCCAGGACGCCCGCCTCGACGTCGGGCACCAGCCGGTCCACGTGCTCGGCCGCCAGCCCGGCCTGGTGCGCCGTGCCGTGGCGGAGGCGGTGGTCGGGGAGTGGTCCGTCCCAAGGGGAGCCGTGCCGTCGGGTGACGGTCAGCGCGGCCAGCACCGGCAGGTGGTCCGACGCGCCGGTCGTGATCACGCGGCTGTCCCGGACCCGGACCGGGTAGCCGGCGGCCACGTAGTCGATGCGCTTGGCGGGCGCCGTCGCCGGGTAGGTCGGGCCGGGCGACGACGGGTTCGCCAGCGACCACGCGTCGACCAGCTCCGTCCACAGTGGAGCGAGTTCCGGGGCGTCCGGTGCCGCGTTGAAGTCGCCGAGCAGCACCCGCGCCTCACCGCGGTCCTCGGCCAGCACGCGCAGCATGTCGGTGACCTGGGCGCGGCGCACCGCCGGGTCGGCGCGGTAGTCCAGGTGGGTGTTGTAGACGTGCACGCGTTCGCCGCGCACGTCCAGCACGACTTCGGGGAACCCCGGCGCCGGTTCGGGTGTCGGGTTCGGCACCTGCGTGGAGAGCCGGGTGATCCAGTGGTTCTCCGCCGCGACCACCGGGTGGCGGCTGAGCACCGCCAGGCCGTACTGCCGCCGCGGCTGGCCGGGCTCGGCCGGGTCCAGGTCGTAGATGGGCGCGAAGTAGACGGCCATGCCGACCGCCGCCGCCAGGTCCGCAGCCTGGTCACGCCACTCGCTGCGGGCCATCCAGTGGACGTCCACCTCCTGCAGCCCCACCACGTCGGCGCCGGACGCGGTGATGTCCGCGGCCACCCGCGCCAGGTCGAGCCTGCCGTCCACGCCGATGCCGGTGTGGATGTTGTAGGACATCACGGTCAACGGCACGCCCGCACGCGCGGCGGTCTCGGATCGCGCCGCCGCGGTCGGGCTCGCGACCAGCAGCACGCACAGGACGGCGATCAGCAGTCGGCGCATGGGGGTCAGCCCTCCCAGGTCAGGCCGTGGCCGAACGGGTGCAGCGCGGTCGAGGGGTCGCCGGCGACCGGGATCGTGACGGGCAGCTTCCCGACCGGGGCGTGCTCGCCGTACATGACCCGCACGGCCGACTCCACCGAGATGTCGGTGTAGGAGTAGGTGGCCAGGTAGGTCCGCGCGTCGGGGAAGTACGCGATGTCGTACGGGTCCCGGACCGCGATGACGACGACCGGCTTCCCGGTGGCCAGCAGCGCCTTCACCAGGTTCTGCTGCCCGACGTCGGTCCACGCCTTGTTGGTCGCCACGATCGTGAGGTCGGCACCGGCCGCACCGGCGACCGCCCGGTCGATCGTCGCCTGGTTCGGGTTCGCGCCGGTGACGAGCGCGTTGGTGGTCGCCGAACGCTTCGCGACCGCGGTGGCGAGCCGGTGCGGCACCGGGTCGGCGGTCGTGCCCCAGCCGGTGGTGAAGACGGAGGCCGGAGGCGTGCGCAGGGGCAGGTGCGCGTTGCGCACGAGCGTCGTCGTGCGGTCGGTGATCCGTTGCGCGGTCTGCCGGTTCTGCTCGGTCCCGACGACCCGCGGCAGCTGGGCCGGGTCGACGAACTGCCCGCCGAACAGGCCGCGCTTGGCCTTCATCCGCAGGATCCGGCGGACCGACTGGTCGATGCGGCGTTCGGTCAGCTCGCCGGTGCGCACCGCCGTCAGCACCGCGTTGAACGCCAGGTCGATGCTCGGTGGCATCAGCAGCTGGTCGACGCCCGCCTTCAGCGCCAGCACCGGTACGCGGTCGTCGCCGTACTTCTGCCGCACACCGGCCATGCCGAGCGAGTCGGTGATCACCACGCCGTCGTAGCCGAGCCGGTCGCGCAGGATGCCGGTGATGATCGGCCGGGACAGCGTGGCCGGGTCGCCGGACGGGTCGAGGGCGGGCACCACGATGTGCGCGGTCATGATCGAGTCGATGCCGGCCGCGATGGCCCGGCGGAACGGCGGCGCGTCCAGCCGTTCCCACTCCTCGACGCTGTGGCCGATCACCGGCAGGCCGGTGTGGCTGTCCACCGCGGTGTCGCCGTGGCCGGGGAAGTGCTTCGCGGTGGCCGACACCCCACCCCGCTCGTACCCGCGCACCTGCGCCTCGACCAGCTGCGCCGTGAGCTCCGGGTCCTCGGCGAACGAACGGACGCCGATCACCGGGTTGAGGGCGTTGACGTTGACGTCGGCGACCGGCGCGAAGTCCTGGTTGACGCCCATCGCGCGCAGCTCGCGCCCGGCGATCAGGGCCGCGGTGCCCGCCGACCCGGGGTCGCGGGCCGCGCCGAGCGCCATGTTCCCGGGGAACAGCGTGGCCGGCGCCCCGATCCGGGTCACCACGCCGTACTCCTGGTCGGTGCTCACCAGCGCGGGGACCGACGACACCCGCTGGATGCCGTTGGACAGCTCCGCCACCTGCCCCGGGTTCGCCGTGTTGCCCGACCACGCGAAGTAGATGATGCCGCCGAGGTGGTACTTCTCGATCAGCTGCCGCGCGTTGTCCACGCCGTGCTGCCGCCGGTTCGCGGCCACCGAGGCGGGATCGGACGCGTCGACCGCGGCACCGTAGGCGTAGGTGACGAACAGCTGGCCGACCTTCTCCTCCAGGCTCATCCGCCGCAAGGTGTCGGCCACCACGTCACCGTCGGTCGCCATCGCCGGTGCCGAGCCGACCAGCAGCGCGGACACCGCGACGAGCACCTGTCGCCTGTTGAAGATTTTCCTCATGGCAGCTCCTACAGTGAGGAAATCACCGTCCCTGGGAATCTACGCAGCGACGGCCGACCGCGACAGAGCCCGTTCGGGCGCATCACCGGACGGGGTGCGGCGCCGCGCGCCCGGCCTGCGGCGGGACGAGGTGGCCGCGCCGGCCCGTGCGTCCCGCGCGCGAGCCTCAGCCGGACGTGGTCGGCGCCGCCGTCTCCAGCAGTCGTCCGCCGTCGAGCCGGAGCCTGCGGTCGACGCCGATCTCGCTCAGGAACCGCTCGTCGTGGCTGACGACGACGAACGCGCCCTGGTAAGCGTTGAGCGCGCGTTCGAGCTGCCCGGTGCTGAGCAGGTCGAGGTTGTTCGTCGGCTCGTCGAGCAGCAGCAGTTGCGGTGCCGGTTCGGCGAACAGGACGCACGCCAGCGTGGCGCGCAGCCGTTCACCGCCGGACAGCACGCCCACCGGCAGGTGCGCCCGGGAACCCCGGAAGAGGAAGCGCGCGAGCAGGTTCATCCGCTGCGCCGGTGGCATCGCCGGTGCGGCCGCCGCGAGGTTCTCGGCGACCGTGCGGGTGCTGTCGAGCAGGTCCAGGCGCTGTGACAGGTAGGCGATCCGGCCGTCGGCCCGTTTGACGTCACCGCTGTCGGGTTCCAGGTCGCCGTGGACGATCCGCAGCAGGGTGGATTTGCCCGCGCCGTTCCCGCCGGTGAGGGCGATCCGCTCGGGGCCGCGGATCGCCAGGTCCACGCCCTCGCCCGCGAACAGCTCCCGCCCGCCGAAGGCCGCGCGCAGGCGTTCGCCGAGGAACAGCGTCCGCCCGGCCGGGACGGCGGTCTGCGGCAGCTCCAGGGTGATCTTCTGCTCGTCCCGCAGCGCCCGCTCCGCCTCGTCCAGCTTGGCCTTGGCCGCGCTGACCCGGGCCGCGTGCGTGCCGTTCGCCTTGCCCGCCGACTCCTGCGCGTTGCGCTTCATGGTCCCGGCGAAGATCCTGGGCAGCCCGGCGTTGCCGAGGTTGCGTGCGGCGGTGCTCGCCCGGCGCGCGGCCCGTTCGCGTGCCTGCTGCATCTCCCGCTTCTCCCGTTTGAGCTCCTGCTCGACGTTGCGGACGTTCTTCTCGGCGACTTCCCGTGCGGCCTCGACCGCCCGCTCGTACTCGGTGAAGTTCCCGCCGTAGTAGCGGACCTCGCCGCTCTCGATCTCGGCGACGCGGTCGACGCGGTCGAGCAGGGCGCGGTCGTGGCTGACCACGAGCAGGCAGCCGGACCAGTCGTCGAGCACCTCGTAGAGCTTGTGGCGCGCGGCGAGGTCCAGGTTGTTGGTCGGCTCGTCCAGCAGCAGCACGTCCGGCCGCTTGAGCAACTGGGCGGCCAGGCCGAGGGAGACGACCTGACCGCCGCTGAGCGTGGCCAGGGAACGGTCCAGGCCCAGCTCGCCCAGGCCGAGCCGGTCCAGTTGGGCGCGGGTGCGCTCCTCGACGTCCCAGTCGTTGCCGATGGTGGTGAAGTGCTTTTCGGCGACGTCGCCGGACTCGACGGCCGCCAGGGCGCGCAGGACCGGTGCGACGCCGAGGACCTCGGCGACGGTCGGTTCACCGGTCAGCGGCAGGTCCTGCGGGAGGTAGCCGAGCACGCCGTCGACCGTGACGCTGCCCGCGGACGGCCGCAGTTCGCCCGCGATCAGCTTGAGCAGGGTGGTCTTGCCGGCGCCGTTGGGCGCGACGAGCCCGGTGCGGCCGGTCGGGACGGTGCAGGACAGGTCGGCGAAGACGGGGGTGTCGTCGGGCCAGGAGAACGACATCCCGGACACGACGACGCAGGTTTCGGACATGGGTGGGAGACCTCGGGTGTGTGCTGCGGGCAGAAGGTGCCCAGCGGAGGAAGGGGACGACTTCGACGGCCGCGACGGCACTGCCGGCGGCCTGTCACATCCGGGACTCACCCGGAGATGTCGTCTTCGCCTATCACGTCGAATCTCCCTGCGAACGGCTCTCCGGCCCGACGATAGCAGTCGCTCCGGACCGTCGCCGAGCCGTTTTCGCCGGGCCCTACCGCGCCGCCGCGGACGGTTGGCGGGGGAAGGCGCGGCGGTAGTCGCTCGGTGAGACGCCGACCTGCTTGAGGAAGTGGTGGCGCAGGTTGTTCGCGGTACCGAGGCCGCTGAGCTCCGCCACCTTCTCCACCGAGAGGTCGGTCGACTCCAGCAGGGTCTGGGCCCGGCCGAGGCGCTGGTTGAGCAGCCACTGCAGCGGCGTGGTGCCGGTGGTCTCCTGCAGCCGCCGGTAGAACGTCCGAGGGCTCACGGCCGCACGCCGGGCGAGGTCCTCGATGGTCAACGGCCGGTCCAGGTTGGCGCGGACCCACTCCAGCACGGGTGCCAGCCCGCGTTCGTCGGTGGCGGGCACCGACAGGTCGATGAACTGCGCCTGGCCGCCGGGTCGGTGCGCCGGCACGACCATCCGGCGCGCCAGCTGGTTGGCCACGTGCGGACCGAGGTCGCGGCGGACCAGGTGCAGGCACAGGTCGAGGCCTGCGGTCATGCCGGCGCTGGTGAGCACGTCACCGTCGTCCACGTACAGCACGGAGTCGTCCACCTCCACCTTCGGGTAGCGCTCGGCCAACGCCGCCGTGTGCATCCAGTGCGCGGTCGCCCGGCGCCCGTCGAGCAGCCCCGCTTCGGCGAGGGCGAACGCGCCGCTGCACAGCGACACCATCCGCGCGCCGGCGGCGTGGGCCCGGCGCAGCGCGGTGACCAGCTCCCGCGGCACCGGGGCGGCGGCGTCGACGCAGATCTCGGGCACCGACGCCACGATGACCGTGTCCGCGCCGACGATGTCGTCCAGGCCGTACGGGGTGCGCAGCCCGAAGCCGGGCGCCGCGTCGCCGGAGCGCTGCCCGGTCGCGCACAGCCGCAGTTCGTACCAGGGGTCGGCCAGGTCGGGCTGGGGCTTGCCGAACACCGTGGCCGGGATGGTCAGCTCGTAGAGGTCCCAGGACACCAGGTCGATCTCGTCGGGCACGACCAGGGCGACGGTTCCCACGCTCATGCGGCCATCCTATGGCAGGAATTTGGTGACGGCCGTCATCAGTGCCACTGGTCGAGGCGGACGCGCGTTGCGAGGGTGGAGGCAGTCGATCACCACCCCCGCCCCGATGCGGGACTTCTCCAGGAGCGACAACATGACCACCCCTGTTCCCCAGCCCGTGACCGTTCTCGGTTTGGGGGTGATGGGCTCGGCGCTGGCGAGCGCCCTGCTCGACCGCGGCCACCGGACCGCGGTCTGGTACCCCGGTGACGACGCCACCATCGACGTGCCGATCGCCGCCATCGAGCACCTCCTGCACGCGGCGGCCGACCGCGGCCTGGACAACGCGCTGCCCGAACTGCTCAAGTCCACAATGGAACGCGCGAATGCCGCGGGGCACGGCTCCGACAGCTTCGCCGGTGTCGTCGAGGTCCTCCGGCGCGCGGAGGTGGCCGCGTGAACGCCCCGGTGAGCGTGATCGGGCTCGGCAACCTGGGCCGTGCGGTCGCGCGGGTCTTCCTGGCCAACGGCCACCCCACGACCGTGTGGAACCGGTCGGCGGGCAAGGCGGCGGAACTCGTCGCCGCCGGTGCGACCTCGGCACCCACGGCGGCCGACGCGGTCGCCGCCGGCCCGCTGGTGGTCGTCGCCGTGCTGGACCCCGCCGCGGCGCGGGACGTGCTGACCGGCGTGGGCGAGGCCGCACGGGGTCGCGCGGTGGTGAACCTGACCTCCGGCGGGCCGGACGACGCGCGGGCCCTGGCCGAACAGGTCGCCGGGCAAGGCGCCGACTACCTCCACGGAGCCGTCTACGCCGTGCCGCAGACGCTCGGCACGGACGACTCGACGGTGAACTACAGCGGTGCCGCGCACGTTCACGAGGAGTGGCGCGCCGTGCTGGACCTCCTGGGCAAAGGCACCTTCCTGGGCGCGGACGCGGGGCGGGCGTCGGCGTTCGACATGGCCATCCTCGCCGGGATGTACGGGATGCTGGGCGGGTTCCTGCACGCCGCGGCGATGGGTCGCGCCGGCGGGATCGACGCCGCCGAGCTGACCCCGCCGCTGGTCTCGTGGTTGACCGGCATCTTCCCGGTGCTGTCCATGTTCGCCGACGAGATCGACCGCGGCGACTACGCGACCGAGGAGTCCAGTTTGGACATGAACCGGTCGGGCCTGGCCACGATCCTGCGGGCCAGCGCGTCGCTCGGCGTCGCGGCGCCCACCCTCCAGCCGTTCAAGGACCTGGTCGACCGGCAGGTCGCCGAGGGCCACGGCGCCGCGAGCCTCGCCCGCGCCGTGGAGTCGTTCGGCGGTGGCGGGTGACCGAGGTCGTCGGGCGCTTCGCCGACCTGGAGGCGGCGTTCAACGCCTGGATCGGGGCGATCAACTACGCCGCCCGGCGCCGGCCACCACCTCGGCAGCTTCTGGACCGCTCCCTCGGACCCGCGCCTGCACGTGCTGCGGCATCGCGGTGACTGCCGTTGCCCCTCCACGCGGACACGGGTACAGGTGGTTGGCCCACTCGCGTAGGAGGAGCCGCCGCATGAACCCGGACTTGTTGCGCAACTACTTCGCCAAGCACCACGTCGAACGGCGGCAGGTGCTGCTGATGGCGGGCGCCGCCGGCGTCGGGGCCCTGGTCGGCTCGACGCCGGCGAGCGCCGCCGCACCCGGCGGCACCTCGCTCGACGACACCCTGTTCGACTACGCCGACCCGGCGAACCTGTCCGACTGGGCACCCAGCCGCTACGGGCCGGACGACCAGCGCGGCTCGTTCAACGAGGTGACCCCGGCCAAGACGGCGTCGGCGCTGGCGTTGCTGCGCCGCCACCGCGACGTGAAGACCTACAACCTGGGCGAGCTGATGTGGAACGGCTTCCCGGCCGTGAGGATGGAACCCCGGCGCACCTACCAGCAGCGGCTCACCGTCTGGGGCTACCGGCCACCGCCCGGTTTCCAGGCCGCGGGCGGCATCCTGATCGGCGCCGAGCCCTTGGGCGTCAACCGCGCCAGCGTGCACGAGGAGAGGTTCGAAGCGGAGCTGTCCCCGGCACACCCGAGACCGCTCGCGACGACGTACCAGATCGGCAGCCAGCTCGACAACCTCAACCACGTCGGCGCGGCCGAGTACTTCTACAACGGGTTCCGCGGACCCGACATCGCCCACGCCCACGGCACCACGAGGCTGGGCGGCGAGCACGTGGGGCCGATCGTCACGCGTGGCGTGCTGCTCGACGTCCTGGGCGTGAAGCTCGCCCGCGGCCGCACGGAGGACCTGGCCGAGCCCGCGGCCAACGGCAAGCCGCTGCTGCGCGAGGACTACCGCATCACGGTCGAGGACATCGAGGACGCCCTGGCGCTCGGCGGCGTCCGCGGCATCGAACCGGGCGACGTGGTGCTCTTCCACACCGGCTGGAACCAGCTGCTGGCCCGCCGCGACGCCGCCGACATCGCGCGGTGGGAGGGTGCGAAGGGGATGCCCGGGATCTACCTGCGCGAAGCACGGTGGCTCGCGCGGTTCCGACCGGCCGTCGTCGGAGGCGACACGTGGGCGCTGGAGGTGTTCGGCAACCCGGTCAACGACGACGGCGGGGTGACCCCGGTGCACCAGGAACTGCTGATGCGCCACGGCATCCGGATCGGCGAGTCCTACGTCGTCTCGGAACTGGCCGCCGACCGGGTGCACGAGTTCGTGTTCGTCGTGACGCCGCAGTACGCGGAGGGCGCGACGGCCGGGAACACCCCACCGGCCGCGCTGGGGCAGCCTCGCCGCCGGTGACCCGCGGGCCGTCACCGCGGGCCGCGCTGGGCGGGTTGACCGGCGTCGACCGCGCGGAGTCCGCCCTGGGCGCGTCACCCGCCGGTGACGCGCCCAGGCGCTCGGCTACTTCAACGTCACCGGCAGGGACTCGTGGCCGTTGGAGATGAACGACTGGCCGGGCTTCAGCTCGTCCGGCGCCACCGCCAGTCGCATCCGCGGGAACCGGGCGAACAGTGCGGGAAGGGCGATCTCCGCCTCCATCCTGGCCAACGGGGAACCCAGGCAGTAGTGCACGCCGTGGCCGAACGCCAGGTGGGACTTGTCGGCCCTGGTGATGTCGAGCCGGTCGGCTGTCTCGCCGTGCACGGCCTTGTCCCGGCCCGCCGCCGCGTAGGCCGCCAGGATCGCCTCGCCCTTGCCGATGACCACACCGCCACCGATCTCGATGTCCTCCACGGCGTAGCGCAGCGGCAGGTTCGCGATCGGGGCCTGCCAGCGCAGGGTCTCCTCGATCACGTCCGCCCACCCGCTCGTCCCCGCCCGGACCGCGGCCAGCTGCTCGGGGTGCGTCAGCAGCGCCGTGATCGCCTGGTCCAGCAGGTTCACCGTGGTCTCGTAGCCCGCGGAGATCACCAGGATCAGCGTGTCGACCAGCTCGGCTTCCTCGAGCTTCGAGCCGTCGTCCTCGCGCACCGCGATCAGACCGCTGGCCAGGTCGTCACCGGGGTTGCGCCGCTTCGCCGCGACCAGCTCGCGCATGATCCCGTACAGCCGCACGACGTTCGCCTGGGCCGCCTCGGCGGTGATCGTGGTGTCGAAGACGCCGTCGACCACCTTCCGCAGGTCCGACCGCGCCTCCGCGGACACGCCGAACAGCTGGCAGATGACCTCGATCGGGATCGGGTAGCAGAACCCCTCCCGCAGGTCCACCGGCCCCTCCGCCGCGTCGAGCCCGTCCAGCAGCCGTTCGGTGATCTGCTCGATCCACGGCCGCATCGCCGCCACGCGCCGCGCCGTGAACGCCTTGGACACCAGCGACCGCAGCCGCCGGTGGTCGCCGCCGTACGCGGTGAACATGTTCTGCACCGACACCCACAGGTGCAGCGGCCAGTCCTCGGAGATCGCGCCGCTGGTGTACGCGGGCCAGTGCTGCCGGGGGTCCTTGGAGACCCGAGGGTCGCCCAGCAGCTCGCGTAAGAGTTCCTGGCTGGTCACCGACCACGCAACAACCTGGCCAGGGAGCTCCACCAGGGTCGCCGGTCCACGGGCGGCGATGGCGGCGGACTCGGCGTGGAGGTCACGGCCGCCGGCGTCGAGGACGATGGGGTCGGCTGGGCGTTCCATCGGGTTTCTCCAGGTGACTCGTCGGACGGGACGGGCACGGCTACCGGGGTGAAACGCACGGGGAGCGCGGCGAGCGCGCGGTGGAACGGACCGGGCCGCCAGACCAGCTCGTCGACCCCGACCGCCAGCCGCATGTCGGGCAGGGCGTCGAGGATCTTCTCCATCGCCACCGACGCGATCAGCCGGGCGGGCTGCTGGGCCGGGCAGGCGTGCACGCCCGCGCTCCACGCGAGGTGGGCCCGGTTGCCCGAGCGCTGCTGGCCGGCCAGCGCGGGGTCGTTGTTGGCCGCCGCGAAGCTGATCACCACCGGTTCGGCGGCGGGCAGCCGGACACCGGCGAAATCGGTGTCCTCGACCGGGTAGCTCGCCGAGTAGTTCGCCATCGGCGGGTCGGTCCACAGCACCTCGTCCAGCGCCTCCTCGACCGGCAGGCTGCCGCCGGAGAGGTCGCCCGCGAACCGGTCGTCGGACAGCAGCAGCCGGATGCCGTTGGCGATCAGGTTCTGCTCGGGCTCGGTGCCCGCGCCCATGAGCACGATGAGCTGGTGGATCATCTCCTCGTCGGTCAACCGGGCCGGGTGGGCCATCATCCACGAGGGCATGTCCTGGTCGGGCCGCTGCCGCTTGAGCGCGATCAGCTCCAGCATGCACTGCGTCAGCTCGGCGTCGGCGCGCTCCGGCTCGACCATGTCGAAGATGGCGCGCATGGCGGCGACCAGCCGGTCGCCCAGCTCCGGCGGGCAGCCGTAGAGGTGGTTGAACATCATCAGCGGCAGCAGCTGCGCGTACTCGCCGAGCAGGTCGGCCTCGCCGTTGCCGGCGAACCGGGCGATCAGCCGGTCAGCGGTCCGCTCGACGTGGGCGCGCAACGCGTTCACGTCCACCCGGGCCAGGCTGTCGGTGACCACGGCGCGCAGCCGCGCGTGGTGGGCGCCGTCGGTGAACAGGCAGTTCGGGCGGTACATCATCATCGGCAGTACCGGGCTGTCCGGCGGCATCTTGGCCTGCCACCGCCGCGGGTCGCGCGGGAACGCGCTGGGGTTGCGCAGGACGTCCAGTGCGGCCGAGTAGCCCACCACGAGGCTGGCGGGCACACCGGGCGCCAGTTCGACCGGCGCGACCGGGCCGTGCTCGCGCAGGGCCTGGTACGTCGCGGCCGGGTCGGCGGCGAACTCGGGGCCGTACAAGGGCTTGCGGCCGTGGTGTGCGGGACATGCCTGCCCGGGGGCGGCTTGCGAGGTCACGCGTTCTCCTGGTTGCGGGTGAGCAGGTATTCGACAAGGGTGACGAGCGCCCGCGTGGACGAGGTCACGTCGCGGGCGTCGCACGACATCAGCGGTGTCCCGGGCGGCAGGTCCAGCGCGTCCCGCAGCTCGTCGCGGGGGAAGTCGGGCGCGCCGTCGAAGGTGTTGACCGCCACCGCGTACGGGATGCGCAGCTCTTCCAGCAGGTCCATGACCTCGAAGGACTGCTCCAGCCGGCGGGTGTCGACCAGCACCAGCGCGCCGAGCGCGCCGTAGGCGATGTCCTTCCAGATCTGGGTGAACCGCTGCTGGCCGGGCGCGCCGAACAGGTAGAGCACCAGCTCGTCGCTCAGCGTCAGCCTGCCGAAGTCCAGCGCCACCGTGGTGGTGTTCTTGCCGTCGACCCCGGCGAGGTCGTCGACGAGCGCGCCCGCCTGCGTCATCGTCTCCTCGGTGCGCAGCGGTCTGATTTCCGACAGGGTGCCGACGAAGGTGGTCTTGCCGACCGCGAACGGACCGACGACCAGCAGTTTCACCGCCGTCCGCACGGTGTCGCGCAGGTAGACGCCGTCAGCGGCGAGCCCGTCAGCGGCGAGCGCGTCAGAGGCGAGCACGGAGGCCATCGAGCACGTCCTTCAGCAGCTTCACGTCCGGTCGGGCGGCGTGCGAGACCGCGGCGTGGGTGGCGATGTGCCCGCTGTCGACCAGGTCGGACAGCAGCACCTTGGTCACGCTGATCGGCAGCGAGAGGTGCGCGGCGATCTCGGCCACCGACAGCGCGCCGCCGCGGCACAGCTCCATCAGCCGCTTCTTCTCCGGCGACAGCCCGGAGACCTGCTCGCGGGTGGCGATCACGACCGTGACGGCGTCGAAGGTGTTGCGGCTGGCGTGCGCCCGACCGCCGGTCACCACGTACGGCCGCACCAGCCCGCGCAGGCGCCGGTCGTCGCTCACGCCGGGCTGCCCGCACCCCGCGGCGGGCTCGGTTCGGCCTGCCGCGGCGGGCTGGTGAGTTCCTTGCCCAGCCGCTGGACGAGTTCGTGGATCCGGAAGGACACCGCTTCCATGTCCACCCGGTCGGTCGCCGACACGGCCAGGTACGCGCCCGGCCCGGCGGCGGCGAGGAAGACGTAGCCGCCGACGAACTCGCTGACCGTCTGCTGCCACTCCGCGCTGGTCTGACCGCAGAACTCGGCGGTGGCGCGGGCCAGCGACTGCAGCGCGGACATCGCGGCGGCGTGCCGTTCGGCGTCGTCGCGGCCGATGCCGGCGGAGTGCGCCATCAGCAACCCGTCGGCGGACAGCAGGACGGCGTGCCGCGTCTCCGGCATCTGCAGGGCGTCGTCGAGCATCCAACCCAACGTGTTCATTTCTGGGTGTTCCCTTCAGCGACAGGCGGCGGGGTGGTGGCCCGGCCCGACACGGTCCCGCGCTTCCAGGCGGCCAGCCCGGTCGCGATCCGCTGGTCGGCCGGTGCGGGGACGGCGGGGACCGACGGCGACGTGCCCTGGTCGGCGGCGGGCTGGGTCCGCCGTCGTCTGGGCAGGCCGCCGGGGGTGCGCCCCAGCACGGTGTCGTCCACGGCCGCGGTCGGCCGCGGCGCCCGCTGCTCGGGCGGCAGCGCGACGGCGTTGTCGGGCATGGTGGGCTTGCCGGCCCGCGTGAGCAGCTCGGTCGGCAAGAAGACCACCGCACGCACACCGCCGTACGGCGAGCGCGTGTCCACGGAGACGCGGAAGCCGTAACGCTGGGCCAGCACGCCGATGACCGCGAAACCGACCTGCGGCGGGTCGCCGAGGCGGTTGATGTCGTTGCCGCCGTCACCGGCGAGCAGCCGAGCCGCGCGGTGCAGCTCCTCGACGGTCATGCCGACACCGCCGTCGTCGATCATCACGACCATGCCGTTGTGCGCTTGCTGGAAGTTGACCTCGACGCTGGTGTTGGGCGGCGAGTGCCGGGCGGCGTTGTCGAGCAGTTCGGCGACGGCCAGCACGACCGGCTCGACCGCGCGGCTGACCACCGCGACGTCGGACTCGGCGGGGAGGTTGATCCGCAGGTAGTCCCGGATCCGGGAGGTGGCGCCGCGCACCACGTCGGTCAGCGGCGACGCCGAGCGCTGCTGCCCCGGCCACGAGCCGCAGAGCACCGCGGTGGCCTGGGCCCGCCGGTTGAGCTGGGAATTCATGTGGTCGATGCGCATCAGTCCGGCCAGCACGTCCGGGTCGTCGTGCCGCTCCTGCATGGCCGAGATGGCGACCTGCTGCTCGTTGGACAGGCTCTGCACCGCGCGCATCATCGACTTGAGCGTGGCGCGGGCCGACTGCTCGCCCCGCTCGGTCGCCTGCCGGACGGAGTCGGCGAACTGCGCGAGCACCCGTTCGTGGCTCTCGGGCGCCTCCGGGCTCTTCGGTCCGGGCACCTCGACGGGCCGGTGGGCCAGCGACTCGGCCAGAGCGGGCAGCCGGGCCTCGACCAGGTGTCGTTCTTCCTCGGCGCGGGCCCGCGCCGAGTTCTCGGCCCGTTCGGCCCGCACGCGTAACGCACGGGTGGTCCGGTGTTGGCGCACGAGCAGGAACACGGCGATCAGCACGACGGCGAGCAGGATCAAGCACGCCATCGCGAGTGTTTGTCGGTCCATCAATTCCTCTGCTGCGGGCGGAGCTGCCGGGTACCAGTTCGCCAGCAGGGTTCTGATCTATCACGGGACTTCATCGGACGCCAAGTGGTTGCCGCGCTCTCCCTCCAATGGAGCAACCACCGTGCGAAAACCAATACCATATGTCCATTGAGGACATTCCGCGCAGCCCCGGGACAGGCGTTTCCGCCGGCCGGGTTTCGCAGGTCAGGCCACATTCACGGCCTGGTGGTGGTGGCGTCGGGTGAATTCACGGATGATCAGGCCGCAGCGCGACGACGTCGTTCCCCCGGCTCGGATTGGACCGGGCGCCGACGACTGCGGCAAATGCCTTCGGTGTGCCCCCGACCTGGTCAGCCCGCGCGTCGGGTGACCGCGGCGCGGGTTTCGCGGCGCAGGCTCTGGATCACCGTCACCAGGCCGAGCGCCGGCAGGGCCAGGTGCACCAGGAGTCCACCGGAGTGGCGCAGGCCGAGCGCCGGCTCGGCCGGGAGCACGACGACCATCGGCACCAGCAGCACCGGGAGGGCCAGGGCGAGGGTGCCACCGAGGATGGTCAGCGTCCGGCCCGCGGGGTGCCGCAGCACCAGCGCCACCGCGCCGGCGAGGCAGCACCCGCCCGCGATGCCGATCAGGATCCTCAGCACGGTGCCGACGGTGTTGGCCCCGGCTCCGTTTGTCGTCGGCCCGGTCAGGACACCTTCCTCGACGCCACCTCCCACACCGCGTCGAGCGGCCCCGGCAGCCGCAGCTTCCAGCCGTGCGGTGCGGCCTGCCAGGTCGGTGCCGGCCGCACACCGGGCATCCGCTCCAACAGCACGTCCAGCGCGGTCCGCGCGGTGGCGGTGACCAGCGGGTGCGCCGGGCAGCCGTGCGGACCGACGCCGAACCCGAGGTGCGTGCGGACGTCGCGGTGCGGGTCGAACCGGTCGGGGTCGGTGAACTCCGCCTCGTCCCGGTTGGCCGAGGCGATGGCGGCCGCGATCACGCTGTCGGCCGGGATGTCCCGCCCGCCCAGCGTCACGGCCCGCGTCGTGCGCCTGCCGAGCACGCCGACCGGGCCGCTCCACCGCAGCGCCTCGTACACCGCCGCGCCGAGCAGCGCCCGGTCGTCGCGGACCGCGGCGAGCTGGTCCGGCGCGGACCACAGGGCCGCCAGCGTCCAGCCCGCCAACCAGCCGGGTTCGATCACGCTCAACCCGATGTGCTTGAGCACCGGCAGCACGTCCGCGTCCGGCCGGGCGCCGTCACCACGCCGGTTCGCGTGCAGCAGGTGGGAGATCACCGACCGGTCCGGGGCGTCCCGCAGCCGCCGGACGAGCGAGGTCACGGCCGCGTCGTCGGCCATCACCCCGGCCGCCTCGGCGTCCACGGCCGGGTCGCGCCCGAAGTTGTTCGCCACCCCGGTGAGCACCCGCCCCCAGCGCCGCATCGCGTCGGCGCCCTCGGGTCCGAGCCCGAGGTGGGTGGCCGTGGCGATCGCCGAGACCGGCTCGAAGTAGTCCGCGGCCAGGTCGGCGCCACCGGCCCCGAACACCTCGTCGGCGACGCGGTGCGCGACCGGCCGGGCGATGGTGTCCACGTAGTCCGTCACCCGGTGCGGGTCGTAGTCGTGCCGGAACGCCTCCCGCACGTCCCGGTGCGACGGCCCTTCCCGGAACAGCAGGGGCGCGCCGCCGCACAGCGCGTGCATCGACGACGCCGGTTGGTCCGTGGTGAACCGCTCGGTGTCGGTCAGCACGGTGCGGACGTCCGCCCAGCGGGTCACCAGCCACTGGCGGGCCTCCGGCACCCAGCTGACCGGCTCCTCCCGCCGCAACCGGGCGTAGGCCGGGTACGGGTCGGTCTCCAGTTCCGCGATCGTGACCACGGCGTCAGTCCGTGAACGTCAAGGCGGTCGGCCGGGGCAGCGGGAACGGGTGGCTGCCCAACCGTTCGGCGTGCTTGGCCAGGCTCTCCAGGAACTTCGCCGCGAGGTCGAGCGTGAAGCCCTGCCGGCACACGACGCGCAGCACGTCCACGTGCTCCAGGTTCGGCGGCAGGCTGTACGCGGGCACGTGCCAGCCGTCGCTCTTGAGCGCCTCCGACAGGTGGTACGCGGTGAAGCCCGCGGCCTCCGGGTCGCGCAGGCGGAACGCCACGACCGGCAGGTCCTCGCCGTCGCCGACGACCTCGAACGGCCCGACGGCCTCGACGCCCTTGGCGACCTGCCGCGCGACCTCCTGGCACCGCTGGGCGATCAGCTGGTAGCCCGCCATCCCGTTGCGCAGGAACTGGTAGTACTGCGCGATCACGCCGGACGCGGGCCGGGAGAAGTTGAGCGTGAACGTCGGGTGGTGCCCGCCGAGCACGTTGCAGTCGAAGACGAGCGACTCGGGCAGGTACTCGGGATCGCGCCACAGGCACCACCCCGACCCCGGGTAGACGAGGCCGAACTTGTGGCCGGAGGCGTTGATCGACACCACCCTGGGCAGCGCGAAGTCCCAGGCGAAGTCGACGTCGAGGAACGGCGCGACGAACCCACCGCTCGCCGCGTCCACGTGCAGCGGCACGTCGACACCCCGGTCTTCCGCCACGGCGTCGAGCGCGGCCGCGATGTCCGCGACCGGGTCGTAGCGCCCGTCCTGGGTGCTGCCGAGCACCGCGACGACACCGATCGTGTTCTCGTCCACCGCCTCGGCGGCGAGCGCCGGGTCGAGGGTCGTGCGGCCCTCTTCGAGCGGCACCGTGCGCGCTTCCACGTCCCAGAAGTTGCAGAACTTCGGCCAGCACACGTGGACGTGGCTGCCGAACACCATGTTGGGCGTGCCCGTGCCGCCCCGTTCCCGCCAGCGGCGCAGCATGGCCAGCCCGGCGAGCATGGCCGCTTCCGAGCTGCCGCTGGTGGAGCAGCCGATGAACCGGCCGTCGTCCTCGTGCCACAGGTCGGCCAGCGCGTTGATGCACTCCTGCTCGATGTCGGAGCTGGCCGGGTACTCCTCGCGGTTCATGAGGTTGATCGCGGCGGTGTCCGCGTAGATCCGCTCCAGCTCCGGTTCGGCGGACGTCGTGCAGAACGTGGCCAGGTTGAGGGCCGCCCGGCCGTCGAGCAGCAGCCGCGAGTGCACGATGCCCGCCGCGACGTCCGCGGGCAGCGGGTTCTCCGGCAGCCTGCCCTTCGGGAGGACGTCCTCGTCGATCCGCTGGGCGAAGACGGGCGCGACCTGCAGATCACGCTCGTCGGTGATCACGCGCTGCAAACTCATGTCGACCTCATTCTGCGAGACTCCGAGGAACCACATGAGGTTTATCGCGGTAGTCGCCACAACGGTTATTCCCTGTTCAGGTGGAGTGTGAATTCACCTGTTCGGGGCGACCGTGTTCTGTGCCCTCCGACAATGTGACACGGAAGAGTGAGAACGGTGAGGTGCGGTAGTGCGACGTGCGCTGGTCACGGCTTCCGCGCGGGCACCGGGGGCGGCAGGACGTCGACCGTTTCGCGCTCCAGGCTCTCGGGCAGCGACGCCCGGTAGATCGGCATCGCGGCGGCGGTCGTCACGATCGCGACCGCCACCAGGATCGCGAACAGCTCGGGGGTCACCAGGCCGTACGCGAGACCGATGTTGATGAAGATCAGGATCATCAGCCCGCGCGCGTTCATCAGCCCGCCGACCGCCGACGCGTACCGCCACGAGAAGCCCTGCGCCCGCACCACCGCCGCACAGCCGAGGTACTTGCCCGCGAAAGCGGCCAGCATGATCACCGCGAGCGGCCACCACAGGGCGCCGCCCGCGCCGAACCCGGACACCTCCGTGTTCAGCCCGCTGAACGCGAAGAACACCGGCAGCAGCAGGATCGAGTTCAGGTCGGTCAACCGGGTCTGCAGCTCCCGGCGCACGACCTGCGACTGCGGCATCGCCAGGCCCGTGATGAACCCGCCGAACACCGAGAACACACCGATGTAGTCGGTGAACCACCCGGCCAGCAGCACGACGAGCAGGAGGAGCGCCATCACGTCCCGGCTCAGCTTGCCCTCCCGCTCCACCCGCGCGCCCAGCTTGGCGAACAGCCCGCGCCCCACCGTGAGCATCAGCACCGCGAACACCGCCGCGCCCGCCACCGTGACCAGCGCGTCGAACGGGCTGCCCGCCGCCGCCACCGCGATGATCACCGCCAGGATCACCCACGCCGCCGCGTCGTCGATCGCCGCCGCGACCAGGGTCAGGCCGCCGATGGGCGTGTTCGCGATACCGCGCTCCTGCAGGATCCGCGCCAGCATGGGGAACGCGGTGATCGACAGCGCGCCGCCGACGAACAGCATGAACTCCCACCGGCTCGTGCCGTCCGGGCTGAGCGAGCCGAAGAACAGCGCCGCCGCGCCCGCGCCCAGCGCGAACGTCGGCACGATGCCCGACACCGCGAGCGCACCCGCGCGCCGCATCCGCTGCCCGCTGGCCAGGCTGTGGTCGAGCGACGACCCGACCAGGAACATGTAGAACGTCAACCCGATCGTGCTCAGCACGTACAGGGTGTCCTTGACGTCGGCCGGGAAGATCTGCGCCTGCACACCGGGCGCCACCGCGCCGAGCAGGGCCGGCCCGAGCAGCACGCCGGCGACCATCTCGCCGACGACCCTGGGCTGCCTGACCAGCATGGCGAGGCGCCCGCACAACGTCGTCGCCGCGAGCACGACCGCCAGCGCGGCGAACACCCGCAACGCGAACTGGATCTGGTTCACTCCGTCATCTCCTGAGGGGAAGGCAGCTGGTGCCGCACCGGACGACCCTGGGTGTCGTGCGTGTCGAAGTACCGCCCGGCCAGGCGCAGGCGGTGGGCGTGCAGGACCATGACCGTGCCGAGCACGAGCTGGACCACGCTGCGCCACACGTCCTCCCACCGGTCCCGCACCCGCAGGAACGCGCCGAGCACGGCCAGGCGGCCCGGCGGCGGCGGCCGGTCCACCCGGACGAGCAGGCACGGTCCCCGGCTCGGCAACGACCGGGTGTGCGTGACCGTGGAGTGCAGGGTGACGCGGCGCAGCACCTCGCGCGTCGCCGCGCGCAGCGCCAGCGGCGACAGCCGCCACGCCGGGCACGGCCGGTTGGCCGCCACGCCGAACGGGATGTGGTGCGCCTCGCGAACCGGGACGTGGTCCCAGCGGTCCGGGTCGAACACCTCCGGCCGCGCGTAGCCGGTGGCGTGGTAGTCGGGGTAGCTGAAGCACAGCACCGACCCGGCGGGCAGCGTGGTCCGCTCGTCCAGCGCGATGTCGGCGGTGGTGATGCGGTGCGCGATGCCGAACAGCGGGTACAGCCGCATGGTCTCGTCCAGCACGTGGCCGAAGTAGCGGTCGTCGCGCGCCAGCCGCGCCGCCACCTCCGGGTGCTGGGCCAGCGCGAGCAGCACGTGCGCCATCGCCTCGGACATCTGCACCACGGCGGTGTTGAAGAACGTGCCCTGCAGGTAGTGCACCTGCTCGGTCGGTGACAGGCTCGCGGGCAACGGCCGCCGCACGTCGCCCGCCGCGACCCGACGGGCCAGGTACCGGGTCAGCCGGGCGCGGCGGGCCGGGTGGCGCAGGCCGGTGCACTTCAACGCCGTCACCACGTCGTCGGCGTGTCCCACGATCAGGTCACGCGCCTCGCGGGGGCACGGCTCGCCGAAGACGAGCTCGTGGAAGTACTCCGCCCACACCGGCATCATCAGGTCCCGCAGCCGCACCAGCGTGACCCGACCGGTGACCCGCTCGTCGAGCACCCGCCCGGCGCAGCGCGCCGCCAACGCCGACAGCTCGTCACCCGGGCCGGCGAGCAGCGCGCGCGTCGTGCGCGCGACGTCGTCGTAACGCGGGCCGGCCTCCAGGTGCTCCTGGTGCACCTCCGGGCCGGGGGAGAGCCAGTACCAGAACAGGTCGGACAGCCCGGCGCCCCGGCTGCGGCCGTTCGCCGCGGGGTGGCCGTAGACCTCCTGGAACCGGTCCGGGCCGACGACGGCGTTCGGGAACGTGATCGCGTGGTCCCCGTTGACCTTCTCGAACACCTTGGCGCGCAGGGCGACCACCCGCGCCGGCAGCCAGCGCGGCGCGGTCAGCACCACCGCGGCGGCGAGCAACCCGGTCAACCACACCGCGCGCACACCCCCGTCCCGCGGGTGACGACCAGGTCCGCGGTGAGGTCGGCGAGGTCACGTCCGCCGCACAGCGCGAGGACGTGGTCGACCTCGTCGCGCAGCACGGCGAGCACCCGGGACACCCCGGCCTCGCCGTCCGCCGCCAAGCCCCACAGCACCGGCCTGCCGACACCGACCGCCGCCGCGCCCAGCGCGAGCGCCACGGCGACGTCACCACCGCCGCGCACACCGCCGTCCAGCAGCACCGGCACCCGTCCGGCGACCGCGTCCACCACCGCGGGCAACGCCTCGACCGCCGCCGGCACGAGGTCGAGCTGGCGGCCACCGTGGTTGGACACCACGACCCCGGCCACCCCGTGCTCCACCGCCAGCACCGCGTCACGCGGGTGGAGCACCCCCTTGAGCCACAACGGCAACGACGTCAGCTCGCGCAGCCGGTCCAAGTCCCGCCACGACACCGACGGCGACATCCCGATGTCCCGGACACCTCCCGGCGGCCCACCCGGCAGATCCCGCATGTTCTCCGCCGCGAGCCCGGCGGGCAGGTCGTGGAAACCGTGCTCGGCGTCGCGGCGGTGGCGGCCGAAGACCGGCGAGTCGGCGGTCACCACCAGCGCCGTGCAGCCCGCCCGTTCCGCCCGCTCCACCAGGCACGCCGTCACGTCCTCGTCGGGTTGCGGGTAGAGCTGGAACCACACCGGCGCCTCGGCGCGCACGGCCCGTGCCGCCGCCACCACGTCGCCGATCGCCACCGTCGAGGCCACGCCGGACACCAGCACCGTGCCCGCCGCCGCCGCGGCCCGTGCCGTTGCCAACTCGCCCTCGGGGTGGGCGAGCCGGTGGAACGCGGTCGGCGCGATCAGCACCGGCAGGTCGAGGTGCCCACCCGGCAGGTCGACCCCGAGGTCGCGGGTCGGGGCACCGCGCAACACCCTCGGACGCAGGGCCAGCCGCCGGAACGCCGCCTCGTTCTCCCCGAGCACGACCTCGTCACCGACACCGCCCGCGTAGTAGTCGTAGTGCACGGGGTCGAGCACCGCGCGGGCCTTCTCGTGCAGCTCGGCAAGGGGCCCGGCGCTCACGGCGACCCCACCGCGGCCGGGTCCAGCCGGGCGCGCAGGAACGCCCGCAGCGGCGCCCGGTGCACGTCCTCGCTGTCCCACTCGTTCTCCAGGTTCTCGGTCAGGTGGTGCTCGCCGAGCAGCACCCCGGCGCGGAAGTGCCGCACCACCGGGTGCAGGTAGCGGCCGTCCAGCCCGCTGGTGTCCTCTTGGGACGTCCGGCCCGCGGTGACGTCGAACGGGTTGACCCGGTCGTGGTCCGCGCCGTACTCCAGCGTCACCGCCAGGTAGGACTCGACGTCGCCGAAGTCGCCCCGGCCGACCGCCTCGTGCAGGTGCGCCAACGGCACCTCCTCGGCGTAGCGGAGGGTGCCGTCCGACCCGACCAGCACCGCGTCCGCCAGGAACGCGAACAGCTGCCACAGCGCGGAGGTGCGGTTCACCCGTTCGACAACCGCGTCGGTCACCGCGTCCCGGGCGACGTCCCGGGTCGGCCACGGCACGCCGTGGTAGCGGTGTTCGAGGATGTGGTGCAGGGCGCGGACGCCGTAGCGGAAACCGTGGATGAACCCGCTCGTCGACTTCTTGAAGTCCCTGGCCTGCGTGATGGTGCCCGCGAAGAACAGGTCGGGCACGTTCACCGACTCCCAGGCGGCGGTCTGGTCCGGGAACCGGTCGTTGATCGTCAACCGGGGACGGCAGGCGGCCGCGAAGATCGACGCGTCGAACCGGAACCCGGTCGCCAGGATCACCCGGTCGTAGCGGATCTCCTTCACCCGTTCCTGCACGCGTTGGAAGCTGACCCGCACCAGGTACGAGTCACCGCCGCGGCGGATGTCGAGCACCCGCCCGTCCAACAGCGCGTTCTGCGACTTGAGCTGGTAGGTGTCGAGGAAGTTGTTGTTCACCGCGCGCAGGTGGCCGACGAAGTGGGTCTGCCACGCCAGCTTCAGCGAGCCGGGCCCGGCGACGTGGATGACCGACGCGGTCTCGACCAGGTTGTCCGCGGTCTCGAACGCCGAGTTGCCGCGCCCGATGATCAGCACCTTCTGCCCGGTGAAGTCGGCCGGGTCCACCGACACGTCGTCGTACCGCTCGGCGTGCTCCACGCCGTCGATCGGCGGCACGTACGGCCGGGACACCCCGGTGGCGACGATGAGCCGCCGTGCCCGGTAGGTGCGGCCGTGCTGGTCGTGCACGACGAAGTGCTCGTCCGGGCGGTCGATCGACACCACCGACGTGCCGTAGCGGATCGGCAGGTCGTGCTTCGCGGCGAAGTCGGCCAGGTAGCGGACCAGGTCGTCGGCGTGCGGGAAGTAGCGCGGCGTGTAGCCGGTGAACAGCAGCGACGGGTCGTCGGACAGCAGCGAGTTCCAGTCGGTGCGCAGGTTCAGCTCGGGGTCGTCCCACCCCGTGTTCGGCTTGTTGATGGAGATCATGGTGCGGTGCCGGGGGAACCGGGTGAAGAACGTGCCGGGCGCGTCACCGGCCTCCAGCACCAGGTGGTCCCGCCCGGCGCGGGTGAGCAGGTAGGACGCCTGGAGCCCCGCCGGGCCGGCGCCGATCACGAGACAGTCCGTCGAAACCTCGGTGGACACGACTTTCTCCTCACGTCTGGGTGGGGGACAGCAGGCGCTTGTCCGGTTTGCCGCTGGGTGCGAGCGGCGGTTCGGCGATCGCGGTCACCCGCACCGGCGCGCACGCGGCACCCAGCCGGGCGGTCACCAGCGCGCGCAGCGCGTCGAGGGCGGGCGCCCGGTCACCGGTGGGCACCACGAACGCGTGCACCGCCTCGCCGGTGTCCTCGTCCGGCACGGCGACCACGTACGCCTCGGCGACGTCCGGGTGCTCGGCGATGACCCGCTCGATGGGGCCCGCGTAGTGCAGGTTCGCGTTGACGATCACGACGTCCCTGACCCGGCCGGTCAGGCGCAGGAGACCGTCGGGGTCGACGTGGCCCAGGTCGCGGGTGCGCACCCAGCCGCCCGCGAACACCTCGGCCGACCGCACCGCGTCGCTCCAGTACGCGTCGGCCTGGGCCGGGGTGCGGACGAACAGCTCGCCGTCGACACCCGGCGGCACCGGCGTGCCGTCCGCGGCACGGATCTCGACCCGCACCGCCGCCGGTGGTCGGCCCACCGTGCCGGGCGGGTCGGCCGGGGTCGCCATCGCGATCATGCCCGTCTCGGTCTGGCCGTAGCCGTGGAACAGGACCGGTCCGAGCACGTCCAGCGCCTCGCGGTGCCGGGCGGCGGTCAGCGGTGACCCGGACACCATCAGGGCGCGCAACGTCGACAGGTCGGCCGGGGCGCGGCGCTGGGTGGCGACGAGCTGCACCAGCCGGGGCACGGTGATCACGCTCGCCGAGGCGCGGTGGCGGGTGATCGCGTCGGGGAACCCGGGCCGGTCGGCGACGACCGCGGTGCCACCGGCGGTGATCGCCACCACCGCGTACTCGGACATCACCTGGCTCGACAGCGACCCGAACACCAGGAAGCGGTCCAGCCGGGAGGCCAGGTCGCGGATCGCGGGCGGCCAGGCGTCCGGTCGCGCGGCCCAATCGTCCGTCATCGCGGCGTAGGTCTGGGCGCATGCCTTGGGCACGCCCGTGCTGCCGCTGGTGTGGATGAGCCGGGCGACGTCACCGAGCCTGCCGTCGCACCGGGGCGGGCCGTCGGCCCGGGTCTTGCGCAACTCGTCGACGGTGAGCGTGCGCGGGGTGGAATCGGTCCGGGGCACGGCGGAGTCGCTGACGACCGCGGCGACGTCCAGGCTCAGGAGGTGGCGCACCTGCTCGTCGGGCAGCCCCGGCCGCACGCCCAGCACCCGCGCACCCACCGTGTGCGCGGCCAGGATCGTGGCGAACGCCTCGGGGTTCACGCCGAGCAGGAGCGCGACACCGTCGCCCGGACCCAGTCCTTCCCGGCGCAGGCCGGTCGAGATCCGGGCGACCAGGTCGAGCAGTTCCGCGCCGGTCACCACGCGCGTGCCGTGTTCGAACACCGGCCGGTCCGCGGCGGCGTCGAGCACGTCGAGCACCGCGCGCGGGAACGGCTCGGCGTCACGCGCCGGCAAGGCATTCCTTCACGAACACGGCCAGCGGCTGCTGGTGCACCGCGGGCAGGTCCCAGTGGTTCTCCAGGTTCTCCGCCAGGTGGTGGGTCGCGGCGAGCGCGCCGTCGCGGTAGTAGCGCACCACCGGGTGCAGGTAGCTCGCGTCGTGCGCGTTGGCCGCGTCGTTCTCCGCCACGCGCGGGACCGAGATGTCGAACGGGTCCGCGGCGTCGTGGTCAGGCCCGTACTCCAGGGTCGCGACGAACCGGTGCTCGGCCGGGCCGAGGCCGCCGTCGGCGACGTACGCCACCGGCACTTCCTCCTCGTAGCGGGCGGTGCCGCCGGACACCGTCACCACGTCGCCCATCACCGCGAACTGCTGCCACAGCGCGGACGACCGGTTCACCCTGGCCACCAGCGCGTCACCGATCGCCTCCGGTGACGCGGCCAGTTCGGTCGAGGGCCACGGCGTGCCGTGGTGGCGTGCGGCGAGGATGCGGTGCAGGGCCCGGACGCCGTAGCGGAACCCGTGGATGAACCCGCTGGTGGACTTCTTGAAGTCGCGCTGCTGGGTGAGCGTGCCCGCGAAGTACAGGCCGGGCACGGTGGTCGACTCGTAGGCGGACGTCTGCTCGGGGAACCGGTCGTCGATCACCAGCGCCGGACGGCACGTGTCGTCGAAGACCGAGGCGTCGAACCGGAACCCCGTGCACGCGACGATCCGGTCGTACTCCAGTTCCCGCAACGACTCCGCCGTGCGCGCGTACCGGAACAGGACGCGGAACCCGCCGCCGGGCCGCGGCTCGATCAGCTCCACCGTGCCGTCGAGGACCGCGTTCTCGGACTTGAGCTGGTAGGTGTCGAGGAAGTTGTTGTTCACCGCGCGCAGGTGGCCGACGTAGTGCGTCCGCCACGCCAGCCGCACCGGGTGCGGCCCGGCCACGTGGATGACCGCCGCGTGCTCCACCAGCGAGTCCGCGGTCTCGAAGCCGGAGTTGCCCTTGCCGATCACCAGCACCCGCCGGCCGGTGAACGACTCGGGGTCGGTGTCGAACGCGTCGTACCGCTCGGCGTGCTCGATGCCCGGGATCGGCGGCACGTGGAGTCGCGAAACCCCTGTCGCGACGACGACCCGTGCGGCCCGCCACGTCCGTCCACCGCCGTCGAGCACGGTGAAACCGCCGTCGTCGCGGGAGATCCGGGTGACCTCGGTGTCGTAGTGGACCCGGGCGCCGGTGGCCGCGGCGAAGTCGGCCAGGTAGCGGACCAGGTCGCCCGCGGCCGGGAAGTACCGGCCGCTGTAGCGGGTGAACAGCAGCTTCGGATCGTCGGACAGCAACGAGTTCCAGTCCATCCGCAGCCGCTGCTCCGGGTCGGCGTACCCGGAGTAAACCTTGTTGATCGAGATGAGCGTCCGGTGCCGCGGGTAGCGGGTGAAGAAGGTACCCGGGCCGGAGCCGCGTTCCAGGACGGCGTAATCGCGACCGTCACGTTCCAGCAGGGCGGCGAGCTGCAGCCCGGCCGGTCCCGCACCGATGATCAGGTAGTCGTGCGCCATGAGCCAGGAAGCTACGCAGCCGATCTCAGAACTCTCTGAGATCGGCTGCCTACCGTCGGTGCGGTGACCACCACCGTGACCGACGCCCCCGTGGACCTCGGTGCACCGCTGACCGGCTACCACCTCATCCGTGCGGCGGCACCGCTGTCGGTGCTCGTCAACCCTCTGGTGCGGGACCGGGTCGAGCGGGGGCGCGAGTACCTGCGCACCGTGCTCGCCGACGACGAGCGCCCCGTCTACGGGGCCAAGACCGGGTTCGGCGCCCTCATCGGCTTCGCGGGCCGCGAGGACGAGGCGGACCAGTGCGACAACACCCTCGCACACCTCGGCGCCGGGCAAGGGCCCGACCTGCCCGCCGACATCGCCCGCGCCGCGCTGCTCGTGCGCGCGTGGTCGTTGGCCCAAGGGGTGTCGGGGGTGTCCGCGCACGTCGTGGACGGGCTCGCGGCGATGTTCGCGACCACGTTCGTGCCGGCGATCCCGCGCTACGGCTCGGTCGGCGCGAGCGGCGACCTCATCCCGCTCGCCTACGCGACCCAGGCGCTGCGCGGCCGCGGCCACGCCTACGTGGACGGGGAGCGGATGCCCGCCGACGAGGCCCTGCGCCAGGCCGGGCTGACCCCGCTCACCCTCGACGGCCGGGACGCGCTGGCACTCGTCAACGGCACGTCCGTGACGACGGCCGCCACCGCGTTGGCGTTGGACAGCGTGCGTGCTTCGCACCGCGCCGTGCAGGACCTCACGTGCCTGCTCGTGGACGTGCTGGGCGCCGACCCGGCGTTCCTCGACCCGCGCCTGGTCTCCGCGTACGGCCACCCCGGCGCGATCACCGTCGCCGACCGGATGCGGGCCGCGCTCGTCGGCACGGTCCCGAGCGGCGGGCGTGCCCTCCAGGAGCCCTACAGCCTCCGGTGCTCGCCGCAGCTGCTCGGTGCGGCGGAGGACGCGTTGCGTTATGTCGAGGGTGTGGTCGCGGCCGATCTGGGCGGTGTCAGCGACAACCCGCTGTTCTTCCCGGAAGACGACCTCGTCGCGCACGGCGGCAACTTCTTCGGCCAACCGGCCGCGTTCGCCGCCGACGTGCTGGCCATGGTCACCGCGTCGCTGGGCAACCTCGCCGAACGGCAGCTCGACCTGCTGGTGGACCCGGCCCGCAACACCGGCCTGCCGCCGATGCTGGCCGCCGGCCCCGGGCGGCAGCACGGGCTGCAGGGCGTGCAGCTGGCCACGACCGCGTTCGTCGCCGAGATCCGCCGTGCCGCCGTACCCGCCAGTACCCAGAGCCTGCCGACCAACCTGCACAACCAGGACGTCGTGCCGTTCGGCACCCAGGCGGCGCTGCGCTCCTACGACCTCGCCGAACTGCTCCGGCTGCTGTGCGGCTCGCTGGCACTGGGCCTGCGGCAGGCCGTCCACGTCGGTGGCCGGCGGCCGACCGCGCCCCGGTGCGCCGCGCTGCTGGACGTGCTGGCCGACGCGATCGCACCGGTCGACCCCGACCGCCCGCTCGACGCCGACGTCCGCCTGGCCGCGGACCTGGTCACCGCGGCCCGGTACTGATCTCCCGGACTTCGGCGGCGGTGGTGGTGGCGGCGGGCGGTAGGCGCAGGGTGAACCGGGCGCCCTGGCCGGGGTGGCCGACCGCCTCCACCGTGCCGCCGTGGCTCGTCACGATCTCCCGCAACAGGGCCAGGCCGAGGCCGAACCGCCGCTCCGGCCCGCCCGGTCCGCGGTGGAACCGGTCGAACAGCCGGTCCGCCTCCACCGGGTCGAAACCCTCGCCGGTGTCCGCGACGGTGAGCTCGACCCGCCCGTCGCGCACCCCGAGCAGCACGTCGATCCGGCCGCCCTCCGGGGTGTGGCGCACCGCGTTGGCCAGCAACTCGTCCACCGCGCGCCGCAACGCGGTCTCGACGCCGTGCACGACCACCGGACCGTCCGGGCGGGACACGGTCAGCGTGATGAGCCGTTCGGTCGCCCGGTCCTGTTCCGTCGCCACCGCGGCCTCCGCCACCGCGGCCAGGTCCACCGGCCGCCCGGTCAGGCCCTCGGGCTGCCGGCTCAGCCGTGCCGACAGCAACAGGTCGTCCACCACGTCCCCGAGACCGCGGATCGTGGTGGCGAGCTTGTCCAGGCCGTCGCGGTGGTCGTCGGGCAGGTCCGCGGTCTTGGCCCGGCGGGCGAGCAGCTGCGCCCGCGTGTACGCCCGCGCGATCGGCGTCCGCAGCTCGTGGCTCGCGTCGGTGACGAACCGGCGCTGCCTGGCCAGCGCCTCCGCCAGCGGCGCGACCGTGCCGCGACCCACGCACAGGCCCAGCAGCGCCGCCGCGAGCAGGCCGCCGACCTCCGCGATCCCCAACGCCAGCAACAGGTGCCGCCGGTCGGCGAGCTGGTAGCGGGTGTCGAACACCGCCTGCACCGTGCGGTCGCCCGGTCCGCGCCGGGTCAGCACCAGGTACTCGGTGCCGTTGCGTTCGAGGGCGCGCTCGAGGGTCTCGCCGGACGCGTCCACCGCGTCCAGGTCCTCGAACAACGGGAACCCGGGAGGCACCTTCAGCACGCCGTCGTCCAGCACACCGTTCTCCAGGATGAACAGCCACGTGCAGCCCGGCGGGGTCGACGGCGCGCCGAACCGGGCGTTGTACCGCAGCTCGCGCGTCACCTGCTCATCCTGGGCGTGCACCATCACGGCGTAGGCGATACCGCCGACGAACGCGACCAGGACCGTGATTCCCAGCGCGACCAGCACGCTGATCCGCAGGCGCGCCCGTCGGATGACCGCACGTTCCGCCTCGACCCACGAACGACTCACAACGCCCCCAGACTCACAACGCCCCCAACCGGTAACCGAGCCCTTGCACGGTGTGCACCACCGAACGGTCGATCTTGGTGCGCAGGTAGTACACGTAAGTGTCCACAATGGAGGTTGCCGAGGCGTCCGGGAACACCACCCGCCGCAACGACGCGCGCGTGTGCACGGTCTCCGGGTAGGTGGCGAGCACGCGCAGCAGCGTGAACTCCCGGGTGGTGAGCGGCACCCGTCCACCGTCGGGCAGCACCACCTCCCGCTGTCCGACGTCGAGGTGCCCGGCGCCGATCCGCAGCACGTCGGCCAGTTCCAGCGCACGACGGCACAACGCCCGCAGCCGCGCGCTCAGTTCGTCCAGGTCGAACGGCTTCACCAGGTAGTCGTCCGCGCCCGCGTCGAGGCCGTCGATCCGGTCGTGCACCGTGCCCTGCGCGGTGAGGATCAACGCCCGTGCCCGCACCGCCTTGGCCCGCAGCCGCACCAGCAGGTCCAGCCCGTCGAGCACGGGCAGGCCGCGGTCGATGACCACGACGTCGTACGGGCGGGTGAGGCCGAGGTGCAGCCCGCGTTGGCCGTCCAGCGCGACGTCCACGGTGTACCCCTCGTCGCGCAGCGCGGCACCGAGCAACTCCACGAGCTCGCGGTCGTCCTCCACCAGCAGCAGCCGGAAGCAGTTGGCCGGCCAGGATCTGGAGTTGCCCTGCACGCCACCAGAATCCCACTTCGGGGTGTTCGGTCAACGTGATGAAAGGGCAGACCATCGGAGTTCCGCCACCCGCGTCCCAGATGGTGCGTTCCGCGTCATTTGCTACGACTCGATACCTAGAAGTACTATGCCTTGCACATCTAGGGTAGGCGCGTGGGGGAGGTCTCGTTGAAGGTCACCAAGGACCTCGTGGCCGCTTCGGCGACCCCGATGGTGCTGGGCATCCTGGCCGAGGAGGACAGCTACGGCTACGCCATCCTCCGGCGGATCAACGAGCTGTCCGGCGGCGAGCTGGACTGGACCGAAGGGCTGCTCTACCCGTTGCTGCACCGGCTGGAGCGCCTCGGGCACGTGGAGTCCAGCTGGCAGTCGGTCGCGGGGGAGCGGCGGCGCAAGTACTACCGGATCACCCGTGGCGGGCTGGCCGAGCTGGCCGAGCAGCGCCGCCAGTGGGCCACGGTGGTCGACGCGCTCAAGGAGATCTGGCCGCGCACCGACTTCACCACGTTCCCGCGGGGAGGCTTCGCATGACCGACGACCGGGGCGAGCTGGAGGCGCAGTTCGCCCAGTGGCGCCACTACGTGCGGCGCCGCCGGGAGCTGCGGCAGACCGACGTGGACGAGCTGGAGGACCACCTGCGCGGTTCGGTCGACGACCTCGTCGCCGCCGGCCTGCACGCCGACGAGGCGTTCCTGGTCGCCGTCAAGCGCATGGGCAGCCTGGACGAGCTGTCCCGCGAGTTCGCCCGGGAGCACTCGGAACGGCTGTGGAAGCAGCTGGTGCTGACCGGTGGGTCCGACGGGCAGGCGCCGGGTGGTCGGTCGCGGCGCGACCTGCTCGTCATGGTGGGCTGCGCGGTCGGTGCGGCGGCCTCGGTCAAGGCGCCGGAGCTGTTCGGCCTGACCCTGGAGGACGACGCCGCGTTCTACGGGCCCAACGTCGGCCTGTTCGCGTTGCCGTGGCTGGCCGCTTTCCTGGCCTGGCGGCGCCGTGCCGCGCCGGTGGTGGTGGGTGTGCTGGTGGCGTTGTTCGCGCTCGGCGCCGTGGCGGCGAATGCATACCCGCTCGCGGAGGACTCGCAGTCGGTGGTGCTGACGAGCATCCACCTGCCGATCGCGCTGTGGTTCGTGGTCGGCCTGGCCTACGTTTCGGACGACCTGCGCTCGTCGCGGCGGCGGATGGACTTCGTCCGGTTCACCGGCGAGTGGTTCATCTACTACGTGCTCATCGCGCTCGGCGGTGGGGTGCTGATCGCGTTCGTGTTCGGCACGTTCGAGGCCATCGGGATCTCTCCGGAGACCGTGATCGCGCAGTGGGTGATGCCGTGCGGCGCGGCGGCGGCCGTGGTGGTGGCGGGGTGGTTGGTCGAGGCCAAGCAGAGCGTGGTGGAGAACATCGCGCCGGTGTTGACGCGGCTGTTCACGCCGCTGTTCACCGCGGTGCTGCTGGCGTTCCTGGTCACCCTGGGGGTCACGAGTTCGGGGATCGACGTGGAGCGGGAAGCGCTGATCCTGTTCGACCTGCTGCTCGTGGTGGTGCTGGCCTTGTTGCTCTACTCGGCTTCGGCGCGTGACCCGCTCGCGCCGGCCGGGGTGTTCGACAAGTTGCAACTCGCGCTCGTGGTCAGCGCGCTGCTGATCGACGTGCTGGTGCTGCTGGAGATCACCGGCCGGATCACGGAGTACGGGACGACGCCGAACAAGGCGGCGGCGCTGGGCGAGAACGTGATCCTGCTGGCGAACCTGGCGTGGTCGGCGTGGCTGATGACCGGCCTGATCCGGCGCCGGGTGCCGTTCGCGGGGTTGGAACGCTGGCAGACCGCGTACCTGCCGGTGTACGCGGTGTGGGCTTGGGTCGTGGTCCTGGTGTTCCCGCCGCTGTTCGGCTACCTGTGACCGGACCGGTTCGGACTGGTTCGTGGGTGAGGGCTTGAAAGACAAAGATCAAAAGCGTCCTCGCCGGACGGGCAGATCAGCAGGATGACATCCCCCGGTTCCGGCTTCCTCTTGTTCCGTCGGGAACTGCTGTTGGGTTGGTGGTCCCGGGGTACGTGTCATCCCACCGACCTCCCTCCGGGCTACCACACGCGTCAAGAGGGCCCCGAAGTCGGAGTGTCAGGCAGCGCTTGCACGAGGCCCTCTTGACCCGTGCGGTAGGGCTACGCCAGGTCGGCGGGATGACACGAACCCCTCCCAATGAAAAGCGAGAGCATCCCGGCCGCACCCGCCCCGGGCCCGTTCGTCCCCGCGCTCGTCGGCGCCGCTCGGCTCGTGCCACTGGCGGCGCTCTTCTCCCTACAACAGGTAGGGCTTCGTGTCATCCCGCCGACCTGGCTTTGCCCTACCGCACGTGTCAAGGGCGGCGCGTCCAACTTCGACTGTCACTTCACTGGGACCGCGCGCCGCCCTTGACACGTGTGGTAGCCCGGAGGGAGGTCGGTGGGATGACACGGAGTCCGGGACCACGACCCAACAGGGGGTTCCCGACGCAACCAGACGGAGACGGAACCGGGGGATGTCATCCTGCTGATCTGCCCGTCCGGCGAGGACAGCTTTTGATCTTTACCTCCGCCGCTCACCTCTGTACCTACTAGTATGTACACTAGTAGGCGTGAGCTCTGCCGAACGCCTCATCGAGAGCGCCAGGGAACTGCTGTGGGAGCGCGGCTACACCGGCACCAGCCCGAAGGAGATCCAGCGTCGGGCCGGAGCCGGGCAGGGCAGCATGTACCACCACTTCACCGGCAAGCCGGCCCTCGCGCTCGCCGCGATCAACCGCACCGCCGACGAAATGCGCGTCAAAGCCGAAAACCACTTCACCGCCTCCGGCACCGCCGTGGAACGGATCACCGCCTACCTACTGCGGGAACGGGACGTCGTCAAGGGATGCCCGATCGGGCGCCTCACCCAGGACCCGGAGGTCATGGCCGACCCGGGCCTCCGCGCGCCGGTGGAACAGACCCTGTCGTGGCTGCGCGACCGCATCGCCGAGGTCCTGACCGAAGGCCGTGAACGCGGCGAACTGGCCCCGGCCCTGGACCCGCGCACCACCGCCGCCACCGTGGTCGCTGTCCTGCAGGGCGGTTACGTGCTGGCCCGCGCCGCCGAGTCCACCGCGCCGTTCGAGCAGGCGATCACCGGCGTGCTGGACCTGCTCGCCGCCCACACCTCCCAGCCGGCGTCCGGCCGACCACCGAGCCCGAGCAGGAAAGGCGACGACCTTCCGTGTACGCCAAGCAGTACGAGATCACCCTGCCCGCCGACTACGACATGACGACGATCCGCGAACGGGTGGCGGCCGGCGGCCACGCCCTCGACGACCGCGCCGGGCTGGGCTTGAAGGCCTACGTCATCCGCGAACGCGGTATCGGCGGCTCGCCGGTCAACCAGTACGCGCCCTTCTACCTGTGGCACGACACCGGCGCGATGGCCCACTTCCTGGTCGGTGGCGGCGGGTTCCAGAACATCATCCGCGACTTCGGGCGTCCGACCGCTCGCCACTGGACCGGTATCGCCTGCCATGCCGGTCCCGCACGAGCGACGACTCCCAAGGCGGCCTCCCGTCTCCTGACCCCCATCCCCGCCGACACGGCCGACGGTTCCGGTCTGGCCGAGTGGATCGGACGGGAAGCCGGAACAGCTCGCGCGCTCGCCGACCGCGACGACGTCCACACCGTCGCCCTCGCCTTCGACCCCCACCACTGGCAGCTGATGAGGTTCGTCCTGTGGCACAACGCCGTCGCACCGGGCGAGCCGGCCACGGAACGCTACGAGGTGCTCCACCTGTCCGCCCCGGGACTGGCCGCCCTGCCCGCAGGCCGGGCCTGGTAAGGGGGTCGTGACGAGGTCCGGCCACCGTGCGCCAGGTCCGGGCGGGTGAACCGCCCCACCACCCGGGAACCGGTGGCAAGGTGGCCTGGTGGCTGTCGCAGGAGGGACCGAGCCGCCCGCAGTGGCGCACAACGAGCTGACGGCCGTCGTGGGCGGCGCGGTCGTGCAGGCCGGGGTCGTGCACGGCGGGGTGCACGTGCACGGGGCACCGCCCGCCGGTCCGCCCCGGCAGTTGCCCGCGAAGCCGGCGGCGTTCGTCGGTCGCGAGAGCGCGCTCGCCGCTCTCGATGAGACACTGGACGACGGAGCGCACCGGTCCTCGGCGATCTCGCTCATCGGCGGCGCGGGCGGGATCGGGAAGACGTGGTTGGCGTTGCGGTGGGCGCATCGCCGGCTGGAGCGGTTCCCGGACGGGCAGTTGTTCGTGGACCTGCGCGGGTTCAGCCCGAAGGGCGGGCCGGTGGCGCCGGAGACCGCGGTACAAGGCTTCCTGGCCGCGCTGGGCGTGGAACCCGGCCGCGTCCCGCCGGACCTCGACGGGCGGGCCGCGTTGTTCCGCAGCGTCACGGCGGACCGGCGCCTGCTGGTCGTGCTGGACAACGCCGTGTCCGCCGAGCAGGTGGAACCCCTGTTGCCCGGTGGCCCGTCGTGCGCGGTGGTGGTCACCAGCCGCCGGATCCTCAGCGGGCTGGTCGCCCGGCACGGCGCCCGGCACCTGCCGCTGGACGTGCTCGCCGACGACGAGGCCCGCGCCGCGCTGGAGTCGCGCCTGGGCGGGCCGCGCCTGACCGCCGAACCCGCCGCCGTCACGCGGTTGCTCGCACTGTGCCGCGGGCTTCCGCTGGCGCTGGCGATCGCGGCCGGGCGTGCCCACACGAACCCGGACCTGCCGGTGGCGCACCTCGTCGCCGACATCGACCAGTCCGGCACGGCCGCCCTGGACGACGACGACCCCACCGCCAGCCTGCCCGCCGTGCTCGCCACGTCGTTCCGCGCCCTCACCGCCGAGCACCGGCACGCGGTGCGCCTGCTGGCCCTCGCGCCCGGCCCGGACATCGGCCTCACCGCCGCCGCATCCCTCCTCGGCCTGCCGCCCGACCGGACCGCACGGGTCCTGCGCGCCCTGCACGAGGCATCGCTGCTCGACCAAGGCGTCCACGGGCGCTACCGCATGCACGACCTCATCCGCCGCTACACCGACGACTCCGCCCACGACCTGCCGGCACCGGAGCGGGAGCGGGCCTTGCGGCGCGTGGTCGACCACTACCTGCACACCGCCCACCACGCCGACCGGCTGCTGTACCCGCACCGCGAACCCGTGCGGCCGGCACCGCCGACACCGGGCACCCTCGTGCCCCGATTACCGGGCGAGGACGAGGCCATGGCCTGGTTCGACACCGAGCACCCCAACCTGCTCGCCGCGACGCACACCGCCGCCGCCGGTGGACGGCACCACGCCGTGTGGCACCTCGCGCGGGCGCTGGACACGTTCCACTTCCGGCGCGGCCACCGCGACGACCGCGTGGCCGTCTGGCGGGCCGCCCTCGACGCCGCCGAGCACCTGCCCGATCCCGCGGCCCGCGTCAGCGCCCACCGCAACCTCGGCATCGCCTACGCCGTCCTCGAACAGCCGACCCGGGCGATCACGCACCTCGACCGGTCCCTCGCCCTGGCCGAACAGCACGACGACCCCGTCCAGCAGGCCCGCACCCACCAGATGCTCGGCTGGACGTGGCACCGGCGCGGCGACTTCCGCCGGGCCCTGGACCACGCCGAACGAGCCTTGGCCCTGCACGACCGGCTCGACCGACCCGTCCTCCGGGCCGACACCCTCAACCAGCTCGGCTGGTACGCCGCCCACCTCGGCGACCACGACCGCGCGCACGACCACCTCCGGGCGGCACTGCCCCTGCACCGGCGGCACCGCAACCCCGACGGCGAAGCCACCGCCCTGGACGGCCTCGGCTACGTCGACCACGTCCGCGGCCGCCACCGCGACGCCGTCCGGCACTACGAGCGGGCCTTGGCCCTGCGCCGCCGACTCGGCCACACCTACGGGGAAGCCGAGATCCTCGAGCGCCTCGGTCACGCGCACGCCGCCCTCGGCGACCGCGACCGGGCCGACCGCTCCTGGCGGGACGCGCTCGACCGGTACCGGCAGCAGCAGCGCGACCACGACGCCGAGCGGATCCGGCGGTCGCTCACCACGACGGGGCACGCGGCCGACGCCTACCGCCTGGCACCGCCGCGGTGACGCGATCCGGCCGCCGCGTATCAATTGGGCGTGGCCGGGTGATCCGGTTGGTCCGCCGCGGGCTATTGACGAATACCACGCCGACCGAGAGTGGTCCGCTGTGGCTATGTTGGGTAGGTGAGTTCGTGTCGGTCCGGCGAGTCGACCGATCGTCGCAGGTCAGGAGGGACGAGGGGGTTGGTGGTCCGATGTCGGCGGCCGAAGGTGCGGCGGACGCCATTCCCCATCCGGTGGAATGGGTCCCGCGGTGTGGACTTATTCCCGGCTCGAATCCGCATTCACCCTCGAATTCCGGCGGCGATGGGCGGCAACGGTGACGGGTGTGCCCGTCCCCATCAGGGTGGAACTGCTGGGCACGGTCAGGGCGTGGCGCAACGGGGTCGAGATCGACCTCGGGACCGCCCGGAGGCGAGCGGTGTTCGCCTTGCTCGCCCTGCGGGCCGGGCAGGCGGTGTCCAAGGACGAGCTGATCGACGGTGTCTGGGGTGATTCGCCGCCCGCGACGGCGGCCGCCGGCCTGCACACCTACGTCTCCGGGCTGCGCCAGGCGTTGGAACCCGACCGGCCGAAGCGGTCGACCGGCGTGGTGCTGACCTCGGCCGGGTCCGGGTACTGCCTGCGCGTGCCCGTGGACGGCGTCGACGTGCACCGGTTCGAACGCCACCGGGAACGGGCCAGGGAGCTGGCCGACCGCGACCCCGGGCTGGCGTTGGCCGAACTGGACCAGGCGCACGCGTTGTGGCGCGGTGAAGCGCTGTCCGGGGTGTCGGGGCCGTTCGCCGAGTCGCAGCGCACCCGGCTGCACGAGCTGCGGCTGGCCACCGCGGAACGACGTGCCGAGCTGGCCCTGGTCGTCGGGCGGCACGAGGACATGATCGCCGACCTCGCGGCGCTGACCCGGGAGCACCCGGTGCGGGAAGGGCTGCGCGCCCTGCTGATGACCGCGCTGCACCGCGCCGGCCGGCAGGCGGAGGCGTTGGAGGTCTACCACGACGCACGGCGGGTGCTCGTGGAGGAGCTGGGCATGGAACCCGGCGCCGCCCTGCGGCAGGCGCACCGGATGGTGTTGGAGGACAAGGCCGACGACGTGCCGGCGCCCCGGGTCGGCGCCTCGCCGATGATCCGACCGGCCGTGTTCGTCGGCCGGGACGAGGAGTCGGACCTGCTGCGGGCGGCCGTGGACGACCTCGCGGCCGGGTTCGGCGGCGCGGTGTGGGTCGGCGGCGAGCCGGGCGTCGGCAAGTCCGCCCTGCTGGCCACCGGCCTGTCCGGCGCGGTCGAGGCCGGGTGCCGGGTGGCGTGGGCCGCGGGCGACGAGTTCGGGCCGCGCACACCGCTGCGGGTGCTGCTGGACTGCCTCGACGTCACCGAGTCCTCTCCCGACCCGCGCCGGGCCGCGCTGGCACAGGCGTTGCGCGCACCGGCCGACGCCTCCGACGACCCGGTGCCGCTGGTGGTCGAACGGGTCCTCGGCCTGATCGACGAGCTGTGCGCGGAGGCGCCGCTGGTGATCGTGGTGGACGACCTGCACTGGGTCGACGAGGCCAGTGTCCTGCTGTGGCACCGTCTTTTGCGCGTGGTGCACCGCTCGCCGCTGCTGCTGGTCGCCGCCGCCCGACCGGTGCCCCGCCGCGCCGACGTGGAGCAGGTGCGCCGCACGGTCGCCGCCTCCGGTGGCCGGGTGGTCGAGCCGGGGCCGTTGTCGGACGAGTCGATCACCGCGATGCTGACCGGGCTGCTGGGCTCGCCGCCCGGCCGGAACCTGCGCGCGCTGGTCGGCCTGGCCGCCGGGAACCCCCTCTACACCAAGGACGTGGTCGACGCGGTGATGCGCGAGGACGCGGTCCGGGTGGTCGACGGCGTGGCCGACGTGGTGCCGCGACCCGACCGCGAGATCCCCCGCTCGCTGGTGTCGGTGATGACGCGCCGGCTGGGTTTCCTGTCCGCGCCGACCACGGACGTGCTGCGCTCGGTGGCGTTGCTGGGCGACGAGTTCGCACTCGGTGACGCCGCGACGGCGCTGGGCCGCACGGTGTCCGACCTCGTCGCCGCCGTGGAGGAGGCCACCGCCGCCGGTGTGCTGGACGACGGCGGGCCGAAGGTGGCGTTCCGGCACCCGCTGGTGCGGCAGGCGCTGCACCTGTCCGTGCCCGCCGGTGTCCGGGCCGCGCTGCACCGCCAGGCCGCCGGAGCCCTCGCCGCCGCCGGTGCCCCGGTGGAACTCGTCGTGGGCCAGCTCGCCGCCGCACCGGGCATGGTGGACGAGTGGGCCGCCGGCTGGCTCGTCGCGCACGCGGCGGCGCTCGTGGACCGCGCCCCGGAACGGGTGGTCGGCCTGCTCCGCGCCGTGGTCGCCGAGTCCGCTGTGGACGCCGAACACCGGGAGCGGCTGGCCGCCCTGCTGGCGCGCGTGCTGTTCTGGCTCGGCAAACCGCCCCAGGCGGCGGCGCGGTACGTGCTGGCCCGCACCAGGGACGCCCACCGGGCCGCCGGGATGCGCTGGATCCTGGCCCACGCCGCCTACCGCGACGGCCAGGTCACGGCGGCCGTGGACGCGTTGCGCGCGGCGGTGGACGACGAAGCCGTGCCGCCGGCGTGGCGGGCGCGCCTGGAATCGCTGCTGGCCGTGGTGCAGCGGGACGGCCTCAACGACGTGGACGCCGCCGAGGAGACCGCGCGCCGCGCGTTGCGGCGCGGCGAGGAAGCGCACGACGACTTCGCCGTCGCCCACGCGCGGCAAGGGCTGTGGCAGGTCAGCACCGTCCGCCGGGACCACGTGCGGGCGCTGGAGCACGTCGACCGGGCGTTGGACCTGATCGCGCCGCACCCCGGCTTCGGCATGCTGCGGCTGGGGCTGCTGGACAACAAGGCGTTCACGCTGCAGAACCTGGACCGGCTGGACGAGACCGACGACGTGCTGCGCGCGGCCCGTGACCTGGCCGGGTCCGGCGGCGCCGGACCGCACGTCACGACCGCCGTGCCGGACTACTGGCGCGGCCGCTGGGACCGGGCACTGGCGGAGGCCGACGTGGTGCGCGACGACCCCGGCCGCATGGTCTACGGGCTGCGCGAACGCGGACCGGTGCTGCTCGTGCTCGGCGTGGCCGCGCTGATCGCGGCCCGACGCGGCCTGACCGGGCTCGCCGAGGACTGCCTCCGGGCCGCCGCCGGACAGCCGTTCGTCATCCTGGCCGACCGGGAGCACGGCGACTTCCTGCTGGCCGCACGGGCGGTGCTGGCCGAGGGCGCCGGACGGCCCGAGGAAGCGTTCGCCGTCCTCGCACCACTGCTGACCTCGACACCGGGGCACATGGTGCTGCGGCACCAGTGGCTGCCCGACCTGGCGCGACTGGCCGTGCGCACCGGGCGGACCGACGTGGCTGAGCGCGCGCTGGCCGGGTGCGTCGAGGAAGCGGACAGGGAACGGGTGCCCGGCCGGGCGTTCGCCGCCGAGGCCCGGTGCCGCGGACTGGTGCACGGCGACCCGGGCCCGGTGCTCGACGCGGTGGCCCGGTACCGGGCGGTGGGCAGGCCGGTGGAGTTGGCGGGGGCGTTGGAGGACGCGGCGGTGTTGTTGGCGGCACAGGGGGACCGGGCGGCGGGCGACGCGGCGTTCCGCGAGGCGTTGACCGGTTACGAGAGCCTGGGCGCGGTGCACGACGTGCGCCGGGCGCGGGCGCGGATGCGTGACGCGGGACGGGGGATCGGGTGGGCGGGCTGAGTGACGGCGGGCGGTAGTGGTCGAGGTGGTGCGGTGCTCGGGCAGGGTGGTGGACGAGAGGTGGATCGCGGGATGACGGGCGCGTTGCGGGTCGAGCTGCTGGGCACGGTGCGCGCCTGGTCCGGTGAGCGGGAGGTGGAACTGGGCTCGTCGCGCCCACGTGCGCTGTTCGCGATGCTGGCGCTGCGCTCCGGTGGCGTGGGGCGTGACGAACTGGTGGCGGGCGTGTGGGGCGCCGACGCGCCGCCCACGGCGGAGGGCAGCGTCCACACCTACGTCTCGACGCTGCGCAAGGCACTGGAACCGGACCGGCCCCGGGGAGCCGCCGCACGGCTGCTGGTGTCGGTCGGCTCCGGCTACCGGCTGCTGGTGGACGGCGGGCTGGACGTGGCGGCGTTCGAGTCGTTGCGCGACCGGGCCAGGCGCCGGCTCACCGACGGCGACCCGGTGGCCGCCCGGCAGGCGCTGGACGAGGCGCTGGCGCTGTGGCGCGGTGAGGCGCTCGCGGGGCTGACCGGCCCGTTCGCCGAAGCGCAGCGGCGCAGGCTCGGCGAGGCACGGACCACCGCGCGGGAACTGAGCGCCGAAGCCGCGCTCGCGTCCGGCGCGCACGCCGAGGTCGTCGCCGAGCTGACCGCGCTGGTGGCCGAGGAACCGCTGCGGGAACGGGCACGCGAGCTGCTGATGCTGGCCCTGCACCGGTCCGGGCGCAGCGCGGAGGCACTGGAGGTGTTCCGCGACGCGCGCCGCGTGCTCGTGGCGGAACTGGAAGTCGAACCGGGACGGCGGCTGCGCGCCGCGCACGAGCACATCCTCGGCGGCACGGACCCGGAATCGGTGACGCCCGCGCGCCGACCGGTCGCCGTGACGCGGACCGCGCGCGAGCCGGTCGACCCGACGCCGCGTGACGCCGAACTGGTCGGGCGGGACGTGGAGCTCGCGGCCGTGCGGCGCGCGGTCGACGACGTCACCACCGGCACGGGCCGGTTGCTGTGGATCGAGGGCGAGATGGGCATCGGCAAGTCGGCGCTGCTGGCCGCGCTGCTGGCCCAAGCCGACCTGGCCGGGCACCAGATCGCCCACGCCGTGGCCGACGAACTCGGCAGCCGGTTCCCGCTGCGGCTCGTGCTCGACTGCCTCGGCGTCGAACCGCGCTCGCCCGATCCGAGGCGGGCGGCGACCGCGCGGGCGCTGCGCCAGGAACGGCCCGCCGGGTCGATCTTCGCCGACTCCGACCCGGTGTTCGGCGCCGTCGACCGCCTGGTCGCCCTGGTGGAACAGCTGTGCGCGGACGGGCCGCTGGTGTTCGCGCTGGACGACCTGCAGTGGTCCGACGAGACCAGCACTCAGGTGTGGCACCGGCTGTCCACGGTGGCACGACGGCTGCCGCTGCTGCTGGTCGGCGCGGCCCGACCGGTGCCCTACCGGGCCGAGGTCGCGCGGCTGCGCAGGGACGTCGAGTCCGGCGGCGGCGCGGTGCTCGACCTCGCCCCGTTGGGTGATACCGAGGTCGCGGGCCTGGTCGGGCGTCTCGTCGGCGCGTCGCCAGGACCGGGGTTGCGCCGCATCGCCGCCCGAGCCGGCGGCAACCCGCTGTACGTGCGCGAGGTCGCCGACGCGCTCGTCCGCGAACGCGTCGTCGAGGTCGACACGGGCGTGGCGGACGTCGCCGTGCACGCCCTGGACCGAGTGCCGCTGTCCCTGGTGTCCGCGGTGACCGGCCGACTGGACTTCCTGTCCGACCCGACCCGCGAAGTGCTGCGGTGGTCGGCCCTGCTCGGCGGCGAGTTCGCGGTGAGCGACCTGTCGGTGGTGCTCGGCACGCCGGTGTTCGACCTCGCGGCACGGCTGGAGGAGGCCATCGCGGCGGGCGTGCTGCGCGACGCCGGTCCCCGGATGGCGTTCCGGCACCCGCTCATCCGGCAGGCCCTGTACGAGGGGACGCCCGCCGCGCTGCGCACGGCCCTGCACCAGCAGGCCGCGCAAGCGCTCGCGGCGTCCGGCGCGCCCGTGGACCACGTGGCCGAACAGCTGCTGGCCGCGTCCGACCAGGTCGGCTCGTGGGTGGTGGACTGGCTGGTCGCGCAAGGTCCGGCGCTGGTCTACCGGGCGCCGCTGGTGGCGGTCGAGCTGTTGCAGCGGTGCCTGCGGTCGTCGGTGGCGCGGGACGAGCGTGACGCGACGTTGATGGCGCACCTGAGCAGCGCGCTGTTCCGGATCGGGCGGGACGCGGAGGCCGAGGAGCACGCGCGCCGGGCGTTGCCTCGACTGCGGTCGCCGGACCTGATCGCGGAGGTGCGCTGGACGTTGGCGTACATGCCGTACCGGGGTGCGCGGGCGGAGGAGGCGGTGGCGGCGTCGCGGGAGGCGTTGGCCGATCCGGTGCTGTCGGACATGTGGCGGGCCCGGCTGCTGTCGTTGCTGGCGTTGGTGCAGCGGGCGGGCGTCGGTGAGCTGGACGGTGCCGAGGCCAGCGCGCGGGCCGCGATCGAGGCGGGGGAGCGGGCCGCCGACCCGTTCGCCATCGGCCAGGCGCTGGAGGTGCTGTGGCAGGTGGAGGCGGTGCGCCGCGACTACCCGCGTGCCGTCGCGTACCTCGACCAGGCGCTCGACGTGGTGGGGACCGATGTGGCGTTGACCGACCTGCGGTTGTTGTTGCTGGACAACCGCATCTTCACGCTCCAGTGCCTCGACCGGCTGGAGGAGGCCACGTCGGCGTTGCGGACGGCGTTCGACCTGGCCGGGCGGGGGACACCGGTGGCGGGCCTGCACCTGGCCGCCGCCGTGCACCAGTTCTGGCTCGGCGGGTGGGACGAGGCGGTGGCGCGGCTGGAGGCGGTCATCGGTGATCCGGAGTTCACCGGGTTCGGGCTGCGCGAAGGCGGGCCCGTGCTGCTGCACGGCGTGGTCGCGCTGATCGCCGCCCACCGGGACGACGGCGCGCGACTCGACACCCACCTGACCACCGGCCTGACGCTGCCGCTGGTGACCGAGGCGTACCGGGAGAACTGCGACTTCCTGGTGGCGGCGCAGGCGATGGCGGCGGCGCGCGAGGGTGACCACGCCGGTGCCGTCGAGGTGCTCGGCACGATCCTCGACACGCGTTACGCGGACATGATGCTGCGCCACCAGTGGCTGCCCGAACTGGTGCGGCAGGCGTTGGCGTGCGGCGACCTGGCCACGGCCCGCGCCGCCGTCGAAGCCTGCGAAGCCGAAGCCGCCCGCGAGACCAAGGCCGCCCGCGCCGCCGCGGCGGCCCGACGGTGCCGGAGCGTGCTGGCCTCCGACCCGGAAGGCCTCGTGCCGGTGATCAGCCACTACCGGTCGGTCGGCAGGACCTTCGAACTGGCGCAAACCCTGGAAGACCAAGCCGTCCTCCTCACCCACCGAGGACAGACCGTGGAAGCCAAGGGCATCGCCGCCGAAGCCACCGATCTCTACCGAACCTTCGGCGCCCACTGGGACATCCGCCGCACCACCACCCGCATCTCGGAAGCCCACTGACCACCCCCACCTCCATCTCATGCCCCCACCCGCGTCATCCCCCGTGCCGCGACCGGTCGCCGCAGCCCGGCCGGAGTCGCTTGGGAGACCGTCGCATGCCACACCGACCGGACCCACCGCACCCCGTGCCTCGCACTTCGGCCCGGTCGCTGGGGCCGGCGGGCGCCTGGACCGAGGGCCGACGCCTGGACCGAGGATCGACGCCTGGACCTCGCGGACCGCTGGGCTGGTTTCCCATGCCGGGCGGGACGCAGAGGGACCCCGAGCTGGGCGGAGATTGGGCGTTGGATCCCGCAGGTGGCTGGGTCGTTCCCCGTGCTGGGCTGGCAGTGGCGGGCGCCGGGCTGGGCGGATGCCGGGTGCTGGATCGCGCAGAGGGCTGCGCTGCGGCCGGATGCCGGACCCGCGAGTGGGTTGGGCCGCCGAACAGGGCTGTGTTTTCGTCGCCGGTCCGGACCAAAGCTGGGCCGCAAACGAGCTGGGGCCTGCCCGCCGGTGTCCGTGGCCGAGGCAGGGCGCGAGCTCGGCGAGGCGCTTGGCCTTCGGCCAGGGCTGCGCCCCGCCGGCGCCTGAGTCGCAGCGAGGGCCGGGGCCGTGGCGGCCGGGCGCGGCCAGGCCGGGGGTGCCGCCTCGTGGGCGCGGTCGGAACTGGGTTCCGTGAGCGGCTGCGTTCCGCTGCGTCCGGGCCGAGGCCGGGTCCCGCGAGCGGGCTGGGGCGCGTCCGGGGCTGGGTTCCCATGCCGCGCTGGGCGCTGGGCTGATGGGCGCCGGGCGCGGTGGTGCGCTGAAGCGCTGGGCACCCGCCGGCCCGTGCTGCGACAGTTGGCCGGTCGCGGCTCGGCGCCGTGCCGCGTCGCAGTCCGCCGGCGAGCGTCCGTCGCGGAGCGGGCGAGTCCGGCATGGGCTCTGGCCCTGGCCGCGGCTGGGCGCCGCGTCGTGGGCGTGGTCCGAGGGCTGCGTCCTGCGTCGCTGTCGCGGGGCGCGGCCTGAGGTGAGGCAGCGGCCTGGCAGCGGCTTCGGCTCGGTGGTGGCTTGGGCGCGGCTGAGGCGTCGCTGTGGTAGCGGCGGTGGCTCGGCAGTGGCCTGGGCTCGTCGGCGGCGTCGGGTGTCGGTCGGCGTCGGGTCTCGGGCTGGCGCCGAGGGATCCTTTTTCCGGGCCGTGGCGCCACACCTTCTTTTCCCGGCAACAATTCTGGCACTTCCATTCATCCCCGAAGCCTGTGCCACTTTTGGGTGATCTCGGCGTGTGGGGTTTGGTCATGCCTCGGAGGGGTGGTGGTCGGTCGGGGTGGGGGCGTCGATCACGCCGTCAGAGGACATCACCCATCGCGCCTCGCCTTGCGTGCGGACCGGGTGGGGCATCCTGGCCTTGGCGCGGATGCCCCGCAGCGCCTGATCGACCACTCGGCGCAGTGCGGCACGGTCCTGCCTGGTCGGGGTTTCGGGGTCGGCCATGTCAGATCATCCCCTTCCTGAGGGCGTAGGCGACCGCGTGCGGTCGGTTGCGCAGGTTGAGCCGGGCGGTGATCCCGTAGAACACGTTCTTGATGGTCCGCTCCGAGTACGACAGCCGACCGGCGATCTCGGCCGTGTCCAACCCGTCGGCCATCAGCCGCAGCACGTCGGCCTCGCGGGCGGACAGCCGGTCGCGCCCGCCCTCCGGGTCCAGCACTTGCTGCTGCAGCCGCTGCACGTGCCGCAGCAGCTCGGCCACCATGTTCGGCGGCATCACGCCACCACCCGACGCCGCCGACAACACGCTGCGCAGCACCAGCTGGTCGCTCACCGTGGCCCGCGGCAGGATCGCCACGATCCGGCACTCCACCGCCGTGAGCACCTCGGACTCGCCGACCTCGTCCACGATCAGCACCACCGGCGCCCCGACGTGCGCGGCGGCCCGGCGCAGCCTCGACACCACCTCGGTGCTCAGCCGGTTGACCGCCATGACGACGACGTCGGGCTTCGCGTGGACGGTGCCCTCCAGCAGTTCCACATCGGGCCTCGAACCGAGATAGGTGATCAGACCCGTCATGCTCAGGTGATCCGCCGCCTGGACGACGACCCGGACTCGCTCCACCGCTGCCTCCCGCTGTCTCGGATTGCACCACCGAGTCTGCGAGCCGCGGCTTCACACGCTCTGAAACGCGTCTACAAAGATTCTTCACGCCCGCTGGACGCTCTGAAGAACGCCGGGGTCGTCTCGAACTCAACACGGGCACCGACCGGTGGTCAAGAGCCCACGGGGAAGCCGTTGAGCCCGACCGCCACCCAGTGCTCGTGCACCGAGCGCAGGATGTCGACCAGCCCGTGGACCGGCCGCCAGCCCGGGTAGTCGCGGCGGAACTTGCGGGTGTCGGTGATCCAGCACCGCACGTCCGCGAACCGCCGCTCGGGCACGTACTCGAACGGCACCTCCCGGCCGGTCAGGTACTCGTACTGGGCGATCAGCTCCAGCACCGACGCGCTGCGCTCCCGCCCACCGCCCGCGAGGTAGACCTCACCGGGTTTCGGGTCGCGGTAGAAGTACCAGAACATCTCCACCAGGTCCCGCGCGTCCAGCACGTCGCGCACCTGCTTGCCGCCGTGCCCGATCACCGGGAACGTCGCACCGCGCACGGCGCTGCGCACCAGGTGCGACAGGAAGCCGTCCTGCTCGACGCCCGCGTGCCGCGCACCGGTGACGCTCGCGCACCGGAACACCCCGATCCGCAGCCCCAACAGCCCCGCGTACGACTGCGCGGCGTGGTCGGCGGCCAGCTTCGACACCCCGAAGAACGTCCGCCTGCCGCCCTCCGTGCGCAGGGACTCGTCGATGCCGTGCTCGTGGTACGGGTGCGCGGGATCGATCTCCCACCGGGTGTCGGTCTCCACCAACGGCAGCGAATCCGGCGCGTCGCCGTACACCTTCGTGGTGGAGGTCAGCACGACCACCGCCTCGGGGCACACCCGCCGGACCGCTTCCAGCAGGTTCATCGTGCCGACCGCGTTGACCCCCAGGTCCACCAGGGGCTGCCCGGTCGCCCACTCGTCGCTCGGCTGCCCGGCCGTGTGCACGACCAGCCGCACGTCCGTGCCGTACTCGCCGAGCACGGCCGCGAGCGCGGCGTGGTCGCGCACGTCCACCAGGTGGTGCCGGTAGTTGGGGATGCGCTCGACCTGCGCCAGGTTGGCCGCGACGGACCCGGCGGGGCCGAAGAAGTCCCGCCGCATCCCGTTGTCGATGCCGACGACCAGGTCGAACCTCGCCGCGAGCGCCCGCACGGCCTCACCTCCGACCAGGCCCGCCGAGCCGGTGACCACTACGACGTCCATGTGCCGCTCCCGTCCTTCGCTGATGGATGCCCAGGGGATGGATGCCAGGAATGGGTGCTCAGGGCCGGCGGAAGAACTCCACCTCGCCCAACGCGATGTGCCGTCCCGGCGCCTGCCCGGCGACCGCCCGCACGACCAGCCGGACCCGCACGACGTCGCTCACCGCCGTGTCGACGCGCTGCGGCCCCACCCGGTCGGCCAGGGGCAGCGGCACGGTGCGGCTGCCGCCGTCGGCCGTGGTCACGACCATGTCCAGTGCCGCGACCCGCGCCTGCCCGGTGAACGCCCGCTCCTCCACGCCCGCGCCGGTGTGCACCACCACCGACAGCAGCCGGAACGGCGCGGCGAAGCCGAACTCCACCGAGTCGCCCACGGCGGTCGCGCCCCAGTACCGGTTGGACAGGCCGTCCACGGCCGCCGCCGCCGGGTGGCCGGGCACCTCCGCGGTGGCGGTGCTGCTGCTCGGCCCGACCGCGACCGGGGTGGCCGTCTTGTCGCGCACGTCCTCGACCAGCGCCAACGCCGCCGGGTAGAACAGGATCGCGGCCACCAGCAGCACCATGCCCGCCACCAGCACGACCAGTCGGCGCAGCCACCGCGACGTGTCACCCCGCCACCGCCACCGCCGATCTCGCGCCTGGCCGCGTTCCTCACGCGCACCCGGCACCAACGGCGTGGCGCAGCGGCGGCAGAACCGGCGTCCCGGCGGGTTCGCGATCCCGCACGCCGGGCACGGCGGCCCGACCACGACCTCTTCTTCCACGGCGCTGGGCAGCGGCCGGCGCGCCTGCGGCCGACCGGGCGGCACCGGACCGGGCCGCTCCCCGTCGGCGGGCTCGTCCGGCGGCGGCTGCGGCGCGCTCGCCCAGCCCAGGTAGGTGCCGCAGTTGCCGCAGAAGTCGTCGGCGTCACGCGTGGGCGCGCCGCACTGCGTGCACAGGCGCATGTCAGTCCCCGTTCCCCGAGAGCACCTCGACGGTGCAGGTGACGTGCAGCGGGCACACCGCGTCGACCAGCGCCACCACCCGCTCCCGGTCGACCACCCCCGACTCACCCGGCCGCACCCGCACCACGACGACGTCCCGCCGATCGGGCAGGGGAGTGTCGGGTCGGGTGGACCAGGTCGCGCCCGGCCCGTCGTCCACCTCGGCCCGCACACCCGGGCACAGCTCCAGCCGGGCCACGAGACCGGCCGCGGTGCCGCGCAGGCGGTGCAGCTCGACGGCCCGGCGCACCACTTCCCGTCTCAGCTGCTCCGGCCACGCCGGATCGAGGTCCGCCGCCACCCACGACGACAGCCACGTCACGAAGTCCGCGGGCGCGAGGTCCGCGTCGAAGTACTCCGGCAGGTTGTCCAGCGTCGCGAGGATCGCGGACAGCACGGCGTCCAGGCCGGAGGTGAACCGCTGCGCGAAGTCGTCCGCCGCGTACAGGGCGGGCAGCATCGCACCCAACGGGTAGCGGCTGGGCAGCTCGGGCAGCGCGGCGCGACTCATGGTCCGGCCACCACGACCTGGTGCTGGTAGGAGAACACCAGCGCGTTCGGCGCCACCTCGACCCGGTCCACCGGCGCGCCGCGGGCACCGGTGATCGGGTCGGCCGGGAACAGCCGGACCTCCTCCACCAACCGCACCCCGGCCACGCCCTGCAGCACCGCGAAGACCTCCCCGTACTGCACCGGACGACCGAACTCCCACCCGGTGCCGTCCGGGCCGCCGCGCAACGGGTTGAGGTAGCGGTAGAGCGCGTCCAACGCCTCCTCACGCACCCGGTTGCCCTCCGCGCCCGGCGCCGCCACCCGCGCGACCACCGTGACGCCCTGGTACCGCGGCGGTTCCACGACCAGCCGGGTGCCCAGCAGCCGCCGTTCGTCCAACCGCCTCGCCACCGCCGACACCACGTCCTCGGTGGGCACCAGCTGCTCGAACCGCAGCCGGTCGCCCTGGTCGGCCACGGCGTCCGGCACCACCAGCACCCGCGCTCCGCCCGGACCGTCGGGCAGGCACCGCACCCTGGCCAGCGACGGCGCCGCCAGCCGGGCGATGTGCTCGTGGTCCTCGGCCGTCACCGCCCGCTCCTGCACCCGCAGCTGCTGCGGCGCGCGCACCTTCGCCTCGGCCACCGTCTCGCCGTCCACACCGCCGCGTGCCGCCTCGCGGTTCTCCACCGACGCCACGTACGGCACGGAGCTGCGCAGCACCGAGATCGCGCCACGCGCCACGTTGCCCGCCCGCCCGCCACCCGTGCGGTACCGCGGCACCTGCACCACCGAGCCCTTGGGCGGCACCGCGCCGTAACGCCGCAGCGTGCCGTCGGCCTCGCGGACCGCGGGCGGGAACTGGAACTCACCGCGCACGGCGTCCAGCACCACGTGCCGGTCGTCCGGCCCTGATTCGCCGAAGTGCTCCACCACGGCCCAGTCCTGCCACCCGTCGCCCGCCGACACCCGCACCACCACCGGCTCGCCGTCCAGCAGCACGGGGGAGCGCGGCACGGTGAACCGCTGCCCCGGCACGCCCGCCGTCTCGCCCAGCAGCACGTCCGTCTCGGTCTCGGCGTGCTTCGCGGCGGTCGTGCCGCCGATGGTGAACGCCTCGGCCTCGCGCACGGTCGGCGACTCCGCGTAGAACGGCTGCCCGCGCACCGGCTCGGTGACCCGGCAGCGCAGCCAGCCCGCGCGGTGCCCCGCCACCACGGACTCGGTGTGCCCGGCCGGCACGTGCAGCACCACCTCACCGGGCCGGTTCAGGCCTCCGGTGGTGTCCTCGTCCACCTCGCACGGCAGCCAGTCCTGCCCGTTCCACGCCTCCCACACCAGCGGAGGCTGCCGCGGGTCGACGCCGATGCCCTCGACCCGGCTGTCCAGCCGCAGCACCACCACGCAGCGCGGCACCGCCGCCGACAGCCCGAACAACGTCGCGTCACCAGGCGTCGGCGCGGCCTGGAAGCACCGCACGTCCTGGCCCGCTTCCAGGTCCTTGGTGCGGTCGACGTGCTCACCCGACGCCGTCCTGGTCACCACCCACCGCACCGCGCACGGCACCACGGCCAGCCCGTCGGTGGTGGCGAACACGACCGCCTCGGCGTGCTCCGTGCGCGCCGTGGCGACCTCCGTGCCGACCGGTAGCACCACGGCCTGCGGCTGCGGTGCGGACAACCGGAACGTGACGTCGGCGCGCGCGGCCGTCGGCGGGAACAGCGTGATGCCCACCAGGTCCAGGAACGCCAGGTGGTTGCGCTCCGGCACCCGGTTGAGCCGGTAGACGAGCTGGTCGACCATCTGCGCGAACGCCTCGATCAGCGTGACACCGGGATCGGACACGTTGTGGTCCGTCCACTCCGGACAGCTCTGCTGCACGTACCGCTTCGCCTCGTCCACGAGCTGCTGGAAGCGCCGGTCGTCCAGGTTCGGTGCGGGCAGCGCCATCACGCCTCGCCCCCCTCGGCCGGGATGGTGTAGAAGGGGAACACCAGGTTGCGCCGGTCGTTGGTGGACCGGATGGTGTAGCGCACGTCGATGTAGAGCGTGCCGACCTCGACCGCGTCGAACGCGACCACCACGTCGTCGACCTCGATCCGCGGCTCCCACCGGTCCAGCGCGGCACGCACCTCCCGGGCCACCAGACCCGCCGTGGCGCCGTCCGCCGACGCGAACACGTGCTCGTGGATGCCGCAGCCGAACTCCGGGCGCATCGGCCGCTCACCCGGTGCGGTGCCCAGCACGAGCCGGATCGCCTCGGTGATCTCCTGCTCGCGCTCGACCATCCCGATACCGCCGGTCGGCCCGGTGCGCAGCGGGAACCCCCAGCCGCGCCCGATGAAGCTCCCGCTCATCACAGGCCTCCGATGTGGACGGTCAGCGCGCCGGTCGCGATGTTCGCCTGGCACGTGGTGCTGTCGCCGACGCGCGCCGCGACCATCCCGCCGATGAACACCTGGCCGCCGACGCGGAGTTCGACGACGTTCGCCGGCCCCAGCACGGCGTCCTTCGGGACGACGCACACGTGCAGGCTGCCGCCCACGGCGGCGGGCTTGCCCTCGATCAGGACGGTGGCCACCGCGACGGCCGCCGCGGGTGGCGGCGTGCCGATGGAGCCGCCGTGCGACGTCTTGTCGCCCAGCCGGGCGGCGGGAGGCATGGTGATCTCCTTCAGGTCAGTTGATCCGGACGATCCGGCCCTTGAGCACGGCCTGCGCGCCACCGTCCACGGAAGCCTCGGTGCGGCCCTGCACGGACACCGAGGTGGTCGCCTCGACCGACACCGTGTTGCCCTTCAGCACCAGGTCGCCGCGCCGGGCGTCGATCGTGATGCCCCGGTCGGTCAGGCTGATCGAGCCGAGCACCCGGCGACCGCGCCGGGCACGCACCCGGATGTCGATCGCGCCGGTCTTCTCGTCCAGCGTGATGTCCAGCCGCTTGTCACCGGTCTCCAGCCGGACACCGGCGGCGGTGAGGCCGTCCAGCAGCTCCAGCCGGTTGCCCGTGCGCGACACCAGCGACCGGCGGTTCACCCGGCCGCTGCGCCGGTCCACCAGCGGCACGTCGTGCGGTGACGGCTGGTCGACACCGTTGTAGAGCCCGCCCAGCACGTACGGGCGGTCCAGGCTGCCCTGCTCGAAGCCGACCAGCACCTCGTCGTTGACCTCCGGGCTGAACACACCGCCACCCCGGACACCGCCCCACTGCACCGTGCGGACCCAGTCGGTGACGTAGTTGTCGTCCAGCCACGGGAACTTCAGCCGCACCCAACCGCGCTCGCCCTGGCCGACCTCCCGGATGTCGGTGACGATCCCGGTCGCCAGCCCCGGCATCCGCGGCGGCCGGGGCAGCGCGTTGCCGCCCAGCACCAACCCGGCCAGCGACCGGTCCGGCGAGGCGCTGACCGTGACGATGCTGCGGTAGCCGTGGTCGGGTTCCAGCACGTGCCGCACCGACGTGGCCGTGTAGCGCCCGCTGAACGCCGGTCCCGCGTCGGCCAACGCGATCGGCACGCCCGCCCGCAGCTTCGGGTGGCCCTTGGCGACCGCCTCGATCTCCGCGTACCCGGCGCTCACCGAAGCGGCGAGCGACCGCGCGGCGGTGGCGGTCTCGGCCTGCGTGCCGTAGGGCGTGTCCGCCACCAGCATCGACGTCCGCTTACCGGCGACCGATGTCATCTCCCCGGGCAGCACGGTCTTGCTCCGGACGGCGGGCTCGACCGCCACGAACGCCTTCTTCGTGGCCACGTCCCAGGCGCGCACCTCGACGTTGTCCACCCGGTCGGACTCGGTCAGCGAGGCGCGCAACGACAGCAGGTCACCGTGCCGCAGCACCAGCGGGCTGCTCTCGGTGAGCGCGGGCGCGCCCGTCGCGGGCTCGGGCTTGAGCAGCTCCAGCTTCCCCTTGTCGTCCACCTGGACGCTCACGCCGTGCTCGTGCGCGATCTGCCGCAGGAAGTCCCAGTCCGAGACGCCCGCCTGGCTGAGCTGCGCGTACGTGACGGGGGAGACCTCGACCCGGCCGACGGCCAGGCCCGCGTTCCTGGCCACCCTGCGCACGACGTCGGCGGCGGTCACGTTGCGGAACGCCTCCACCCGCCGGCCGCGGAACAGCCGGTGCGCCTTGCTCATCGCCCGGATGACGGTGAACGACCCGGTCGAGTCGCTGTCCTTCTCCAGCGCGGTGACCTCGCCGCCGAACAGCTGCTCCTGCGCCTTGCTCTGCACCGTCGTCACCGACACGGTCAGCGGTGTGCCGATCGTGATGCCGCCGACGGTGAGCAGCTCGTTGTCGCCGTCCCGGTAGGTCAGCACCGCGACGTCCGGCAGGCCGACGTTCTCGTCGACCACGCAGCTCACGAGCCTCTTCTCCCACGTGCTCGTCAACGAACCCAGCTTCACGATCGGGTCGGCGGCGAACGACCGGAACGACCTGCCCGCGGCCTGCCGCGTCATCGGACCTCCTCCACCGCGGGCACCAGCAGCTCGTCACCCGGCACCAGCAGCATCGGGTCGTCGATGTCGTTCGCCTCGGCGATCACCCGCCAGGCCGTGGCGTCGCCGTACTCGCGCCACGCCAGCTGCGGCAGGCTGTCACCGGCCACCACGCGGTGCACGCGACGCGCCTCCCGCGACCCGGAGGTCGGGTTCTGGCCGGGTGTGTCGTCGCCCGCCTCCTCGATGGACAACGAGCACGTCGCCCGCAGCGGCCGCCCGTCGACGTCGAACAGCGAGTAGTCCACCGACAGGTTCGACAGCACGCCGTCGAACGACGTGGTCTTCGAGGTGCCCCACTCGAAGCGCACCCACGGGCTCGCGGGCTTCTTCGCCGCCAGGCTCTTCTTCGTGGGCACGCAGGCCAGCAGCAGCTGCTCCACCCGCGTCTCCACCGAGTTGTCGTGCGTCGCGGTGGCGTCGAGGAACACGTCCACCGACAGGGTGCGCGGCCCGCTGCCGACGAACTCCGGCGTCGACGTCTCGTCCGCCATGCGGGACGGGTTGCGGCGCCACTCGGTGCTCTTGGTCAGCGCCACCGTGTTCGGGTTGAACTGGAACTTCACCGTGGCCAGCTTGGCGCCCGGCTTCGCACCCGCCTGCGCGGGCGGCTCCATGACCACCAACTGGGCGCGGGTGAGACTGGTCTTGCCTGCCACTGCCCGTTCCCTCCTCTCAGGACGCGTCGATGCCTTCGTGGGCGATCTCCAACGTCTCCACGGCGGCCTGGGAGCTCGCCGGGTCGAACGACGGGCCCTGCCAGCGGACCGGGACGATGCCCTGGACCTGCCAGCCGGCGATCCGGGTGCCGTCCGGGGTGAGGGCGACGATCTCGCCGTCCTTGCGCTCGACCTTCTTGATGACCTCGTTGAGCCACTTGACGACCTTGGCGGTGTCCGCCGTGACCGGCCGCGTCATGGTGATGTTGGACCAGGTGATGCGCGAGGGCAGCTGCCAGGCGAACCCGTTGTTGCCGCCCTCGGCGAACTGCTCGACCTCCATCTGCGCGCCCATGCCGTCACAGGTGTGGAAGGCGCCGAGGTCGTTGCCCGCGATGGAGAGCCGGAAGAAGACGCTGGTGGCGAAGAGGGTGTCGGACATCGGTGTGTCTCCTGGTGATCGGTCCGGGGTCAACGGCGGCGGTCGTGCAGGAGGCCGGCGCGCTCGCGGCCCTGGCGCAGTTCGGCGCGCAGGAGCCGGCCGACCGGTTCGAGGAGGCGGCGGGCGAGGTCGTCCAGGTCGGCGCGCTCCAGGCGGTTTGGCCGGCCGGTGGCGCTCTTGTCGGCGGTGGTCTTGGTGTTCCGGGACTTCACCGGCTCGTCCGGCGATCGCTGGACGGTGACCGACCGCTGGACGGCCGCCGATCGTTGGCCGGCGGCGGGTCGTTGGACGGTGGCGGGTCGGATGATCGGTGCGGCGGCCGGCATGTGCCCGGCCGGTCTCGGCGGCGCCACCACGACGGGCGGGTAGGCCGGCACGATCGGCCGGTCGGGTGCGGCTTCGTCGACCTCTGCCGGTGGTGCCGGCCGAACTACCGCGCGCTGCACACTGGCCGTCCTGGGAGCTGACGTCACCGGGCTGGTCGGTTGCCCGCGTTGCCCCGGAGCCTTGCTTGGTGCGTGATGTGCCGCCGCGCCTTCGCGTGCCGGTGAATTCCACCGAACCGGAACTGCCTGGCGCTTCTCGGATGTGCTCGACGTGTTCGGTGTGTTCGTCGTGCTCGGGAGGGTTGTGGACGAGATCAGGGGCCGGTCCGCGAGCAGCGGCGCCGTGGGAGTGCGGCGCTGCACCACCGGCCGGGCAGGTCGGACCACCGGCAGCCGAGTCGGAGCCGATGACCGCGGCGTTGATGGTTGTGCTGACAGAATCTGAAATTCCAATTCCCTTGGCGCATGGGCAGGGGACACGGTGGCGCGCTGGTGGTCCGAGGTCGATCCGGCGGACGACTCGCGCTGCACCACCGCATCGGCCGGTATCCGTGCCACGGGTTCACCCAGGACGGCTCCCGCCCTGGACTTTCGCTGCACGACCGCGCCGGTCGGGTTCGGTGCCGAAGGCTCGCTCAGGTCCGGTGGCGTGAACGGGGCGGGCCGCGCTACGGCCGTGACCCGCGCTGGGAGTTGGCCCAGGACCGACGGGGTTTGGGTCTTGCGTTGTACCGCCGTGTCGGCCTGGGCCTCCGCCGGGGGTTGGCCGAGGACGGGCGGGGTTTGGGTCTTGCGTTGTGCGAGCGTGTTGGCTTGGGCTTGCGTTGAGAGTCGGCTGGAGACTGGCGGCGGGGTGTGGGATTCGCGTTGTGTGACCGTGTCGGCTTGGGCCTGCGCCGGGGGTTGGCCGAGCACAGGCGCGGTCGCGTTGTCGGTTCGGCGTTGTACCACCGTGCCGGTGGGGACCTGGACCGGTGGCGCACCGTTGTCCGGAGTCCGCTGTACCACTGCGGTGGCCGGCATGTGCGCCAGTGGCTCACCCAGGGCCGGTCCGGGTTTCGTCCTCCGCTGCACCGGTGGCCGGGCGGATGACCGGGGTGTCCGAGAAGCGACGGCAGAAATCGATGGGGGCGCGGTCGGCCCGCCGACTGCCGGTGCGGCAGGCCCGCCCTGGTCCGGCGGAGAGGCGGATTCCCGGCGCTGGACCTGCTTCGCCCCAGCGGGTGCCGGCGGCGGCTGGATCACCGACACCGCCGTGGCGGAGCTGCGAAGCACCGGAACCGGAGGTGCGTCGGCCGTCGCGTGAGAGGCTGGTTCACTCGGCTGTGCCGGTGAGGTGATCGGCTCTCCGAGCAGGGGAGCCGTCCCGGACTCGCCGGCCGGTGGACCGGATGTCTGGCGTTGGACTGGAGCCGGGGTGGGTTCGGCGGGCTGAGTGGTCGCCTGCTCGGCGGGAAGGGACGTGGTGGTGATCGGCTCGTGCGGTACGGGCGTGGTTGCCGATGTCGGCTCGGAGAGACCCGGCCGCTGCGCGGTCACCGGGCTGGTCGTCCGCGCGACCGGAACGGGACGCAGTGGCGTCACCTCCCGGTGTGCCACGGTCAGCGGCTTGCCGAGCGGTCGCACGGGGACCGGGGTGGCCGGGGTCCGCTGCACGGCGTGGCCGGTGGATCCCGTCGGCCCAGGCGAAGGCGTGTCCGGAAGGTCCGGGTAGCGCAAGGCGACGGTGAGCTGGTCGTTGCCCGCGTACCCGGCCGGCTCACCGGTGTGCCGGGCCAACCCGTGCACCACCCCGGCCGGTGCGCCTGGCAGGACCGCGTGACCCAACCGGCCGCCGAGCGCGTGGTCCTGCCACGCCGCCAAACCGCCGCGGAACCGCAGGCCGTCGCCCACCGCGATACCCGCGCGCTGGATCACGCCCTCCATCGGTCGGGTCGCACGCCAGCCGCCGTCCGATCCCGGCCGCCGCGCCGCGGCCGGCACCGCGGCCGAAGACACGGCGGAGGTCGTTGCCCTGCGGCGGAACCTGTCCCAGAAGCCCATCGGGTCACCCCCCTTCGTTCACCCTGGTGTTGATGCGTGCGATCTCGCGGACCCAACGCCTGCGCTCGTGGTGCTCCAGGTCGAGGATCTGCTCCCGTTGCCAGTGGAAGTGGTAGGCCACGTACGCGACCTCCTCGTGCAGCCGGTCGGCCGCGTACGTCACGATTCCCCCAGGCGACCACCGGCCAGGTCGACCTCGAACCCGCTCCCGCACGACGGGCACGTCACCCCGGCGCGGGTGTGCCCCTCGCTGTTGATCCGCCGGTAGAAGTCCTGCAGGAACGCGATGTCCGTGGCGTACATGCGCTCCACCACACCCACGTTCACCTCGTCGACCGTGCCCAGCTCGGTGATCACCAGGCTGAGCAGCAGCACGCTGAGGTAACCCGGGTTCTCCTTGACCCGCAGGTCGATCTGCGGCCGCAGCTCGTCCCGCGCCGTCGCCAAGCGCATCCGGCCGTGGCGGTGCACCACGCCCTCCGCGTCCACGTAGCCACGCGGCAGCTCGAAGTCGAACTCGGTGCGCAGCGCGGGTTCCCGCACCACGACCGACCGCTTCACCTCGTCGTCCGACGCCTCCGACCCGACCGACCGCGCAGACCCGACCGACCGCGCCGACCCGACCTGCTCGGCCAGCTCGTCCAGCGAGTCCAGGCCGATCACCCGTCGCCTCATCAGTCCTCCAGGGTGATGTCCTCGAAGGTGATGGTCACCTTCTCCACCGCGGCACTGGACTCGCCCGCCTTCAACGACGGGCCCTCCCACTTGCTGACCCACCCGTTGACGAGGTTCAGCCGCCGCTCGGTCTCGCCCTTGCTGTTCATGATCTCGATGGTGATGTTCTGCCTGGCCGTCTCGACGTCACCCTTGTTCACCGTCTCCTTGAGCCACTTGGTGAACTCCTTGCTCTTGTCCATCCCCCTCGTGACGGTGATCTCGCCGCCCTTGCGCGCGCCGGGTTGCTTGCGCAGCAACGGCTTGCCCTGCGGGGTCACCTGCGAGATCTCGACCACGTCCTCCTCGATGGTCACCCCGCTGACCTCCTGCAACGACTCGACCATGTACGCGCCGAGCTGGAGGCCGAAGATGTGGGTGGAGAGAGCGTCGCCTTCTGCCATGATCGGTGCCTTTCCTATTCGCTGACGAGGCTGGTGTTGTCGGAAAACTGGGAGAGCCGGAAGACCACGAACTCGGCGGGCTTGACCGGCGCCACGCCGATCTCGCACACCACCTGGCCGAGGTCGACCGACTCCGGCGGGTTGTTGTCCCGGTCGCACTTGACGTAGAACGCCTCGTCCGGCGTGCGGCCGAACAGCGCGCCCTGGCGCCACTGCTCGGTGAGGAACGCGGTGATGTTGCGCCGGATACCGGCCCACAGCCGGTCGTCGTTCGGCTCGAACACGACCCACTGCGTGCCCAGCAGGATGGACTCCTCCAGGAAGTTGAACAGCCGCCGCACGTTCAGGTACCGCCACGCCGGGTCGGACGACAGCGTGCGGGCACCCCAGATGCGGATACCGCGACCGGGGAACGTGCGCACGCAGTTCACGCCGACCGGGTTCAGCAGGTCCTGCTCGCTCTTGCTCAGCGTGGTCTCCAGGTCCACCGCGCCGCGGATCGTCTCGTTCGCCGGAGCCTTGTGCACGCCCCGCTCGGCGTCGCTGCGCGCCCACACCCCGGCGATGTGACCCGAGGGCGGCACGAACGTGTTGCGTCCACTGGCCGGGTCGAACACCTTGATCCACGGGTAGTACAGCGTGGCGTAACGGGAGTCGTGGTTCGCCTCCTCCATCCGCCACTTGTGCACCCGCTGCGCGGACAGGCCGGGCGGCGGGTCCAGCACGGCGACGCGGTCACCCATCTGCTCGCAGTGCGAGATGACGGCGGCCTGTACGGTCCGCACGCCCTCCAGGTCGATCAGGCCGCGCTGGTAGGCGCTCATCAGGTCGGGCACCGCGACCATGGTGACCTCGTCGACGTTCTCCAGACCGCCGAACCCGGTGCGCGCCGCGGCGTCGCCGACGTACTGCTGCGCGTCGAGCTTGACCGGCTGCGGCGCCTTCGGGGCGGGCACGGCCACGGACTGCCGTTCCGGCCGGGTCGGGGCGGCGCCCGACCGCTCGCTGACCTCGATCAGCTTCGACCGTTCCGCGACCTGCGTCACCACGTAGTTCTTGAGGTTCTTCCGGGTCGACACGTCGAAGCTCTCCACGACCTTGTCGCCCTGGCGGACCAGCAGCTTGAAGCGGTCCTCCGGCGGGTTCTCGCCGTCGGCGTCGGCGATCTCCACGGAGATGTCCTGGCCCGCCTCGGGCAGCGCCGAGATGCGCAGCCCACCCAACGTCACGGGCGACGCGGCGGCGGGCTCGGTCTCGGCGTCACCGGCCGGACCACCCACCCGCACCACGTACGCCGCGCCGCCGCCGTTGGCGAAGTAGCCGTAGACGGCGTGCGGCAGGTAGGCGTCCTCGGTGAAGCCGCCGAAATCGCGCACGTACTGGTTCCAGTTCGCGACCCGGGTCGGCTGGTGGAAGGGTCCCCGCTCGGCGAAGCCCACGAAGGCCGCCACCGCGGTGCCGACACCCTCGATCGGGCGTGCGCCGGTCTGGACCTCCTCCACGTACACGCCGGGCGAGAGGTACTGCGGCATGGTCGCTCCTCGTCTGCTCATCCGCTGGTGCCTGCTGTTCCGCTCTGGTACGACCAGCGTCGCGCGCGCACGACGGCGGCGGCAGGGCCCGCGGACCCCGGGTCAGGGCACTCCCGTTGCCCCAACAGGCAATCGGCGTTTCGGGCACGCGAAAGGGTGCCTGCAGCGGACGCCCTTCGTATCGCTGGGATCACCGCGACTCGGTCGTCACCGGGACTCGGTCGTCACCGGGACTCGGCGGCCTCCAGCCACGGCCCGAACTCGCCGGGCAGCACGAGCCTGCCGAGCTTGCGGTACTCCTGGTGCACGGCGGCGATCACGTCGGCCATCCCCACCGACCGACCGCCCGCCGCGGCCAGGTAGGCGGCGGTCACCGCGCACGCCCGGATCGACCCGCCCGCCAGCTCGAACCGGTCGGCGCAGAACGCGAGGTCCAGGTCGTCCGCGCGGGGCAGGCGCGAACCGAGGCAGTGGTCCCACAGCGCGAGCCGCTCGGCCGCGCCCGGCAACGGGAAGTCGGCGATCACGTCGATCCGGCGCGTGAACGCCTCGTCCATGTTGGACCGCAGGTTGGTGGTGAGCACCGCGATGCCGTCGAAGGACTCCATCCGCTGCAACAGGTACGCCGACTCCGTGTTGGCGTGCCGGTCGTGCGCGTCGTTGACCTCCGAACGCTTGCCGAACACGGCGTCCGCCTCGTCGAACAGCAGCACCCCGTGCACGCCCGCGGCCTCGGTGAAGATCCGTTCGAGGTTCTTCTCCGTCTCGCCGATGTACTTGTCCACCACCGACGACAGGTCAACCACGTAGAGGTCCATGCCGACCGCCCCCGCGACGACCTCGGCCGACATCGTCTTGCCGGTGCCCGACTCGCCCGCGAACAACGCCACCACACCACGTCCCCGACCACCACCGGGACGCATGCGCCACTGGCCGAGCACCCGTTCCCGGTGGCGTGCGCGCATCACCAGCTCGTCCAGCTGCCGTCGGGTCGGTTCGGGCAGCACCAGGTCGTCCCAGTCCACCGCGGGCGTGATCCGCCGTGCCAACCGCTCCAGCCCGGCCCCGTTCCGCGCCCGCACCCCGGCCCGGACGTGCGCCAGGCCGATCGGTCGATCTTCCAGCACCGCCAACCGTGCAGCGGCCGCCACCGCGCGCTCCACCTCGTCCGTGCCGAGCCGGTAGCCCGCCAGGTCCGCCACCACTGCCGGATCCGCCGCCGTGCCGGTGGCGTCGGCCAGCGCCCGTGCCCACCGATCGGCCCGCGCGTCCGCGTCCAGCGGCGGTACGTTCAGCGACACCACCTGGTGACTGGTCCACTGTGGATCCCAGTGTCGGTTGCCGTGCAGGAACAGCGGCACGTCGTCGGCGAGCCCGGTGAGGTCGCGGATCACCTGGGCCCGTTCGGGCAGCAGCGGTTCCAGGGGACCGAACACCAGTCCCGCACCGCGCAACCGGGCTTCTCTCACCACTGCCGTGAGCGGAAGGCCCGCTATCGCCGCCACGTCCAGCACCAGCGCGTCCCGACCGGCCGCCGCCAGCGCGTCCACCGCCACCCGACTCGCGTCACCGTCGGCGTCCCGCAAGTGGACGGCCAGGATGCCCGCGTGCAGCGCGTCACCGATCTTCCGCGCCAACCCCTCCGGTGCCGCATTCCCGGACCGCAGCCGGACGGCGGTGCCGAGCGCCGGATCCGGTTCGTCGTCACCGAGGAGGTGGGCGACTATCCGGTCGGGCACACGCAGCGTCCGCGACAACGCGGGCAACTCGTCGTCCCGCACCTCCACCAGCCCGTACTTGACCAACGGCGCCGTGGGTGCGAACCGGAACCTCCCCGCACTCGCAGCAGGCAGCCCGCACAGCTCCAGCGCCAGCCCAACGGTCGCGCGGCGCCGCGTGACGTCGTCGTTGAGGTAGCCATATAGGCGTTCGAAGCGCGCATCGACATCCGGCGCCAGTGCCACCAGCAGAAACTCCAGATCCACCGGTTCCAACCCGAACCGCCGCCCCAGCATCGACAACCGCGGCCCAGGCTCAGGCACCACCGCCGCCAACACCTCCAGCTCGGGATCCGACTCCACCGGCGGAAGCAGTTCACTCCGCCAATCGAGCACCCGCCTCACCGCCTCCGCGGTCAGGTAAAGCCCTCGATGCGGATCGTCGACCTCCGACCCACCCCCACCCCGCACCGCGACCGCCTGACGAACCCTCCACTCGACCACACTCAACCTCGCCAGGAGATACGCAAGATCCGCCGCCCGCGCCGCCGGCGCCGCCGTGGTCATCGTCATCACCCACCACCTTTGTCGGTACCGGTTGCTACGGTCTGCCCAGAGCAAGATCGCCGACCCACCAAAGATCACCCAGACGAGCTAACCGAGCGTGAATGGAAGATTCGAGGAAACTTTTCAGGCCCCAATTGCGTTGCCGGGAAAGAAGGAGGCAGCACGGCGCGGCGGGCAAGGCGTCTGCGGCGGACGATGAAGTGTCGGGTCGACGGGTCGCAGCCCGATCGCCAGCCGCGAGCCCGAGCCGGAGGGCAGCCGAGCCCGAGCCGGAGGGCAGCAGCGATCGGCACCGGAGGAGCATCGAGCCAATGGCGACGACCGAGCGGTCGACGGCCGGCGGCGAGCGATCGAAGTCTGGCGCACGGTGTCGCGCTCGGCACCCCGTGGCCGGTGGCCGCGGCTGACGGTTCGGCGGCTGCGGCTGGGCGGTGCACGGTAGCGGCTGGTGGCAGGTGTGGATGGTGGGTCGGTCGTTGACGGTCGGTCGTAGCGGTGGAGCCCCGTCACGGGTGGACCACTGCGGGGTGGACCACTGCGGGGTGGGCACTGGCGGGGCCGACGGTGCGGCGGGCTGGTCTGGCAGGTGCGCGGTCGCGCGTGCGCATTCGCGCCCAGGCCCGGTGTGGCCCGCTGGTGTGTGGAGGAGGGTGCCCGCCGGGGCGCGGCGAGTGGTACCTGGGGCGCGCGCGGACGGTGCCTGAGGCGCGTGGGGGACGGTGCGGGGACGGTGCGGGGCTGGTGTTGGGGGCCGGGCCGGAGGGTGTCGGGGGCATCAGGTGATGGGGCCGCGGCGGCGGCGGTCGGTGGGGCGGGGGCGGGTGGGGGCGAAGCCGGTGTCGGGGTGCGGGTTGTCGTAGCGCAGCCGGCGGGCGGGTTCGGTGGGGGTGCCGGACAGGACCAGGCCGCCGTCGGCGGGTGGGGGGAGTGGGGTCAGGGCGCCGGCGACCGGGGCGGTCGCGACGAGGTTGATGGCCGGTTTGAGCCGGCCGCCCAGGGCTGACCACACGTCGGTCGCGGCGCGGGCTTCGGAGATTGGGCCGCCCGACTCCAGCACGACGGTCAGGCCGAGGTCGGCCAGGGAGCCGGTCAGCCATTCGGGCGCCAAGTGGCCGTGGGCGGCCAGGCAGGTCAGAGCCTCGGACAGCAGGCGGTGTTCGTCCTGTGGTCGGTTGGTCCACGCGGTCACCAGGTAGGACAGGCGGAACCAGCGGGGTGGTTTGCGGTGGGCGACCAGTTCGTCCCGTTCGAAGACCTCCAGGTTGCCGGTGCTGCGCCTGGTCGGGTCCTCGCGGATGTCGTAGAGGAACACGTTGACCGTCGGGGCGTTGCGGCGGGCCGTCCAGTCGGTGGTGGGTGCCTCGAACGCGAGCTCACCGCCGCCACCGGGCACGCCGCCGCCGGCGAGCAGTCGGCGGATCCCCTCGTCCACCTCGTGGATCACGATGACCTCCTCCGGACGACATGGGCAGAGCGGAAGCACCAAAGCAGGGAATCACCGTCGTCGGACCTCGTCTGGTGGGCCCACGGAGCCGGGCACGACGAGGAACTCGGTGGTGGCGGCTCGGAAGCCGGGGCCCGTGGCGGTGATGGTGCGTTCCCCGGTCCGGTCCTTGGCCAGGATGAGCAGCTGCGCCGTGAAACCGCCGTCCGGGCGCGGGATGGTCGGGGCGGCGGACGCGGTGATGCCAGGAGACCACGACAAGCGCACCGGCACGCCGGGAGGGAAGTCCTCGCCACGCACCGAAGTCACGAAGCCAGGCTCCCCGATCGGCGGCACGGCCACGATCCGGGGCAGCAGCACGCGCATCGGCGCGACGGCCACGTTGTCCCCCGCATCGGCATCGGTACCGCTCGTCCGCAAAGTACCCCGCACAACGGCCTCCAACGGCACATCCGGCGCCAACACGACCTGCACCACCTGCGTCCCACCCGGCGGCAGGTCGGGCAACGGGCACCCAACGGCCGCACACCCCGGCGGCAGCGCGGCTACCGGCACCGCGGGCAGCCCGAAGTCCAACCGGAGCCCGGTAGCCGGCGCACCACCACCGTTGCGCACCGTGTAACTCACCGTCGCCCGTCCACCCACATAGGACGGATTCGGCTGCACCACCACCGCCAGCGAAGGACCAGCCGGCGGCACGACGGGCGGCGGCGCGGGAGGCGGAGGACCGGTCACCGGGTCACGCACCGGGATCCCGGTGACCGCCGCGTTGTCCGACGGCAGCACGTCCACCACCGAACCGGCCACCGACCACGTCACGTCCCGCCGACCGGGCACCAGCCCCACCACCTCGGCGACCACCTCCACCGCCTCACCAGCACCGACCATCCCCAAATCGCACCGCGAGACCTCACAACCACCCCGCGCGGGACGCAGGCCGAGCAGACGCACACCCTCCGGCACCGCCACGGTCAACGCGGTCCCGGGCGACGCCGCCGGACCACGATTGGTCACGGTCACCGTCACCGCAGTCGTCACGCCGGTCTCCACCACCGGCGCGGAGGACGGCGCCCGCACGGTCAGATCGACCGTCCACTGCCACGTCGGCTCCTTCTGCCTGCCCGGCAGGTCGGCCGTGATCCGCCGCATCGCCCCCGTGGCCAACTCCACCACGACCAACTCCTCCGGCGACCGCAGATCACCCTCACGACGCGCGGTCAGCACCACCTGGTCACCGGATGGCGAGAACGACACGTCCCGAGGCTGGAACGGCCCCGAAGGCGGTGCGGTCAGCGGCGTGGCGCAGGTACCGGCGGGCAGCAGCACCCGACACCCGTTGTCCGCCAACGACACCAGCAGCACCCCGTCGGCCTCGCGGTTGAACGCCAACGTCCGCCCGTCCGGGCTGAACACCGCACTGTCGTCGGTCACCTCGCAGTCGAACCCGCACACCGCCGCCGACACGTCCCGCTGCCTGTCCAACGTCCCGGCCCGAGCGGTCCACACGTGGTTGTCCCGCACCTCGCCGGTGGGCCCGTCGAAGACCCGACCCCTGGTGAACGCCAACGTGCCGCCGTCGGGCGACCACGCGGGCTGCGTGTCCTCCTGGTCGGCGGCGGACGGCGGGGGAGTCAGCCGCCCGACCACGGCACCGGTGGCCGCCTCCACCACCACGATCCGGCTCGCCCCACCCGCCGGGCGCACCCCTCCGGGCGACCGGCGGGCGAAGGCCAAGTACCGGCCGTCCGGCGACCAGACGGCGTCGAACTCCCAGTCTGCGGGTTGCCGATCGGCGACCGGCAGGCGACGCGCGTCACCACCGTCGGCATCGACGAGCCACAGCCGCTGCACCCGCGTGTCGCCGACCTGCTCGAACCGGCTCAGCGCGATGGTCCGGCCGTCGGGGGAGTAGGACTGCCGCTGCGTCCACGGGTCGAAGCCGGCCCGGGGCCGGAACAGCAGGTTGGGGTCGTCGACGCTCTCCGGGTCCTCCCGCAGCACCGGCACGCCCAGGTCGCGCGGGTCGGAGCCGTCCGGCCGGATGTCCTGCAACGTCGCGGTGAAGTGTGTCTCAGCGGTCGTGCGGGCCACCACCAGGTGCTCGCCACGCGCGTCCACCAGCCACGTCGGCGACGTGACCGCGCGGTCCTCCGCCAGCAGCAGGCCGGGCGCGGCCGTGACGGGCAGACCCGGGCCGGTGTCGACCTGGTACACCTTCTCCACGTCCGGGTCGGCCGGGCACGAGCACACCTGGTCGGTGCTGAGGAACAGCAGACCCGCGCCGTCCGGCTGCCAGACGGGCCACCGGCCACGCCACCCGGCCTGGTCACCACCCAGCACGGGCACGCCGACCCGACCCGCGCCGAGCACACGCGGCCTCGGCACGCCACCTACGTCGAGCGTGTAGGCGATCCGGTCGTCACGCGGGTTCCAGTCCGGCTCACCCGCGTCACCGTCCGGTTCGTCGGTGAGCCGGTCGACCCGCCCGCCGCCGACCGGGATCCGGTAGATCTCGCGTCCGCCGTCGCGGTCACCGGAGAACGCGACGCTCGCGCCGTCCGGGGAGAACGTCGGCCACGCCTCGTCGGAGGACGGCGTGTCGGTCAGCCTGCGCAGCCCCCTGCCGTCCACGCCGACCAGCCACAGGTCACGCTGGTCGCCCGCACGGGAGTCGAACACGACCGTTCGCAGGTCCGGGGACAGCCGAGGACGGCCCGCGTCGAGGCCGTCGGTGAGCCTGCGCACCGAGCCGTCGGCCGCACGCAGGTACACCTGCGGCCTGGGGCTGTCACGCAGGCTCGTGAACACCACCAGCCCACCGCGCGCCGACACGTGATCGTCGTGGTGCGTGGGCCCGGCACCGAGCAGCGGTTCAGTGGGCCGCAGCTGATCCGGCACGGGCCCGGTGACGACGCCGAGGCTGCGGTGCCCGGTGCCGCTGTAGGCGATCCGGCCGGACACGGGTTCCTCCTGGAGGACCGACGCCGACACCGACGTGGCGACGTCGTGCACGACGACGACCGCGGCGCTGAGCGCCAGCACCGCGCCGATCGTGGCGATGGGCCGGTTCGGCAGCCAGGTCACCAAGGTTCCACCTCCGTCTGGGGCGTGTGCCGGAAATCGTCGTCCGCGCGGCCCGGTGGCGCGGAGGTCCCGGCGGGCACGGTCGGGGCATGACTGAAGGAGAGTTCGGGCAAGGCAGGCGCGGGATCAGATCAGGCCGTGCCGCATCGCGTAGCCGACGGCGTGCGCGCGGTTGCGCAGCTGCAGCCGGGTGGTGACCTCGTGCAGGACGTTCTTCACGGTCCGTTCGGAGAACGACGTCTTCGAGGCGATCTCGGCCGTGTCGAACCCCTCCGACACCAGCCGCAGCATGTCCGCCTCACGCGAGGTGAGCGTGGACAGCGACAGGCCGTTGGGGTCGAGCACACTGCGCTGCAACCGGCTCACGTGGTCCAGCAACGTGCCGAGCAGGTCACCGGGCAGCACCGCTTCTCCCTTGTGCAGCGCGGAAACCGTGCTCACCAACCGGTCCTGGTCGGCTTCGGCCCGCCGCAGCACCGCCGTCACACCGCAGTCGATCGTCGTCTGGAGGGCGTCCTGGTCGAACCGCCCCACCACCAGACCGGTGCGCGTGGCGGACGACCGCCGCAACCGGCGCAGCAGCCGCGCCGTCTCGTCGTCCACCCGGTCCACCACCACGAGCGACACGGCGGCACGGTGCTCCTCGTCCGGCCGCACCACCTCGACTTCGGGCCGTGGCCGCAACTGGTGCGTGATCCCCGCTCTCAGCACCTGGTCCTCGGCGTACACGGCCACCGGAATCCTGTTCATGCGACCCTCCTGTGGAATAAGCTCAGCCGAACCACGCTCGTTACGGCTATCGTGTTCTCCCAAGGAGTGCGCGGGCACCGGCGCCGGGCCCGCGGTGCACGGCTTTGCCCGTATGGTGCCCTTTTCTCCCTGTCGGCCGCGGGTGTGCCGTGCCTACCGTTCGTCGGGTGACCGCAACGACCGAATTCGGTCTCCCCACCGTGGTTGTCACGCCCGGTCAGGAGACCAGCACGACGATGACGGTGCGCAACGACAGTGACATCGTCGAGGCGTACGAGTTCGAGGTGGTGGGCGCCTGCGCCCCCTGGACCACCGTCGAACCGGCACGGCTGTCGCTGTACCCGGGGACCTCGGAGCAGGTCGCCGTCGTCCTGCGCCCGCCACGATCACCGGACGTCCGCGCGGGCGAGGTGCCGCTCGGGGTGCGGGTGCTGCCCGCCGAACGACCCGAGTCGGTGGTCGTGACCGAGACGACCGTGATCGTCGAACCGTTCGCGCGGCAACGCGCCCGGTTGATCCCCAAGCGCCGGCGGGCGTGGCGCGGCGCGCGCTACCGCGTCGAGGTGCACAACGACGGCAACACGCCGACCGTGGTGACGGCCGCGTTGCCCGAAGCCGACGACCACCTGAAGACCACCGTGTCCACCGCACCGACCACTGTGGACCCCGGCGCCCACGCCGAGCTGGAATTGCGGGTGCGGGTGGCGAAACCGCTGTGGTTCGGCAAGCCCGCGGTGTGGCCGGTGCGGCTCGACGTGGTGGCCCTCGCCGCGGAGGACCGGCACGAGCACGAGCTGGCCGGGGAACTGGTGCAGCTGCCGATCCTGTCCAAGTGGCTGCTGTCGCTGCTCGGCGCGTTGTTGGCGCTGCTGCTGGCGTGGCTGCTGCTGGTGCGCCCGGCGGTGCTCAGCGCCGCACGGGAAGCCGCCGACGACCGCGCCCAGGAGATCGCCCAGGCCGCCGCCGAACCACCGACGCCCGCCACCCAGGAGCCGGGCGGTGCGCCGGAGCAGCAACCCGCCGGGCAACAGGGCCAAGGGCAGGAGCAGGGCCGCGGCACGACCGGTGGCACCCGGCAGAGCTCCGGCACGATCGAGGTGCGCACGAACGCCGGTCAGCAGGGCACCGGTACCTACGTCGTGCCGGCGGGCAAGGTCTTCCACATCACCGACATCGTGCTGGCCAACCACCAGGGTGACGAGGGCGTGCTGACGATCGCGTTCGGCGAGCGCACGATCACCGTGATCGCGCTGGAGACCTTCCGCAACCAGGACTACCACTGGGTGACGCCGATCGACATCCCGCAGAACGGCACCGTCACCGTGACCGTCACCTGCGCCAGGCCGGGCACCCCGGCCAGTGGCCGGCAGGCGCCGAACTGCGCGCAGCTGCTCAACGTCAGCGGCGAGCTGAGCGACCTGGCCGGCTGACCGGACGCCCGTTGACCGCCGCGCACCCCCAGGGCCTGTCGAACGAGACTTGGGAAACAGGCCCTCGTGGTGCGCGGCGAACTCGTGCGCGGGGGTCAGCGGTGCTCGGCGCGCCGCCGGTTCCACTCGTCGAGCAGGACGTCGATCCACGCGACCATCAGCTCCACCGTGGCGTGGTCGCCGCGTTCGCGGTAGTAGCGCAGGTCCTCACCGGCCGCGGTGAGCTCGAACCACAGGTCGCACGACGTGATGTCGTGGTAGGTCGGCTTCACGGCTCGCGCGGCGACGTGTTGCGGGCCGCCATCCGGAACGCCTCGATGTACTTGGGCAGCTCGACCAGCGCGCGCTCCCACGAGCCCGACATGATCTGCTCGGCGAACACCGCGTCGACCACGAGCCGGTCGACGTCCGGGTGGATGTCGTCGCCCGCCGCGGTCCGCAGCCGCCGCGACACCTCGATCCGGTGCGCCCGCGACCGGATGACCTCCAGGGTGTGCTCCAACTCGGCGATGACCCGCGCGGCCTCCCCCGGCTCCACCACCAGCCACCCCTTGGCCGCCAGGTCGAGGAACAGGTCGCCCGCGAACCTTTCGGGCGTGGAACCGTCCGCCACGCGACCTCCGTCCTGCCGGGATCCCCGGGACTCCCGCGACCACATCGCCCTCACACCTCCGCACCGGCACCGGGGCCGGTACCGGTCCTCCGGAACCCCCGACCGCGTGGCGGCAGGGAGCCGGTTTGAGCCCACCACGCGAGACGGTCCCGCCGGAAGTCCGTCCGGGCAGATCTGCCCGTCCGTACCCGGGTCGGTGCGTGATCATGGTCGACCCGGCGGCCGGCACTACGCCGAACGGGTGGATCCGAGGCGAGGTGGCGTGGAAAGCGGGCCCGGTTCGCCACCGCGACGACCAGGGTCGCGCAGCCGCTGAGAGCACCCGCGGTGCCCCGCTCGATCGCGGTGGGCGGGTCGTCGGGGTGCCGGCCCGCCCACCGACGACGGTCACGGGGTCCAGCGGACGTTCGGGTTGATCCGGCCGGACCAGTCGAAGATCGCCATGTTGTCCCAGCCGTTGCCGCTGCCGTTGATGTCGGCGGGGTCCCAGCCGTTGCCGGGCACCGCGTACCAGGTCGGTTCCCAGTAGAAGACGCCGATGGCGCCCGCGTTGCGCGCGGTGTTCTGGACGTGGGTGAAGTTCGTGGCCTGGCCCTGCCACGTCAACGGGTAGCCGGAGCAGCCGGTGGTGATGGAGTTGCCGGTGCCGTCCGCGTTGCCGGTGGTGAACGGGTAGGCCGTCTCGGCCAGCACGACGTCCTTGCCGTACCGGGAGCGCACGTCGGCGATGACGTTGTAGAGGTTGCTCAACGTGCCGTGCCACATGCAGTAGTACGACAGCGCCGTGATGTCCCACGAGACGCCCTTGGACCTGATGCCGTCGTAGAACCAGCGGGCGTGGTCGAGGCTGTCGGCGTTCGCCGTGTGGATCATGACCTTGGTGGCGCTGTGGCACGCCTTGGTCGCGTTGTAACCGGCCTTGAGCAGCAGGCTGAGGTTGGTGAAGTCGTTGTTGACGACCTTGCCGTCGTCCCACAGCATGCCGACGTTGATCTCGTTGCCGATCTGCACGCTGTCCGGCGTGGTGCCCTGCGCCTTCAGGCTGGTGCACACGTCGTGGGTGTAGTTGTAGACGTCGGTCTGCAACTGGCCGATGCCGTGGTTCGCCCAGGCGGCCGGCTTGTACTGCTTGCCGGGGTCGGCCCAGGTGTCGGAGTAGTGGAAGTCGACCAGCAGCTTGAGGCCCTTGGCCTTCACCGCCTTGGCGTAGGCCAGGACCTTCGCCTTGTTGTTGTAGCCGCTCTTCGGGTTGTTCCAGACGCGCAGGCGGATGTAGTTGACCCCGGCGCCCTTGAGGATGTCGAGCGGGTCCCGGGCGGTGCCGGACGCGTCGTAGTACTTCGCGCCGAGGTCCAGGGCGCGTTGCGCGGTCGAGACGTCGGCGCCGAGCATGTTCAGCGACCCGGCGGCGGAGACGGCCGGGGTGAGCGTGGTCAGCGGCAGCACGGCGGTCGCCAGGGCGAGGGCGGCCTTGACCGCCCGGTGGGAGCCGGACATCCGATCTCCTTTGATCGAGGTGTGGGTGGCGGCGGCTGTGAACGTGCACACTATGAAAGCGCAGACCGAGGGCTGCCTCAAGGGGCAGCGTCCGCCGATTGACTGGGAACGTGCACAACCCCGCGTCCGCGCCCCGGGCGAGTGGCCGGTCCACTCCACGTCCAGACCACGTCCAGAGGCGTGATCGACGCTTCCGTCGTCACCGCCCGGAGAGAAAGGGGCACATCATGCATCGCCTGCGATTTCGCCTGTCCCGGCGCGCAGACACCGTGGCCGAGGTCCTGGCCGTGGCAGCGGCACTGGCGGCTGCGTCGGCTGCCCCGCCGGTCCGGCCCACCTGACCGAACCACCTGCAGTGGACTCAGCGGGGCGTGGTGGCGGTGAGCCGGGTGAGGAACTCGGCGTTGTCGCCCGTCTTGCGCAGACCGTCGAGCAGCACGTCGAGCGCGTCCTCCTTGCCCGCCAACGCACGGCGCAGCAAGCGGATCGACGCGCTTTCGGCGGGCGTGAGCAGGAGGTCCTCGCGGCGGGTGCTGGACTGGTGCACGTCCACGGCCGGGAACACGCGCCGTGCCGCGGTCTTGCGGTCCAGGCGCAGCTCGGCGTTGCCGGTGCCCTTGTACTCCTCGAAGAGCAGCGCGTCACCCGCCGAACCGGTGTCGACCAGCGCGGTCGCGATGATCGTCAGCGGACCGCCGCCCTCGACGTTGCGCGCCGCGCCCAGGAACCGCTTCGGCGCGGTGAGCGAACCCGCGTCCACGCCGCCGGACAGGGTTCGCCCGGACGGTGGCGCGGCGAGGTTGTAGGCACGGCCGAGGCGGGTCGCGGAATCCAGCAGCACCACCACGTCCCGGCCCAGCTCGACCAGGCGCTTGGCCCGTTCGACGGCCAGCTCGGCGAGCGCGGTGTGGTCGCGGGGCGGGTGGTCGAAGGTGGCCGCGACCACCTCGGCGGGCACGCCCCGGGACAGGTCGGTGACCTCCTCCGGGCGTTCGCCGACCAGGACCAGCATCAGGTGGCACTCCGGGTGGTTCTTGGCCAGGCCGTGCGCGATCGACCGCAGCACGGAGGTCTTGCCCGCCTTGGGCGGTGCGACGATCAACGCGCGCTGCCCCTTGCCGATCGGCATGAGCAGGTCGACCACCCGTGTGGTCAGCTCGTGCGCCTCCGTCTCCAGCCGCAGCCTCTCGTGCGGGTGGGTCGGCACGAGGTCGGTGAAGGCCGGGCGGACGCGGGAGTGGCGGGGGTGCGCGCCGTTGACGGCCTCGACGGTGACCAGCGTGGACGCCTTGCCGCCGCGGGGCGCGGGTGCGACCCGGCCGTGGACCTCGTCACCGCGGCGCAGGCCGTGTTCGGCGACCAGGCGCGGTGCGACGGTGACGTCGTCCGGCCCCGGCAGGTAGCCGTCGGTGCGCAGCACGGTCCGGCGGTCCACGACGTCGAGGACGCCGGAGGCGAGTCGAGTATCGGAAAGATCGTTGTGGTTCACGGGTTTCTCCCTGATTCGGGCATGGTGGACAGCGCGGCGGCGCCGCGGTGGGAACCCGGTCGGGAAAGGCTGCGCGAGCCACGTCCGACGCGGATCCGGTGAGAAGATTTCGTGGGTGGGGCTGAAGCCGCCTACGGCCACGAGAACGAGATGACGCACACCATAGCCCCCGGTGCGGCCGAGGCGCAAGCGTGTCCGGTGTGGACAGGTGCTGAGCTGGGGGTTACGCCGGTGGCGCGGCGGTGCTGTCGCGGACCACCAGGCGCGTCGGCACGAGCGTCGTGCCCGCCTTGGTGCGGTGGTGGTGGACCTGGCGCAGGACGCGCTCGACGCACCGCCTGCCGACCTCGGTGAAGTCCTGGTGCACGGTCGTCAGGGGCGGGATGAACGACGTGGAGTCGGGGATGTCGTCGAACCCGACCACGCTGACGTCCCGGGGCACGACCTTGCCCTTCTCGTGGAACGCCCGCAGCAGGCCCAGCGCCATCTGGTCGTTGGCCGCGAACACCGCCGTGCACCCCGGCTCGTCGGCCAGTTCCAGCCCCGCCCGGTAGCCGGAGTCGGCCGACCAGTCACCGCGCCACATCCGGGGCACGGGCAGCCCGGCCTCGGTCAACGTGGCGCGCCACGTCTCGGCCCGGCGTTCGGCGGCGTAGGAGTCCTCGGGGCCGGCGACGTGCCAGACCGTGCGGTGGCCGAGGTCGAGCAGGTGGCGGACGGCCTGGCGGGTGCCGTCGGCCTGGTCGGTGTCCACGACCGTGTAGCGGTCGCCGCCGGTGGAGTCCACGATCACGGCCGGGATGCCCAACGGGAGGGTCATCGTGGCCGCGTCGAGCAGGTGCACCTCCATGATCACGATCACCGCGTCCACCGCGAGTTCACCGAGACGGGTGAACGCGCCGAGCACGCCGTCCTGGGTGGGCACGGCCACCGGGATCAGCGTGATGGCGTAGCCCTCGTGCGCGGCGTGGTCCACTATGGCCTCCAGCGTGCGGCTGTTGCCGACCGTGGAGAGCGTGAACAGGATGACGCCGATGGTGCGGAACTCGCCGTACTTGAGCGCACGGGCCGCGCTGTTGGGCCGGTAGCCCAGCCGTCGCATGGCGTCCAGCACCTGCTCGCGCGTGGAACCGACGACGCTGGGGTGGCCGTTGGACACCCGCGAGACCGTCTGGGCCGAGACTCCGGCCAGGCGGGCGACGTCGGCCATGGAGACGCGACGGGCGGGCGCGCGCCGCACGGCGGGCTGCCGGGGCGTGCCCGACGTGGACTCGGCTGTCACGTCTGGGCTCCTTCCCCTGGCGGCGGTCGTGACGCCGTGTGGGCGCGTTGCCAACTATAGCCCTTGCCCTTTGATCGTTGTTCGCGCAAACATGCGGTGGGGTGGGGAGGTCAAAAGATCAAAAGCTTTGAAAAGCGTCCTCGCCGGACGGGCAGATCAGCAGGATGACCTCCCGCTCGTTCCGTCTCGGTCTCGTTGCGTCGGGGATGTCCGGTTGGGTTGGTGGTCCCGGGCTCCGTGTCATCCCACCGACCTCCCTCCGGGCTACCACACGCGTCAAGAGGGCCCCGAAGTTGGAGTATCAGGCAGCGCTCGCACGAGGCCCTCTTGACACGTGCGGTAGGGCTACGCCAGGTCGGCGGGATGACACGAACCCCTACTTTGTGAAGAGCGGACGCACCCGCCCCGGCGCCGTTCGTCCCCGCGCTCGTCGGCGACGCCCTGCACGTGCCACTGGCGGCGTCCTTCTCCCTCATAGGAGGGCTTCGTGTCATCCCGCCGACCTGGCGCAGCCTTACCGCACGTGTCAAGGGCGGCGCGTCCAGCTTTGCCTCCTACTTCACTGGAGCCTCGCGCCGCCCTTGACACGTGTGGTAACCCGGAGGGAGGTCGGTGGGATGACACGGAGTCCGGGACCACGCTGGGACAGCAGTTCCCAACGGAACAAGGGAAGGACGGGACCGGGGGATGTCATCCTGCTGATCTGCCCGTCCGGCGAGGACGCTTTTCAGGGCTTTTGCTCTCTAGGCTTCCGTGTGCCCCAGGAACGCCTCCGGCACGAACCGAGCAAACGGCTCAGTCAACGCGTCGAGCTCCAGAACGACCACCTCGTTCCCCCCACCGCGCAGCACCGGACCCGGCACGTACAGGGTGCGCTGCGGCCCGCGCGACCAGTACCTCCCGAGGCAGAACCCGTTGACCCACACCACCCCCCGCCCCCACCCACCGGTGTCCAGGTGAAGATCGACAGGCCGGTCGACGTCGAACCCGGCCCGCAGGAACACCGGACCCGACACCGCCGCGCCGCCGACGGGCGTGGAGCCGTCCTGACCGATCCAGATCGCCGGCGGGGTGTCGAGGAAGAGAGGCAGGACGTCCCAGTCCGTCAACGGCACGCCATCCAGCGTTGCCCCACCGACAACGCCCTTCGGCTCACCGATGCGCGGCCCGTAGTTGACCCGCCCGTGGTCCTCGACCAGCACGGTCAGCTCGCCGACGGCACGGTGCAGGCCGAGCGCGCGCTGGTGGTGCTCACGCAGCAGGGTGCCGACCGGTTGGCCGTCCAGGAACACCGACGCGTGGTCGCGCACCTCGCCGAAGCACAGCACCGCCGGGCCGGGTGCTTCGATCCGCGTGGTCATCAGCGCCAGCCGGGGCGTGCCGTCCCACTGCTCCAGGGTCGGCACGGCGTCGTGCCGTTCCCAGCCCGGCCACTCCTTCGCCACGTCCAGCAGGGGCACGGGGTCGGTCAGCGAGACCGTGAACCCCGGCGCGGGGGTCGCGGCGGGCGGTGGTGGTTCCGGCACGTCGCGGTAACGCGAGATGACCTCGCGGAACGCGTGGTACTTGGCCGTCGGGTTCCCGGCCTCGTCCAGCGGCGCGTCGTAGTCGTAGGAGGTGACGGTGGGCTGGTACCTGCCCTTGTCGTTGGCGCCGCTGGTGAACCCGAAGTTCGTGCCGCCGTGGACCATGTAGATGTTCACCGACGCGCCCGCCGCGAGCAGCGCGTCGAGCTCGGCGGCGCTGTCGGCGGCCGAGGTGGTGTAGTGGTGGCTGCCCCAGTGGTCGAACCAGCCGATCCAGAACTCCGCGCACATCAACGGCCCGGTCGGCTGGTGGCGGCGCAGCGCGGCCAGCCGCTCGGTGGTGCGCGAGCCGAACGACGCGGTCAGGTGCAGGCCCTCCAGGCTGCCCGCCGCGAGCATCTCGTCGGTCGGCTGGTCGACGGTGGTCAGCGGCACGGTGATGCCCGCGTCACGGGTGTGCTCGGCCAAGGCCTTGAGGTAGGTCTTGTCGTCGCCGAACGCGCCGTACTCGTTCTCGACCTGCACCAGGATGACCGGACCGCCGTGCTGGACCTGCAGCGGCGCGACGACCTCGTAGACGCGGTCCAGGTAGTCCCGGACGGCGGCCAGGTAACGCGGCTCGGCACGCCGCACACCCACCTCGGGGTCGCGGAACAGCCACGCGGGCAGGCCGCCGTTGTCCCACTCCGCGCAGATGTACGGGCCCGGCCGGACGATGGCGTACAGGCCCGCGTCGGCCACCAGCCGCAGGAACCGGCCGAGGTCCAGCCCGCCGGTGAGGTCGAAGGTGCCCGGGGTGGGCGCGTGCGCGTTCCAGGCGACGTAGGTCTCGATGGTGTTCAGGCCCATGCGCCGGGCCTTGTCGATGCGGTCCGCCCACTGGTCCGGGTGCACGCGGAAGTAGTGCAGGGCACCGGACACGATCTGGAACGGCCTGCCGTCGAGCAGGAAGTCGCGCTCGCCGATGCTGAACTCGGGCACGGGGATGGGTGTTCCCTTCCGGGTGTGGCGCGCGGGTTGTCGAGGTCGGGGGCGGGACGGCCGGGCCGCCCCGCCCCGGGGTCAGCCGGTGGTGACGGTGAAGCCCTGCTGGTTGCCGTAGTCCACCAGCGCCTGCTGCCACGCGGTCAGGCCGGGGTCCAGGCCGGTGGAGTCGGCGTAGGACTTGCCGACCGTGTCACCGAAGATGCTGTTGGCGTAGAGCTGGTAGGGCAGGTAGCTCCAGCCCGGCACGACCTGGCCCGCGGCGGCGGTGAGGACCTGGTTGATCTGCTGGCCGCCGAAGTAGGGCGCGGCCTCGTCCTTGAACGCCGACGACTCCAGGTCGGCCTTCGTCGCGGGGAAGCCACCGCTGTCCAGGAACGGCTTGACGCCGTTGCCGTTGTTGAGCCACCGCACGAACGCCGCCGCGAGCGCGGGCTTGGCGCTCTGCTTGAGCACCGACTGGCCGCCGCCGCCGTTCTCCGCGGTCACCGGGGTCTTGCCGTCGTAGGTCGGCAGCGGCGCCACGGCCCACTTGCCCGCGCCGCCCGGCACCGACGACTCCAGCACGCCCGGCATCCACGCGCCGGTCGCCAGCGTGGCGATCGTGCCGTCACCCAGCGCCTTGTACCAGGCGTCCGACCAGCCGGGGATCGTGGAGACCAGCTTCTCCTCGACGAGCGCGTCCCAGGTGGCGGTCCACTTCCGGCTGCCCTCGTCCTGCAGGTCGATCTTGACGTTCTTGCCGTCGGTGGTGAACGGCTTGCCGCCCGCCTGCCAGATCATGCTGGTCGCGAAGCCCGCGTCACCGGTGTCGGAGGTGATGTACTTGGTCGGGTCGGCGGCGTGCAGCTTCCTGGCCGCCTCGACGTACTCGTCCCAGGTCTTCGGCACGGTGAGGCCGTGCCGGTCGAAGACCTCCTTGTTGTAGAACAGGGCCATCGGGCCGGAGTCCTGGGGCAGGCCGAACAGCCCGCCGCCGACCTTGACCGAGTTCCAGGTCGACGGGGTGTAGTCGTCCTCGAAGGCGGTGAACCCGTACTGGCCGAGGTCGACCAGCGCGCCGGTCATGGCGAACTGGGGGAGTGCCTGGTACTCGATCTGAGCCACGTCGGGCGCACCGGAGCCGGCTTTGATGGCGTTCTGGAGCTTGGTGTAGTGGTCGTTGCCGGTGCCCGCGTTGACGTGGTTGACCTTGACGTTGGGGAACTCCTGCTGGAACGCCTCGACCTGCGCCTTGGCGGACGGGGTCCAGCTCCAGTAGGTGATCTCGCCGCCTTCGCGCAGGGCGGCGTCGACCGCGTCCTGCGTGCCGGTGGCGCCGCCCGGCGCGGTGCCGCTGTCGCCGGAGGAGCAGGCGGAGAGCGCGGTGGCGAGGGCGGTGGCCAGGACTATGGCCACCTGGCGGCTGCGCCTGGTGGGTGACATGGGTGGAGTCCTTTCGCGGCGGTGGGAGGGACTACTGGGCAGGGGGAGGGATCACTGCTTGACGCTGCCCGCGGTCAGGCCCGACTGCCAGAACCGCTGGAGCAGCAGGAACGCGATGACGAGCGGGACGATCGTGATGACCGCGCCGGTGATCACCAGGTGGTAGATCGGCTGGGCGCCGACACCGGAGGCCTGCGCGCTCCACTGGTTCAGGCCCACGGTCAGCGGGTACCAGTCCGGCTCGCTGAGCATGATCAACGGCAGGAAGTAGTTGTTCCACGTGGACACCACCGCGAACAGTGCGACCGTCACCACGCCGGGCAGCAGCAGGCGCAGCGTGACGGTGAAGAAGATCCGCAGCTCACCGGCGCCGTCGATGCGTGCGGCCTCCAGCAGCTCGTCCGGCACCGCCTCCACGGCGTAGGTCCACACCAGGTACAGGCCGAACGGGCTGACCAGCGACGGGATGATGATCGCCCACGGCGTGTTGGTCAGGCCCAGGTTGCTGAACATCAGGAACGTCGGCACCGCCAGCGCCGTGCCGGGGATCGCGATCGCGCCCAACAAGACCGCGAACACCGCCCGGCGACCCCGGAACCGGTACTTGGCCAGGCCATAACCCGCCGCGGTGGCCAACGCCGTCGCACCGCCCGCGCCCACGACGACGTACAGCAGCGTGTTGCCCAACCAGCGCAGGAAGATCCCGCCGTCGTGGCTGAAGGTCTCGGCGATGTTGTCGAGCAGCGCGAACGTGCCGCCGAACGCCAGCCCCGATGTCGACAGCAGGTCCTGCTGGGTCTTGGTCGCGCTGATCAACAGCCACACCAGCGGCACCAGCGTGTAGAGCAGGTACACCGCCATCACCGCGGTCAGCACCCGGGACTTGCGCGGCCTGAGCGGGGAGTGGGTCGTGGCCACGGTGCTCACACACCCTTCCGGGAACCGCGCAGCTGCACGACGTAGGCGATGATCGCGGTGATGACACCCATGACGATCGCCACCGTGGCCGAGTAGTTGTACTGCTGGCCGCTGAACGACAGGTTGTAGGCGTACATGTTCGGCGTGTAGAACGTGCTGATCGCGTTGGGCGCCAACGCCCGCAGGATGTTGGGCTCGTTGAACAACTGGAAGCTGCCGATGATCGAGAAGATCGTCGCGATCACCAGCGCACCCCGGATCGCGGGCAGCTTCACGCTCAGGATCGTGCGGAACGTCCCCGCGCCGTCGATCGCCGCCGCCTCGTACAGGTCGTGCGGGACCACCTTCAGCGCCGAGTACAGGATCAGCATGTTGTAGCCGGCGAACTCCCAGGTCACGATGTTGCCGATGGACAGCAGGATCCAGTCGCCCGACAGCGGCTCCACCGCCTTGCGCCCCAACAGCTCGTTGAGATCCGCCGCGAGGCCGAACGCGTCGCCGTAGATGAAGCCCCACATCAGCGTCGCCACCACCGCCGGCACCGCGTACGGCAGGAAGATCACGATCCGGAAGAACCCCGCCGCGTGCAGCCGCGCGCTGTCGATCGCCAGCGCCGCGACCAGTGCCAGCCCCAACATCACCGGCACCTGCACCACCAGGAACAACAGCACCCGGAAGAACGACTCCCAGAACTTCGCGTCCCCCAGCACCGCCGCGTAGTTGTCCAGCCCGACGAATTCCGTGCCGCCGAAGAAGACCTGTTCGCGGAACAGGCTCAGCCACAGCGCGTAGGCGATCGGCGCCAGGAACACCAGCGCGAACACCGCCAGGAACGGCCCGACGAACAGCCAACCCCGGCGGTCCACGCGCGAACGGCGGGCAGTGCGTGCCGGCGGCCGCCTGGCCGGCGCCGAGATGGACGTCATCGTCACTCCTGTCGGCACGGCATGTTTGCGTAAACATCGAGTCGGGGCCATGTTTGCGCAAACAACTGCCGTCCGCAAGCCCTCGGTCGGTAACTCTCCCGTCACGGGAGGCGGAAGTCCGCCACCCGGATCGGCGAGGGCGTGGTGCCTGCCGAGGCCCGCTGGTACTGCACGGACAGGACGCCGTCGACCGCTGCGCGGGTCGGGTCGACGTTGACCTCGCCGAACGCGTTGAGCGACGTCGGCGTGAACAGGGTCGTCCAGTCGGTCCACCCGCTCGCCCGGCTCGCCGCCACGATCCGGCCGCCCGGCATCACCAGGTAGGCGTTGTCGGCGCGGTCGAAGGCCAGCTTCGTGCGCTGGGTGCTGTGCGGCGGGACGGGCACTTCGCGCTTGGTCCACGTGCCGCCCGAACGGGTGAGGTGGAAGGTGCGCGCGTGCTGCGCCCGCTGCCGCGCGTAGTCCGAGACCCGGGGCACGAACCGCTCCGGCACGTAGCTGATCACCACGTGCGGTGTGCCGGTGGAGTCCACGGCCTGCGCCTCCTGGTTCATCAGGCCGCGGTCGGGGCTCAGGTGGTCGATGACGACGCCGGGGGACGAGACGCCCACCGCCGTCCCGCCGGTCGTGCCCACGACGGCTCCCGCGTCGTTGCGCCACGTCCGGCCCCGGTCGTCGCTGTAGACGTAACCGGTGTCGTGGTTGGTCAGCCCGCCGGGACCGCCGGACAGCACACCGCTGTCGCCCTCGCGCCACGTGAACGCGGCGTGCAAGCGCCCGCGCCGGTCGTAGTCCAGGCCGTGCAGGTACATGTTGCGCGTGCCGGACACGGCACCGCTCGGCCCGGTGTAGTCGCCGGTGGCGGAACTCCACGCACCCAACCGCGTCCACGTGCCGCCGCGGTACTCGGCCAGCTCGTTGACGCCGTTGCCGGAGCGGCCCGTGCGGTAGCTCAGCTGGAGCACGCCTTCCGGCGTCACGACGAACTGCGGGTACGTGATGTCGCCCAGCTCGACGCCGTCCAGGGTTCGCCGCACTTCGCCGAACGTCGACGAGTCCCACCGCGGCCCCAGGACCGACTTCACGTAGAAGACGCGGTTGTCGTGCGTGTCCATCGCGACGTGCAGCGTCCCGTCCTCGGGTGAGATGCCGAGGGAGATCACGTTGTGCGAATCGTCCACGCTCAACCGGTGCGGCAGCACGACCCGCTCCCACTCGCCGCCGAGCCGCCGCCTGCGTGCCACGACGGCGTCGCGGCTGCCGGTGTACCAGGTTGCGTACTGGTGCCCGGCGTGGGTGAGGATCGCGTCACGCTGGAACGAGTTGTTGTTGACCACGCCGTCGTAGGACACGAAGTACAGCGCGGCGGGGTCCAACAGGGTGTCGGACACCAGGGTCACGGAGGGTGCGGTCGCTTGCCCGGTGTCCGACACCGTCGTCACTCCCGTCGTTATTGCGCGGTGCGGTCCACGACCGCCCACCGCTGGTTCGACCCGGAGTTGGGCACGTACACGCCCACTCGCGCACCCACGCCGGTCGCCTGGCCGACCACGTCGAACAGCCGACCGGTGGCGGCGTTGACGAAGGTGTAGGTGCCGTCACCCGTGGTCGACATGATCCACTGGGCCGCCGGGTCTGTCACCGCGGCCGCCTCCAACACCAGGTTGCCGCCGCGTTCCGCCACCCGCTTGCCGTTGGCGGCGTTGCGCACCGCGTACCGCTCCCGGTTGCCGTTGCCCGCCGTCACCTGTTCCACGTGCCACCGCGCGTCGGCCTGGTCCACCGTGCCGAGGACCACGGAGTTCGCGTCGGCGGAGGGCACCAGGGCCTTGCCGCTCTGCACGCCGGTCAACGAGTAGACGTGACCCGGCCGCACGAGCGCCGCGTCCGCCGCCACGCCGCTCACGCCGTCCACCACGAAGGTGGTCACGGACTTGGCGGGCACGGTGAACGTGGCCGAACGGCTCCCGGCGAGGCGGGCCGCCTTGCCCCGCACCAGGGCGCCGTTGACGTCGGTGACCACCGGGGTCACGGACGCGTTGGCGGCGAACGCGCCGAAGCGCGACAGGTCCAGCGTCACCGCGCGCTGTTCGTCGGTCTTGTTGAGGTGGACGACCGAGACGGAGTCGCCGTCGGCGGACACCGCGGCCAGGCTGGACGTGTCGTCCACCTTCACGACCCGGTCACCCGGTCGCACGAAGTGGGTGAAGTTGCGGATCGTGTAGAACTTGGTGTTCGTGCGGATCGGGCACGTCACGGGCGTGGCGTCCGCCGGGCAGTCGAACGGCACCTGGATCGCGCCCCAGTTCTTGCCCGCCGCGGCCTGCGGATTGTAGTCCTCGATCGCCTGCCACAGCAGCCACGCGGACGGCTCCAGCTCGCGCATGTCGTTGACGATCCGCTCGGCGATGCCCAGACCCGGCTCCATGCTGGTGAAGCTCTGACCGGCGCCCCAGGTGCCGTCGACTTCGCTCATCCACAGCGGCTTGTCCGCGCCCTTGGCGATGTCGCGCGCGGACGTGCGGTGGCCCGTGCCGTAGGTGTGCACGTTGAGCTGGTCGACGGCGGCCTTCGCCTCGGGGCTGTAGGCGTTCCAGTTGGTGCGGAAGATGGTGGGGCTGGTCTCGTCCATTGCGGACAGTCGGGCGGTCAGCGCCGAGTCGTCCAGGGCCTGCCGCAGGGCGAGGACCACGCTCTGCTGGAGGGCCGGACCGGCGTGCGCGCCTTCCTGTCGACCGCCGGTGGGTTGGCCGTCGGGGCCGAGCTGGGTGCCCCAGTACGGGGTGTTCGGCTCGTTGAGCGGGTCGATCGTGTCGAACCGGATGCCGTGGGTCCGTTCGAGGTGCTCGGAGACCTCGACCAGGTAGGTGGCGAAGTCGTCCACCCGGTCGGCGCGGATCTGGTCGGCCGAGGGGTCGAACCCGCCGGAGACGTAGCCGCTGACGGTCTGGAACCACGGCGGGGAGTTGCTGAACGCCTCCCAGTGGGTCACGTTGCCCTTGATCCGGTCGATCCACCAGCGCTGGTCGGCGTCGGCGTCGAGGTTCCAGTGGTCCGGGTTGTCCGGGTCCCACCAGTCGACGTCCTCGCGGGTGGTGCCCTCCGGGGCGCGCCAGAAGCCCGGCATGGTCGCGCCGGCTTTCATGTAGTCGTCGCGCACGTCGGGCGCGTTGCCGCCGCCGATGTTGTAGCGGGCGATGTTGAGGCGCAGGCCGTCGTCGCCGTAGAGGAGGTTGGCGAGGCGGTTGCGGATGGCATCGGGGTAGCCGCCGGTGGCATTGGCGAACCAGACCAGGCTCGTGCCCCAGCCCTCGAACGCGGGCTGCTGGTAGGACGGATCGGGCCGCACGGTCACCGCTGCGGCAGGCACGTCCTGCGCACCCGCCGTCGCCGGGTAGGTAGCCGCCAGGCCCAACACCACCGCCGCGGTCAGCCCTACCGCCACCCGCCGCTTCCCGGTCCTTTCGACCGTCCTCGCCTTGGCGGTCTCTTCGGTCGTCCGTCGTGGGCTCATCGTCGTTGATCTCCTCTTCGGTTCTCGGACCTACCCGGGCAGGTGGAACGGGAGAGCAGGCGGTGCGACCCTGAGCATGTGCGATCGTTTTAGTCGAGTCAAGCGCTATTTTTTCGTTTACGATCGTTTTGCTCTGATCTGGACGCCGAAGGAGTCGAAGTGGTCGCGGTGCTGTGCGTGGGCGAGACCATGGCCGTGTTCACGCCGGCCGAAGCCGGACCTCCCGAGGAGGTGCGGACGTGGCTGCGCGGCACGGGCGGCGCGGAGTCGAACGTGGCCTGCGCGTTGGCCGCCCTCGGCGTTCCCGTCGGCTGGGTGAGCGCGGTGGGCGACGACCCGTTCGGGCGTGCGGTCGTCGCGTCCGTGGCGGAGGCCGGGGTGGACGTGTCACACGTGCTGGTCGACCCGACCCGCCCCACCGGCCTCTACGTCAAGGAGGCGGGCAAGGCCGGCAGCGCCATGCGGTACTACCGCGTGGGCTCGGCCGCGTCCGCGCTCGGCCCGGATGTGCTCGACCGACTCGACCTGGACGCGGTGTCGTACGTGCACGTCACCGGCATCACCGCCGCGCTTTCGCCGTCGTGCTTCGCGCTCGTGCACACCCTGCTGGACCACCCGGGCGTCACGACGTCCTTCGACGTCAACTGGCGCCCGGCACTGTGGGACTCGACCGGCCCGGAGGTCTTGCGTTCGCTGGCGGCGAAGGCGGACATCGTCCTGGTCGGCGACGACGAGGCCGACGCACTGTGGGGCGCCTCCGCCCCGACCGCCGTGCGCCGACTGCTGCCCGAGCCCACCACGCTGGTCGTGAAGCAGGGCGCGACCGGCGCGTCCGTCCTGGTGGCAGACACCCCACCGGTGTTCGAACCCGCACTCACCGTGGACGTCGTGGAACCGGTCGGCGCCGGCGACGCCTTCGCCGCCGGCTTCCTGGCCGCCCACCGCTCCGGCGAACCCCCGGCCCGCTGCCTGCGCTCCGGCCACCTGACCGCCGCCGGTGCCCTGTGCACCCTGTCCGACGTGGCCGTGCCCCTGCCACCGGCCGACGTCGACCGCCTGCTCTCCGCCGACCCGGCCACCTGGGCGGCCGCGCGGGTCAGCGCGGCGGGCGTGAGGTGAGTCCCGGACGGCCGGTCACTCGGGTCCGCGCGGCGGTCGTTCCGTGGGTCTTCGCGCGTGGGCGCCGCCGGGCGTTGCCGGTCAGGCGGGCCACCGTTGCCGGTCAGGCGAGCCGCCGTTGCCGGTCAGGCGAGCCGCCGTTGCCGGTCAGGCGAGCCGCCGTTGTGTAGGGCCGGCGCGGGGAGCGGGTGCTGCGTGGGCCGAGGGCTGGTGTGGGGTGGGGGTGTGGTTGGCGAGGCTCCTCATGGTTTTAACCGAGGTGCGAGAACAGTGTTTCCGTACATTTTTGGCCGATGATCACCCGAAGGTGTGACCGGGTGGTGGCCGGCGAGGTCAGCGTAGTGCGGTTGGGGTGCGGGCGCTGGTTGAGGCGCGTTCGCGTAGTTCGGAGCTGAGCACGACTCGGCGGACTGGGCGGTCGGGGCCCTGGGCCAGGCGTTCGAGCACCAGGTGTACGGCGGTGCTGCCGACGGCGTACTTGGGTGGCCTCATGGCGGTCAGTGGGGGGTGGGCGAATCGGGCGACCTCGTCGTCGTAGGCGACGACGGAGAGGTCGGCGGGCACCCCGATGCCGCGTTCCTCGGCGCGCTGCACCAGGGACACCGCCTCCCGGTCGGAGTGCACCACTAGTGCGGTGGCCCGATGTACGGCGCACAGGTCCAGCACGCGGTCGACGTCGATGGCCCAGGCGGGCTCGTAGTAGGCGGCGACCTGGACTTCGGGGGCGGGGTGGAGGCCCAGGTCGGTCATGGCGTGGTGCCAACCGTCGCGGACTTGGCCGGAGGTCGGGCTCGTGGCGCTGAACGCCAGCCCGATGCCCCGGTGACCCTGGGCGTGCAGGTGGCGGACGGCGAGTTCCGCGCCCGCGGCGTGGTCCGTGCGCACAGACTCGACGTGCTGGCGGTAGGGGCCGGAGACGGCGGAACGTTCGACCAGCACCACCGGCACGGGCAGGGCGGTCAGCCACGCGATCAGCTCCTCCGCCCCGGCACCCCTGGTCGGCGGCGCGACGAGCAGCGCGTCGACCGCACCACTGCCGATCATCCACTCCACCTGGTGCCGCACGTCGTCCACCTGGTACGACGCCCCGCGCAGCACGAGCCGCGCACACCTCTCGTGCGCACTGTCCTGCGCACCCCGGATGACCTCGGGCCAGTAGTAGTCCAGCGACGGCACGACCATCCCGATCGCGGGCGCGGAGTCGGTGCCGGTGGACGGGGCGGGCACGTCGGCGACGAGCCGGACACCCCCGTGCACGCGTTCCACCAACCCCTCGGCGGCCAGGTCGTTCACGTCCCGCCGCACGGTCACGGGGGTGACTGCCATGATCCGGGCGAGGTCGGTGATCCGCACGACGCCCCGGCCCGCCAAGTGCTCCAGCAGCCACTGCCGTCGAGCGGCGGGCAGCATCGTGCCCTTGGTCTCCGGTTTGTCCATCCGCCTCGTCCTGCTGATCGAAACTGATCGTAACAAGCAAACTGTACAGTCTTGCCCTCGCTTTGTGTCTGGGATTGACTGTTTCTGAACTCTTCGAGTGAGGAAACGAAGGAAGGCGACGCAACGTGGAGCAGCGCTACGCGACCGCGCCACCGCAGGTACCGTCCATGACCACGGACGACCTGCGGCGGAACTACCTGGTCGAAGACCTGTTCGCCGACGACGAGGTGCGTTCGGTGTACAGCCACCACGACCGGGTCGTGCTGGTGGGCGCACTCCCGCGCACCGGCCCGGTGACCCTGCCGGCGTTCCCGGAGCTGAAGGCCGAGCGGTTCTTCGACCGCCGGGAAGCGGGCATCGTCAACGTCGGCGGACCGGGCACGGTGACGGTCGACGGCACCGCGCACCGGCTCGCGCCGACCGCCTGCCTCTACATCGGACGGGGCGCCGAGAACGTCTCCTTCGCCTCCGACGACGAGGCCGAGCCCGCCGCGTTCTACCTGTTCTCCGCCCCCGCCCACACCACCTACCCGACCGTCCTGGTCGAGCCGGACGCGGGCACGGTGCGCGAGCTGGGCGACCCCCTGACCTCGAACCGCCGCACGCTGACCCAGTACATCCACGAGAACGGCGTCCGCAGCTGCCAGGTCGTGATGGGCGTGACGAAGCTGCACCCCGGCAGCATGTGGAACACCATGCCCGCGCACACCCACGAGCGCCGCATGGAGGTCTACCTCTACTTCGGCCTGCCCGCGGACGCCCGCGTGGTGCACCTGATGGGCGAGCCCACGGAGACCCGGCACCTGGTCGTCGCCGACCGCCAAGCGGTGATCTCGCCACCCTGGTCCGTGCACAGCGGCGTCGGCACCGCCGCGTACAGCTTCGTGTGGGCGATGGCGGGGGAGAACCAGGCGTTCGACGACATGGACCCGCACCCCGCGGCGGCGCTGCGATGACGCCCGAGGTCACCGGCCTGTTCGACCTGACCGGCCGGACCGCCGCCGTCACGGGCGCCAGCCGCGGCATCGGGCTCGCCGTGGCACGGCTGCTGGCCGCCGCGGGCGCCGACGTGGTCGGCGTCAGCGGCTCGATGCCCGAGGGCGACAGCCCGGCCCGGGCCGCGGTCGAGGGCGAGGGACGGGCGTTCACCCCGATCCGGACCGACCTCGCCGACGCCGACCAGGTGGCCGGGCTGGGAGCGCTGCTGGCAGCCAGGGAAGTGGACGTCCTGGTCAACAACGGCGGGACGATCCGCCGCGCGCCCGCCGCCGAGCACACCGACGCCGACTTCGACCACGTGCTCGACGTCAACCTGCGCGCCACCTGGACGCTGTCGCGCGACGTCGGCCGCGCGATGCTGGCCCGCGGCTCGGGCCGGATCGTCAACATCGCGTCGATGCTGAGCTTCCAGGGCGGCATCACCGTACCCGGCTACACCGCGTCGAAGTCGGCCGTCGCCGGCCTGACCAAGGCACTGGCCAACGAGTGGGCGCACCGGGGCGTCAACGTCAACGCCGTCGCACCCGGCTACGTCAGCACCGACAACACCGACGCCCTGCGCGCCGACCCGGACCGCAACCGGTCCATCCTGGACCGCATCCCGGCTGGCCGCTGGGCCGAACCGGAGGACATCGCGGGCGCGGTGCTGTTCCTGTGCTCGCGCGCGGCCGACTACGTCCACGGCGTCGTGATGCCCGTCGACGGCGGCTGGCTGGCCCGGTGAACCGGGTCAGGGCGGCGGCACCGTCGAGTCGCGCACGCGCAGGGACGGGGTGATCACCACCCGGTGCGCCGGCCGGTCCGGGTCGTGCAGCCGGGCGGCCAGCAACGACACCGCCGCCCTCCCGATCGAACGCCGGGCCGGGCGCACGGCGGTCAGCGCCGGCGTGAACAGCGCCGCCACCTCGTCGTCGTAGGCCACCACGGACAGCCCGGAGGGCACCTTGACGCCACGCTGCTCGGCACGCTGCACCAGGGTCATCGCCTCGGTGTCGGCGTGCACGAGCACCGCCGTGGTGCCGGTGGACGCCAACCCGTCCAGCACCGCGTCCAGCGCGGTGTCCCAGCCGGGCGTGCCCGGTGCCGGGACGGCGGTGTCCACGGTGGACCGCGCGTCGAGGCCCGTCTCGGCGCACGCGTCGGACCACCCGCGCCGCACGTGCGGTGACGTCGGGCTGTTCTCGCTGGTCACCACCCCGACCTTGCGGTGGCCCAACGACACGAGGTGGTGCACGGCCATGGCCGCACCGAGGGCGTGGTCGGACACCACCGACTCCATCACGGCCTGGCGCGGGCCGACGGTCGCCACGCGCTCGACCAGCACGACGGGGGTGTCGAGGGTGCTCAGCCACTCGATCGTGGCCGACGCGGACGGCGCGGTCAGGCTCGGCGCGGCGATCAGCCCGCACACGTCGTCGTTGTCCAGCAGCCGCTCCAACTGGGGGCGGTCGTCGGCGCTCTCGTACGACGACCCGCGCAGCAGGATCCGTAACCCCTGCCCGGACGCCTCCGCCTCGGCGCCGCGGACCACTTCGGGCCAGTAGTAGTCGAGCGAAGGGACCAACATGCCCGCGGCGCCCAGGTGCTCACGCTCCGGCGCGACCTCGAACGGCGGCACGCCGGGCGACAGCAGGTCGGCGGTGGGCAGCGTGGCCCCACCGTGCACCCGGCGCAGCAGGCCCTCGCCGTCGAGGTGGGCGATGTCGCGGCGCAGCGTCACGGCGGTGACGCCCATCTGCTCGCTGAGGTCGGAGATCCGGACCACGCCGTCGCGGTGCAGCGCTTCGAGGATCGACGCGCGCCTCTTGGCGGCCAGCGTGCGCGACTCGGAGTTCACGACGTGACCTGCCCCATGCGCGCTGTCGTCACCGCACGTCCTCCCATCGTTGATCGTGGCCCCAATTATGTGGGCGGCGCGCCGTGGCACCTCGCGGCGACAGGCCGGGTCGCTCGGGAAGCGGTGAGCGTGCTGTGAGTCTTGACACGATCACTCCTGCACGTATTTACTACTTAACAGTCAAAGCGAACAAAAACGAAAGCAACCGGGCACGGTTTGTTCGAACGCCTTCGACGTTGAAGGACGGGTCAGATGAGGGCAGCCACAGGGACCGGGTGGTCCCGCGCCGACTGGGCGGGCACGGCCGACGCGATGCTGCGGTCGGTGCGCCCGTTCGCCTCGCCGAGGCACGCGCGGATCACGTTGCCGGGCCCGGTCGGCGGGTACGGCACCGAGGTCGACGGCCTGGAGGGCTTCGCCCGCACGTTCCTGCTCGCGGGCTTCCGCATCGCGGGTGAGCGCGGAGCCGACCCGGACAACCTCGCCGAGTTCTACGCCGAGGGCATCGCGGCGGGCACCGACCCGACCTCGCCGGAGCGCTGGGTGCGCCTGGACGAGCACCCGCAGGCCAAGGTCGAAGCCGCCTCGCTGGCGCTGGCCCTCGACCTGACCCGCCCGTGGCTGTGGGACCGCCTCGACCCGGCCGTCCAGGAGCGGGTCGTCGGCTACCTGGCGCCCGCGGTGGGCGACCCGACCTACCCGCGCATCAACTGGGTGTGGTTCCGGCTGGTGGTGCAGGCGTTCCTGCGATCGGTCGGCGGTCCCTGGTCGGCCGATGACGTCACCGAGGACCTCGCCACCCACGACGGCTTCCTGCGCGCGGACGGCTGGATGGCGGACGGCCACGAGCGGTCGTTCGACCACTACGTCGGCTGGGCGCTGCACGTCTACCCGCTGCTGTGGTCGCGGATGCCGGGCGCGGAAGGCTTCGCCGAACAACGCCGCGAACGGGACACCGCGCTGCTGGACCGCTTCCTGCTCGACGCCGTGCACCTGGTCGGCGCGGACGGCTCACCGCTGGTGCAGGGCCGCAGCCTGACCTACCGGTTCGCCGCCGCGGCGCCGTTCTGGGCAGGCGTGGTGGCCGAGGTCCCGTCCACACCGCCCGCGGTCCTGCGCCGCGCCGCGACCGGCGTGGTGCGCCACTTCGTGGACCGCGGCGCCTTGGACGAGCGAGGTCTGCTGTCGCTCGGCTGGCACGGCCGGTGGCCCGCCATCAAGCAGAGGTACTCGGGCCCCGGCTCGCCGTACTGGGCGGTGAAGGGCATGCTCGGGCTGGCCCTGCCCGCGGACCACCCGGTGTGGACGGCGGACGAACTGCCGCTGCCCGTCGAGCAAGGCGACTACGTGCGCGCGGTCAAGGCGCCGGGCTGGCTGGTCAGCGGCACGGCCGCGGACGGCGTGGTGCGGGTCGTCAACCACGGCACGGACCACGCGGTCGCCGGTGACACCAAGGGCGACTCCCCGCTCTACGCGCGCTACGGCTACTCCACCGCCACCAGCCCCTTGCTGGACCACGACAGCTGGGCGAACCCGCACGACCAGGCCGTCGTGCTGGTCGACGCCGACGGCCGGACGTCCCACCGGTCCGGCATGGACGTCGGCGTCACCGAGGTGGTCGACGCCGACGGCGTCACCGTGGGCATCGGGTCCTCTTCCGGTGTCGTGCGGTGGCTGGAGCCCGACGAGGCGCAGCAGCACCACGGCTCGGGCTGGACGGGCCGTCACCACGACGCCGGGACCGTCTCGGTGCACTCGCTGGTCCGAGGTCCGTGGGAGGTCCGCCTGGTCCGGGTGGACGCCCTCGCCGAGGACCGCCCGCCCACGGCGCTGCGGCTGTGCGGGTGGGCCGTCGCGGGCGTCGACGTGACCACCACCGACGAACCGTGCGTCCGAGCCGACGACGGCACGCGGTCGAAGCTCACCATCCTCTTGGGACAGACCACCGGCTCGGGTGTGTCCCGGCACGAGGACGCCGGCCCGCTGGGACCGGTCGCCGCGGTCCCGTGGGCGCAGTTGCCCGTCGTACCCGGCGAGTGGTCCGCGGCCCTGCTGGAACTGGCCCGTGACACCGGTGCCCGGTCCGCCGAAGCCGAGGTCCGGCTCGACCTCGACGGGCCGACGACCTGGGTCACCACCCGGTGGCCCGACGGCGCGCGGACCCGCGTCGCGCTGTCCTGACCGGCGGGCCCGCCCGCACCTCCCGTTCTCCCCGTGGCTCGACCAGGAAGTGAAGGACCATGCGACACCGCCATCCCCGGTGGACCGCCATCGCGGCCGCCGTCACCGCCCTCACGCTCACCGCCACCGCCTGCGGCGCCGACGAACCCGCCGACAGCGGCGGCCCGGTCACCCTGACGATGAGCGCGTGGAGCCTGAAGACCACGCCCGAGTTCCAGAAGCTCGCCGAGGCGTTCCAGGCGCAGAACCCGGAGGTGAAGGTCGAGTTCAAGGAGTACGACGCCGCCAACTACGACACCCAGCTGACCGCCGACCTGGCCGCCGGCAGCGCACCCGACCTGTACGTGCTGAAGAACCTCAAGAACTTCATCACCTACCAGAGCGGCGAGCAGCTGCTGGACGTCTCCGACGTCGCAGGCGGGCTCGGGAACGACGTCAACGGCCTCGGCAACTACAAAGTGGACGGTATGACCTACGCGGTGCCGTACCGCCAGGACTCCTGGTACCTCTACTACAACAAGGACCTCTTCACCGCGGCGGGCGTGACGCCGCCCAGCGAGACGTGGACGTGGGCGGAGTACGAGAAGGCCTCGGCCGACCTGGCGGCGGGCCTGAAGGCCGCCGGTTCCCCGGCCAAGGCCGCCTACCAGCACACCTGGCAGTCCACCGTGCAGGGCCTGGCGCTGGCCCAGACGTCGGGCGCCGACCTCGGCAGCGGTGACTACGGCTACCTCGCGCCGTACTACAAGCGGGCGCTGGAGCAGCAGAAGGCCGGTGCGCAGGTCGACTACGGCACGGCGACCACGAACACCCTGCAGTACCAGGCCCAGTTCGGCACCCAGCAAGCGGCGATGATGCTGATGGGCAGCTGGTACGTCGCCACCCTCATCGCGCAGCAGAAGAAGGGTGACGCGCAGGCGTTCCAGTGGGGCTTCGCCCCGGCGCCGCAGGCCGACGCGGGCGCCAAGGCCAAGCCGGTCACGTTCGGCGACCCCACCGGCATCGGCATCAACGCGGCCATCGACGAGGGCAAGGTCGCCGCCGCCAAGAAGTTCCTGACCTTCGCCGCGGGCGAGGGCGCCGCCAGCGCGCTGGCGTCCATCGGCATCACGCCCGCGACGCTCACCGAACCCGTGGTCAAGGCGTACTTCGGGGTGGAGGGCGTGCCGGGTGACGAGCTGTCGAAGTTCGCATTCACCACGCACGACACCCGCGCGGAGAACCCCGTCTCGCCGCAGACCGCCGCGCTGCAGAACATCCTGCTGGAGACCCACTCGGCGATCATGTCGGAGAGCACCCCGGTGGACGACGCCCTGCGCCAGGCGGGCGAACGGGCGCGCAGCGAGGTCCTGGAATCCAAGTGACGACCCGGCGCGGGCCCGGCCTCCGGGCCCGCGCCACCCCACCAACGCAGGAGCACAGAGAGCCGATGAGCACCACGACGGTCGGCGGTCCGCCACGCACCGGGGCGGGTCGCGCGAAGCGGGGGCACCGAGCACTCCGGTCACTGCAGGGCGTGTCGTTCGTCCTGCCGAACTTCCTCGGCTTCGGCCTGCTCACCCTGGGCCCGGTCGTCGCGCTGTTCTACATCTCGTTCACCAACTGGAACGTCTTCGGCACCGCCAAGTGGATCGGGCTGGACAACTTCACCCGCCTGCTCAAGGACGCGAGCTTCCACACCGCGCTGCTCAACACCCTGTACTACTCGGCGTTCCACATCCCGCTCACGCTCGCCGTGTCGCTCGCCCTGGCCCTGCTGCTCAACCGGAAGCTGCGCGGGGTGGCGTTCTTCCGCACCGCCGCGTTCTTCCCCTACATCACCTCGATCGTGGCCATCGCCATCGCGTGGAACCTGCTGTTCAGCCGCGACGCCGGACCGGTCAACCAGATCCTGGGCCTGTTCGGGGTGGACGACCCGCCCGGCTGGACCGCGTCGTCGGACTGGGCCATGCCCGCCGTCATCATCGTCGGCGTCTGGCGCGAGATGGGCTACTACATGCTGCTGTTCCTGGCCGGGCTGCAGACCGTGCCACCGGAGCTGCACGAGGCCGCCCGCATCGACGGCGCGAACGCCTGGCAGCGCTTCCGCAACGTCACCCTGCCGTGCCTGCGCCCCACCACGTTCTTCGTCACGGTCATGCTCACCATCGGCAGCTTCAAGGTCTTCGACCTGATCCTGGTGATGACCAACGGCGGCCCCGGCCAGTCCACCCTGGTGCTGTCCCAGTACATCTACCAGAAGGGCCTGGTGGAGAACCGGTTCGGCTACGCCTCCGCCATCTCCGTCGTGCTGTTCGCGCTCTGCATGCTGGTCACCGTCGTGCAGTTCGCCGTCAACCGCAGGAGGAACGCCTGATGGCCGCGCCGCACGCGCTGACCGACCTCGCCGCACCCGGCCCGGTCGAACCCGGGCCCGCCGCCGCGCCCGAACGCCGCCGTGGCCTCTCGCCCGGCAAGGTGCTGGGTTACGCCGTGCTCGTGGTGGCCGCGATCGGACTGCTGCTGCCGTTCTTCTGGATGGTCTCCTCGTCGCTGAAGACCAACAGCGGTGTCTTCTCGATCCCGGTGACCTGGTTCCCCGACTCGCCGCAGTGGGGCAACTACGCCGAGATCTGGCGCATCTCGGACATGCTGACGTGGCTGAAGAACACCGTCTTCCTGTCGGTGGTCGTCACCGTGCTGCAGCTGTTCACCGGCAGCTTCGCCGCCTACGGGTTCGCCAAGACCCGCTTCCCCGGCCGCAACCTGCTCTTCCTGCTCTACATCGGCACGATCGCCGTGCCGTGGCAGGCCTACATGATCCCGCAGTTCATCATGATGTCCGAGGCCGGTCTGACCAACACGCCGTGGGCCATCATCGCGCTGCAGGCGTTCGGCGCCTTCGGCGTGTTCCTGATGCGCCAGTACTACGCCACCATCCCGGACGAGCTGTGCGAGGCCGCCCGGGTCGACGGCCTGAGCGAGTACGGCATCTACTTCCGCATCATGCTGCCGCTGTCCGTGCCCGCCCTGGCCAGCCTGGCGCTGCTCACCTTCGTCACCACCTGGAACGACTACCTCGGTCCGCTGATCTACCTGCGCGACCCCGACCTGTGGACCATCCAGCTCGGGCTCAAGTCGTTCGTCAGCGAGTACAACGCCGAGCACGCCCTGATCATGACCGGCTCGGTGCTGTCCGTGCTGCCCATCGCGGTGGTGTTCCTGCTCGGGCAGAAGTACTTCGTCCAGGGCATCGCCACCAGCGGGATGAAGGGCTGACCGAGGTGAAGTACGAGCTCTACAACAAGGTTTTCGCCACCGCCTACGCCCTGCTGGCCACCAGCGTGCTCGTGGTGGCCGCGAGCGCGCCGTTCCTGGCCGTGCTGCTGTTCACCCCGGTCGTCTCCTCCTGGCCGTTGCTCGTGCTGACCGCGCCGTTCCTGGGGCCTGCCGTCGCCGCCGCCCACGCCGTGTTCGGCTCCGGGACGTCCGACGTCGTGCGGGGGTTCGCGCGGGGGTGGTGGTCGCACGGTCGCCGGGCGGCGGTGGTCGCCGGTGCGGCGTCGGGCGTGCTGGTCGTGCTGGTCGTCGACGTCCGCGCGGCCTGGGGGAGCCCGGTCGGGGCGGTCGCCATCCCGGTGCTGGCCGTCCTCGCCCTGCTCACCGTCGTGACCGCGCTGGTGACGCTGACGGCCGTGGTCGAACGGCCGGACGTGCCCGTTCGGCGGCTGGCCCGGGCCTGCCTGTTCCTGGCGCTGCGCCGCGTCCACTTCAGCGTGGTGTCGCTCGCGGCGCTGTGGGTGTTCGCCGCGGCGGTGGGCGCGATGCCCGTGCCCGCGCTCGGGCTGCTCACCGGCCCGGTCCTGTACGTCGTGTGGGTGGGCAACCGCGCGACCTTGCGAGGAGTCCGCGCCGTCGAGGAGCCCGAGCTCGCGGCGCGGTGAGCCGAGATCGCCGTTCCGTCACCCGTTCTGAGGGAGAACCATGTCCGCGGAAGCAGACCGCGCCGCACCGACCACCGACCACCTGGCCGTGGCCTGGGACGCCGCCGTGGCGACCGTTCGCGGCAACATCGCCGACTTCACCGCCTGGTACCCGGACGACACCACCACCGGTGGTGCCTACCGGCCGCGCAGTGCCCGTGACGGGCAGCCGGAAGGCGCCAACGTCGGCTGGACCACCGGCTTCTGGCCGGGGATGCTGTGGCTGGTCTGGGAGGGCACCGGCGACGACGCCGTGCTGCGCGCCGCGCGCCACCAGGTCGACAGCTTCGCCGACCGCGTCACCCGCGGCATCGACCTGGACACCCACGACCTCGGTTTCCTCTACACCCTGTCCTGCGTGACGCCGTGGCGGCTGGTCGGCGACGAGCGGGCCCGTGACGCCGCGCTGGCCGCCGCCGACCACCTGATGGTCCGGTTCCTGGAACCGGCGGGCATCCTGCAGGCCTGGGGCGACCTGACCGACCCGCTCCAGCGCGGCCGCACGATCATCGACAGCCTGATGAACCTGCCGCTGCTGTACTGGGCGGCCGGGACGACCGGTGCGCGGGCGTTCCGCGACGCCGCCATCCGCCACACCGAGCAGCTGCGGCGGCACATCCTCCGCCCGGACGGCACCACGTTCCACACCTTCTACTGGGACGTCGACACCGGCGAACCGCTGCGCGGCGCGACCGAGCAGGGCCACCAGGACGGCTCCTGCTGGGCACGCGGGCAGGCGTGGGGCATGTACGGCTTCGCCCTGGGCTACCGGCACGTGCGCGAGCCGTCGTTCCTCGACGCGGCCCGCCGCTGCGCCGACTACTTCCTCACCCGCCTGCCGGCCGACCGGGTCGCCTACTGGGACCTCGTGTTCACCGACGGCAGCGGGCAGGAACGCGACTCCTCGGCCGCCGCCATCGCCGTGTGCGGCCTGTACGAGATCGCCGACCACGTGGACGACCCGGACACCGCCCTGCGCTACCGCACCGAAGCCGACGCCATCCTGACCAGCCTGGCCACCGCGTACTCCACCGCGCACGACACCACGTCCACCTCGCTGCTCCGGCACGGCGTCTACGACATGCCCAAGAACGTCGGCGTGGACGAGGGGAACCTGTGGGGCGACTACTTCTACCTGGAAGCCCTGAGCCGCCGGCTGCGCGCCGACTGGCGCAGCTACTGGTGAGCTGACGGGGGGTGGGCGCCCGCGCCCGAGCGCCCACCCCCCTGCCGGTCAGCCGGTCAGCCGGAACGTGGCGTCCGCGCGGCCCGTCGCGTCGGTGATCGGGTCGAGCCGGAGCTGGTAGGCGTAGTGCCGGAGGTACCGGTCGGGGAAGTTGTAGGACTGGAACGACGACCAGGCCGAGTTGGCCAGGCCGGCGACCTGGCGGAACGTCGCGTCGGCCCGGAACGTGGCGGTTCCGTCGTCGGCGGCGAGCACGAAGTCGTAGTTGCTGTGGCGCAGGTAGTAACCGGGGTAGTTGACCGACTGGAACGACACGGTGCCGGTGCCCGCGAGACCGGGCATGACGCGGAACTGCGCGTCCTGCGCGGGACTGACGTTCGGGTCGATGCGCACGTCGAAGTCGGCGTGGCGGACGTACCGGTCCTGGAAGTTGTAGGACTGGATGCGGTTGACCGGGGCGGAGGTGCCCCACTTGGCCAGCACCCGGCTCTCCTCGGCGGCGGTCAGGTTGAGGATCGAGCCGTGCCGCTTGCGGGTGCTGCCCAGCGAGTAGTCGGTGCGGGTGGTGAAGTTGCGGGTGCTGCCGAGGTTGGTCGACGTGATCGGCATGTACCCGCGGCCGGTGGCGTACTGGTCCAGCCACAGCGCCCACTCGGTGCGGCCGTTGAACTGCATCCACATCGGACCCTCGACCACGTTGCCGCCGCCGGTGCCGTTGGAGATGCCCATGTGCGACAGGTTGCCGATGGTGGTCCAGGAGCCGAGGATCGAGTTGCTGCCCTCGACGGTGATGTGGCCGTCGGCGGAGGCGCGGAAGTAGCGGTAGCCGCCCACACCGCTCGGCGACTCGATGATCTGGGTGTCGATGATGCCCTGACCCTGGCCGCGGTCGATGTAGAGCACCGGCGAGCTGACCGAGCGGAAGTCACGCGTGCGCACGTAGTAGATCCGGTGCTTCTTCACGCCGTTCAGCGTCGCGTTCGTCGCCCAGTAGACGACGTAGTCCCCGGACGACGGGTCGTAGATCGCCTCCGGCGCCCAGGCGTTGCCCGCGCCCGAGATCGCGCCCGCGACGTTGAGCAGGCGCGGCGCCGACCAGGTGACCAGGTCGGTGGACTCCCAGACGACCAGCGACTTGCTGCCGTTGTTGGCCGCGTCGGACCACGACGTGCCGGACCCGATGCGCAGGTCGGTGGCGATGATCCAGTAGCGGTCGCCCGCGGGGGAGCGGACCAGCGCGGGATCGCGCACACCGCGCGTGCCCACGGTGGACAGCAGCACGGGTGCGCCGTTGTTCAGGTCCGTCCAGCGCAGGCCGTCGCGGCTGTGCGCGAGGTAGATCTGCTCGCCGTTGGCGTGCTCGCCGGTGAAGTGGGCCATCAGGTAGCCGGTGAACGGGTCGAGCGCCTCGGCCCGCCGTTCGGTCACCGCCGACCACGACGTGAACATCAGGACCACGGCGGTGACCAGCGCGCCGATCCTCGTCAGTGCTCGTGACACGGGTGATCTCCCTTGATCACAGGGTGGGGACGATCGGGGCGATGGTGCCGTCGGGGTTGAAGGTCAGGCGGTCGACGGTCACCTCCCGGTTGGTGCCGTTGCCCGCCGGCACGGCGAAGCGGTGGTAGGCGACGTGCCAGGTGTCGCTGGTGGGCGCCTTGACCACCGAGTGGTGACCCGGCCCCTTGATCCCCAGGTCCAGCCGCTTCTGCAGCACCACACCGCGCTTGGTCCACGGGCCGAGCGGCGAGGGACCGGTGGCGTAGGCGACCCGGTAGTCCTCGTCACGCGTGTCGTTCTCCGACCACATGAAGTAGTAGGTGCCGTTGCGCTTGAACACGAACGACGCCTCGCGGTAGCCGACGGGGGTGATGTCGCGGACCTTGGCGGGGTCGAACGACGTCATGTCGGCGTTGAGCGGGACGACGTACGCGGTGCCGTTGCCCCAGTACAGGTAGGACCGGCCGTCGTCGTCGGTGAACACCATGGGGTCGATGGCCTGCCCCGAGTAGGTGCCCGCCCGGATCAACGGCCTGCCGAGGACGTCGCGGAACGGCCCGGTCGGCGAGTCGGACACCGCCACGCCCAGGTGCTTGGCCGTGTCACCGGACGCCGCGCCACCGCTGAAGTACAGGTAGTAGCGGCCGTTCTTGGCGACCACGGCCGGTGCCCACGCCGAGTTGTCCGCCCACGAGACGTCCGGCCCGTGGTCCAGGATTACGCCGTGGTCGGTCCAGTTCACCAGGTCGGTCGAGGAGAACGCCTTGTAGTACGGCGACGCCCAGCTCGCGTACCCATCGGTGGTGGGGTAGAGGTAGTAGCGGCCGTTGAAGTTGGTGATGTGCGGGTCGGCGAACAGCCCCGGGATCACCGGCCCCTTGGCGGTCTTCGGCGTCCACGGTGCGGTGAGGCGGAACGAGCTGTCCGCGCGGAACTGCGCCGTGTCCTGGTAGGGGTCGATCCACAGCTGGTAGTCGCGGTGCCGCAGCCGCCGGTCCGGGAAGTTGAACGAGGCCAGCGACACCGAGCCCGTGACCGAGCCGGTGACGGCGCAGAACGTCGCGTCGGCGCGGAACGTCGCGTCACCGGTGTTGGCCTCCAGGCGCACCCGGTAGTCCCGGTGGCGCAGGAACATCCCGTTGGTCGCCTGGAAGGAGTAGCACGACGGCGAGGCCAAGCCGTTGACGACGGTGAAGGTGGCGTCCCGCTTGGTCTGCGCCGTGCTGCCGGACGTCACGGGGTCGAGTCGGCCCAGGTAGTCCGCGTGCCGGACGAACCGGCCGGGGACATTGACCGATTCCAGCGACCTCGCCCCGGTCGGCATCGTGGCGGCTGCCGCCGACGGCACCGGCAGGGCGAGGGTCGAGGCGATGACGAGCAGCGCGAGCGCGAGCGTGCCGGTCCGTCGTGGCATCGAGGAGCTCCGATCTTCGGTGGTCGGGGCTTCGTGAGCGTTAACACCTGGCCTGCTGGGCGACTCCGGAGTGCACGTTTGCAGCGAGTATGGGTTATGTGTGCGTTAACATCAAGGCCTGGAGCGCAGGGTAGGGCCCGTAGCTCGTCGGACACCGGATGACGCGATCCGCCCCGGGAAGGCGACGCGGTCGCGCACAATGTGCGCGGGGGTGGGCGATGCTGCGGATCGTGCTTGCGGCGGCGGTGGTGCTGCTCGGGGCGGTGTGGGCGGTGGCGCAAGTACCCGCGGTGGTGGCCGGTGTGCCCCGCCACGCGCCCGACCAGCTGCCGCCGAGCGCCGCCGAGGCCCTCCAGCGTTGCGTCGAGTCGATGCGCTCGACCGGGGTGACGTCCTCCGCACCGTTCACCGCCGGCCCGAGCCGGGTGCGCGGACGGGAGATCGCCGTCGTGGCGCGTTCGGCATCGGTCGCCCTGACGTGCACCATCGACGGCAACTCCATCACCTCGGCGCACCACGAAGTCTTCGGCGACGCGGCGTTGAGCCCGTCGAGCACCGTGGGCGAACCGTCGAGCGGGGACTGGTTCGCCTCCGGGGTGGTGCGCGCCGACGTCGCCAGGGTGAACGTCCGGACGGGGTCCGGGCAAACCGTGACCGCGCAGGTCGGCAACGGCTGCTTCCTGGCAGATCTGAGCGGCGTGCGCGAGCACGGGCCGCTGCGCTATCTGCTCGTCTACCAGGCGCTCGACGCCCGTGGTCAGGTTCTCTACGAGCGTTGACGGCGACCCCCGGGCGCCGCCGACGGTCTCACTTCGCGGTGAGTTCCGACCGCACCGCCTCCCACGCGAAGCCGTCCGGGTCGGTGAACGCGCCGGCGTCACCGCGGATGGTGATCCGGTGCGACCCGGTGCCCTCGGGCGGGACGCCGGCGTTCTTGGCCAGGGCGCGGCGCCGGTACAGGCCGAGCTTGACCGGACCCGTGCCGGCGTCGAACTCGACGTACATGCGGGCGAAGCTCTTGCCCACCACCAGGCCCTGCTCGACGTAGAACTTCTTGCTCGCGGCGACGTCCGCGACGCCCAGCAGGAGCACGATGCCGTCGATCTCGCGGGTGGCGGGCCCGGTGTCCTTCTTGGCCGAGGTCGCGATGGTCCAGATGGCACCGTCCGGCGCCTGCACCGCGCCGCCGTAGCCCCAGAGCGACTTGGCGGCGGGCTTGAGCACCGTGGCGCCGGCGTCGAGGGCGGAGGCGACGAAGCTGTCGACGGTGGCGGGCTGCGCCACGGTGAGCGACAACGTGTAGCCGCGGAAGCCGGTCGAGGGCGCGTCCGAGGTGCGGAAGCCGACCTGGCCGTCGAGGTCGAAGGCGGCGGTGTAGAAGCGATTGGCGGCCGCGGTGTCGGCCACGTCCAGGGTGACGGATTCGATGATTGCCATGGCCGTAACGCTAGGTGCGGGCCCACGACCGGTGCTTCTCGATTCCTGATCGGTCCGCGTGCGTATGTTGGGGTGCGTGGGGGATGCGGGTGGGCTCTTGGCGGACCGGAACTTCCGGCGGTTCTTCCTCGGTTACGCCACGTCGGTGGTCGGGTCGTCGATGGCACCGGTCGCCATGACGTTCGCGGTGCTGGACACCGGGGCGTCGGCGGGCGACCTGGGCCTGGTGCTCGCGTCGGGCGTGGTGTCGACGCTGGTGTTCCTGGTCGCGGGCGGTGTGCTGGCCGACCGGGTGCCGCGCCGGCTGGTGATGGTGGGCGCGGACCTCGGGTGCGCCGCCGCGCAGTTGGTGTTCGCGGCGCTGGTGCTCACCGGCACCGCGCAGCTGTGGTCGATGATGCTGCTGGCGGCCGTGCGGGGCGGTGCGGCGGCGTTCTACCAGCCCGCCTTGGCCGCGATGCCGGCCGAGCTGGTGCCCGAGGACCGGCTCCAGCGGGCGAACTCGGTGCTGGGGCTGGCGAAATCGATCCCGGACGTGGCCGGACCGGCGGTGGCGGGCGTGCTGGTGGCGCTGGGCGGCTCGGGGGTCGTGCTGGTGGTCGACGGCGCGAGCTACCTGCTCAGCGCGGTGTTCCTGGCCGGTGTGCGGGTGCCGCCGCGCACGGGCGTGCCGCGCACCCGGCTGCTCGCCGACCTGCGCGCGGGCTGGGCGGAGATCCGCACCCGCCGCTGGCTGTGGGCGGGCGTGCTGCAACTCGGCCTGTGGAACCTGGTGGTGATCTCGCCGTACCTGGTGCTGGCGCCGGTGGTCGCGCGCAACGACCTGGGCGGTGCGTGGGCGTGGGGGTCGATCGCCGCCGCCCAGGGCGCCGGTGCCGTCCTCGCCGGTGTGGTGCTGTTGCGGCTGCACGTCCGCCGCACGCTGGTGGTGATCGCGGTGGTCCACCTGGCCTGGGTTGGCGTGCTGGTGCTGCTGGCCGCCCGCGCGCCGCTGCCGCTGATCATGGTGGCCGCGTTCGCCGTGGGGTTCAGCCTCAGCACGTTCAACGCGCTGTGGCGCACCACCGAGCAGACCTTGGTGCCACGCGGTGCGCTGTCCCGGGTCGCCGCCTACGAGCTGCTCGGCGCGTACGCCCTCGGCCCGATCGGGCTGGCGCTGGCCGGGCCGGTGTCCGAGGCGGTCGGCATCGGCACGGTGCTCGTGGTCGCCGCCGGGTGGCAGGTGCTCAGCAGCGCGCTGATCCTGCTCCTGCCCGAAGTGCGCTCGCTGCGGTTGGAGCGTCCCGAGGTCAGTCGGTCGACGTCCTCTTGACACCCGCACGAGCCAGCTCCCACACTGGCTCGACCGCGTTGATGTTTGCGCAAACATCTCCTGCGGTCGTCGAGCCGGCCGACCGCCGCGGCCGGGTGCACCACCCGGATGTGCCAGCGCGCCGATCGGGCCCACGCCGGTCGCTGGTTCGTTCCCCGTTGTGGGCCGGACAAAGGAGTCCAGATGTCCCGCTTGTCTCCGAGGCGGTGGCGTGCGGCGGTGACCGCCGCCGTCGTCGGCCTGGCCGCCGTGCTCGTCCCCGGCGGCACGGCACAGGCCGCGCCGGTCACCGTGGACGTGGGCGTGCAGTTCACCGACACCAGCGGTAACCTCGTCCAGGCGCACGGCGGTGGCGTGATCAAGGTCGGGAGCTACTACTACTGGTTCGGCGAGAACCGGCACCCGGACAACCTGTTCCGCGCCGTGTCGGTCTACCGGTCGACCGACCTGAAGACCTGGGAGTTCCGCAACAACGTCCTCACCCAGAACAGCCACGCGGAGCTGCGGACGTCCTGGGTGGAACGCCCGAAGGTCATCTACAACGCGTCCACCGGCCAGTACGTCATGTGGATGCACTGGGAGAACGGCCAGCACTACGGCGAAGCGCGCGCGGCGGTCGCCTACTCGTCCACAGTGGACGGCAACTACACCTACCAGGGTAGTTTCCGGCCGCTCAACCACATGTCACGCGACATCACGCTGTACAAGGACGACGACGGCACCGCGTACATGATCTCCGCCGCGCGGGAGAACTACGACCTGCACATCTACCGCCTCAACGCCGACTACCGCGGCATCGCCCAGCTGGTCGGTAACCCGTGGCCGGGCGGGCACCGCGAGGCACCGGCGGTGTTCAAGCGCAACGGCGTCTACTTCGTGCTCACCTCGGGCGCCACGGGCTGGTCGCCGAACCAGGCCAAGTACGCCACCGCCACCAGCATGTCCGGCCCGTGGAGCGCGATGCGCAACGTCGGCGACTCCACCACCTACCGGTCGCAACCGGCCTACGTGCTGCCGATCCAGGGCACCCAGACGACGTCCTACCTCTACCTGGGCGACCGCTGGGCGGGTGCCTGGGGCGGGCCGGTCAACGACTCGGGCTACGTCTGGCTGCCGATCACGTTCTCCGACAACACCACCATGAACCTGCCGAACGCTGGCCGGATCGTCATCGACACGGCGACCGGCACGATCAACACCGTGGCCCTGACGTACAACCGGATCACCGTGCGGCACTCCGGCAAGTGCCTCGACGTCGCCAACGCCAGCGGTGCCGACGGCGCGGCGCTCATGCAGTACCCGTGCGGCAGCGGCAGCAACCAGCAGGTCCGCCTGCAATCCGCGGGCGGGAACTACTACCAGCTGATCGCCAGGCACTCCGGCAAGTGCCTCGACGTCAGCGACAACAGCACCGCCGACGGCGCGGCCGTGGTGCAGTGGAGCTGCAACTCCGGGCAGAACCAGCAGTGGTCGCTGGTCGACGCCGGGTCCGGCTACTCCAGGCTGGTGGCCCGGCACTCGGGCAAGTGCCTCGACCTGCCCAGCGGCTCACAGGAGAACCTGCAGTTCAAGCAGTACCCGTGCAACGGTGGGCAGAACCAGCAATTCCAACTCACCCGGGTCTGACCCGAGGGGGAACGCCGGCGCGACCGTGCCGGCGTTCCCCGCTCAATGCCGTGACAACGCGCCGAACCTGGGTGATCATGGCGGTTGCCGCTCGCTCGTGGGGGTTCGGATGCCTGAAGACGCGTTAAGGTTGCACGGCCGGGAAGAGGCCATCGCGCTGGTCCGCGAGTTCGCCACCCGGCCCGAGCCGAACGGTTACCCGGTCACCCGCCGTGCGCCGGTGCTGGTCTTCACCGGGCCCAAGGGCTGCGGGAAGACCGCGTTGCTGGACTCTTTGGAGCAGGGCCTGCGCGGCAACCTGCCGTACGCGCGCATCGACTGCGGCGAGTTGAAGGCCACCACGGCGTGGGAGGTGCTGTCGCTGCTGGCGTTCGACCTCAACCGCAACGCCGCCGGCTACCGCTCCATCCCGTTCCCGCGGTTCGTCACCGCCCAGGTCGCCATCGCCGCCCAGATCGACACACCGGGCCAGGCCGCACGACTGCGGATCCGGCAGGAGCTGGAGAACGCCCGCCGCGTCGACCAGCTCCGCACGTTCCTCGACACCCTGGCGGAGGACGTGGTCGGCGCGGTGCCGGTGGTGGGCGGTGTGCCCGGCGTGACCACGGCCGCCCGCTTCGCGCCGAACCTCCTGCTGGACGGCCTGGTGTCCCGGCGGTGGGGACGCCGCGTCGTGCTGGGTGAGGGCCTGGAGTGGTACGGCTCGGGCAACCAGGCCTACGACGAGCTGGTGCGGCTCAACCTGCTCACCCGTGACGACGCGAGCGAAGCCGACCGCAAGGAGGCCACCGAGCTGCTGTGGGCGGCGTTCCTGGCCGACCTGCGGGCCGCGTTCGCCACCGGGCGCGGAGCGCGCACGTGGTCGTTGAACTGCGTGCTGCTGCTCGACGACATCGACTCCAAGCCGGGCAGGCTGCTGTACCGGGCGCTGGCCGACGCCCGCCGCGGCGAGGACGACCCGTTGACCGTGGTCGCCACCAGCGCGGGCGGGGTGGCCCGGCAGCTCGCCGCGGACCAGGAGATCCCGTACGCCGCGGAAGCCGGCTACGACGACTACCTCGAACGGCGGCAGGGCGACTACGAGAGCGACTCCTACCCGGTGGCGTTGCGGGACCTGACGCCCGACGAGGTCAAGGACATGGTCGCCGACGTCGCGGGGCCCCGGCTCAGCGCGCGCCGTGCCGTGGCCGGCGAGGTCTACCGGTTCACCGCCGGCCACCCGGCGGCGACCGCCGTGATCGTCAAGGCCATCGGCGACAACACCGGCGCACCCACGTCGGTGCAGCGACTGCTCTCGTCGCGGTGGCGCGGCCCGGTCGACAAAGACCCCGTCACCGTCGAGGAACGCCTGCTGCGCGAGCTGCTCGGCGCACCGGACGAGGCGACCCTGGAGGCGCTGGAGGCGTGCTCCGCGGCACGGGACGTCGAGCAGGCCGACGAACTCGCGCGCAGCGGCCTGGTGCCCGCGCCGCGCGGGGGAGCGGGACTCGTGCCGGTCGTGCTGCAGGTCCGCGACCAGGAGACGGGTCGGGCCGTCATGCTGCCCGCCCTGCGGCACCTGCTGCTGCGCCGCCTGGCCGCCACGCCCGAGCGGTGGACGGCCGTGCACACGTGGTTGCGCGACCACGGCCGTGAGGCGGACCGGCACTACCACGCGCTGGCACTGCGGGACGTGGACGCGGTCGTGCGTCGACTGGAATCGCTGCTGTCCGACACGCGGGCGTGGTTCGCCGAACTGGACGCCATCACCGCCGCGCCCAACGACCTCGACACCGACGAGTCCGACCCCGGACGGGTGCTCCCCGCCATCGGCCACACCACCACCGAGGAACCGGGCCGCACGCTCGCCCGCGTCGTCGCGGCGCTGTGGCTGGCCACCGACCCGCTGTCCACCGCCGACCGCGCGGACCTCTACGCCAGCGCGGCGTGGGACCTCAAGACCCTCGCCCAGCAACCCGGCGTGGCCCGCAACGACTTCCTCCGGGCCGCCGCGAAACTGGAAGCCAGGGCAGAGGAAGGCGGCACGCCTACGCGGGGCCGTGCCGCCCGGCGGCAGGTGTTGAGCGGCCCGCCGAAACCGCGGGGCTTCGAGCCACCCACCCCGAAGCGGGCGGTGCGCCGCAAACGCCGCAGGCTGGCCGCGCTGGGTGTGGTGGTGGCGCTCGTGCTGGGCTCGGCGACCGTCGTCGGCGTCACGCTGTTCACCCGGTGCGGCGAGGGCGTGTACGAGCACGGCGGCGAGTGCGTCGGCGTCACCGACGGCTCCTACGTGTTCAACGACCAGCTCGCCGACGTGCAGCGGCGCATCCTGGACGAGAACCTGAAGGTCGAGGGACAGCCGCACGTCACGATCGCCGTGCTCACCCCGCTGCTGCCCACCGACGTGGGCAGCGTGACCTGGCAGCGCGTCCGGGCCCAGCTGGAAGGCGCCCACGTGGCCCAGCTCGCCGCGAACGAGGGCAAGCGCGAGCCGAAGGTGCGGCTGCTGCTGGCCAACCCCGGCAGCACGCAGCAGGAGTGGCGGCGGGTGGTCGACCAGCTCGTGGACCTCGCCGACGAGCAGCGGCTGGTCGGCGTGGTCGGCGTCGGTCAGAGCACCACCAACACCCAGCACACCGCCCGCGCGCTCTCGGCCGCCGACCTGCCGATGGTCGCCTCCGTCGTCACCGCCACCGACTTCCACCTCGAACAACCCGCGCGCGACGGCGAGCCCGCCCGTTACCTCAAGGGGTTCACCCGGGTCAGCTCCACGACCGGCAACCAGATCGGGGTGCTGGCGTCCTACCTGGCCGACCAGGGCGTGACCCCGGCGATGCTGGTCTACGACGTCAACGAGGACGACCTGTACACCTCGACGCTGTACGACGAGTTCACGAACGCCGCGGCGGGCGGTGCGCTGTCGATCGTGATGGAGAGCCGGTTCGACACCGAGGCGTCGCTGGCCACCCAGTTCCGGGAGATCCTGCGGGACCTGTGCGTCACCGGGGCCCCGGACACCCTGCTGTACGCGGGGCGTGCCGTGCTGCTGGACGACCTGATCACCAACCTGCGCGACCGCGGCTGCGCGCGTGACCGGAACATCACCCTGGTCACCGGTTCGGACGCCTCGATGCTGCGCACCAGGCCCGACCTGCGGCCCCGGGACGACCAGCCGAACCTGACGATCGTCTACACCCCGCACGTCGACCCCGACGCGGCCCGCGAGATGGAGATCACCGAGTTCGCCGCGTTGACCGAGGAGTTCCAGCGGCTCGGGTTCGACACCGCCGACCTGGCCGACGGGTGGGGCGTGATGATGCACGACGCCCTGCTGGCCGCGTCCGACGCCGTCAGCCGCTCCGCCAACGGGCTGCCGCCGGGCGAGCTGCCCACCCGCCAGGCCGTGCGCGCCGAGCTGGAGCGCTCCGACCGCGAGCGCAACCAGGTCCGGGGCGCGGGCGGTGCGTTCACCATCGATGCCACCACCGGCAACGCGGTCGGCCGCCGACTGCCCGTCATCGAGGTCGGGCCCAACGGGGCGTTCCAGGTGAAAGCGATCATCCCGGTCGGGTGACCACCTCGGTGATCACCCGACCGGGATGGCTCAGCCCGCGACGGCGCGCACCCTGCGCAGCACCTCGTCCACACCCAGCGTGGTGGCGACGGCGTGCAGGTCGGGGCTGCGGGTGGAGCCGGTCAGCGCCAGCCGGATGATCTGCGACGCCTCGCGGATCGACCCACCGGCGGGGTAGGCGTCCGGGTTCTGCTTGAGGTCCTTGGGCTTGGGCGCGAACCCGTGCTTGGCGGCCAGGTCGCGGATCTGGTCGAACCACTCGCCGGAGTCGGCCAGCGGCCGGTAGTCCTCCGCGAAGTCGGCCGCGAACGCGCGCACCAGCTCCGGCGCCACGCCCAGCCCGGCGAACTGCTCGCCCGTCACGGCAGGCGGCGTGAACAGCTCGGGGAAGAAGAACCCGTAGGCCTCCCGGAACCCGGACCACTTGCGCAGGTCCTTGCGCGGGTTGGGCACGTCGGCGCCCCGTTCCACGGCCAGCGCGGCCAGCGCGAGGTCACGGCGGGTGTCGAGGACCGGCACCAGCTCGGGGTCGTGGTCGACGGCCCACGCGCGCACCGCGATGAGGATCTGTTCACCGGACAGCGTGGAGATGTGGTCGGCGGAGATGTCCTCCAGCTTCACCAGGTCGACCAGCGGACCGGCGACACCGCACTCCGACAGCCGGATCGGCGCCTCCAGCGCCTCGGCCAGCGGGGTGTCGGCCAGCCGGCCGTTCGCCAGCCCGCGCAGGTAGTACAGCACCGCCTCGGCCGGGAAGCCCTGCTCGATGTAGAAGTCGACCGACGCCTCGGGGTCCTTGCGCTTGGACAGCTTCCGCTTGCCGCCGGGGATCTGCTTCATCAGCGGCGCGATGTGGGCGTAACGGGGTGCGGTGAAGCCGAGCGCGGCGAACAGCTGCAGGTGCAGCGGCACCGAGGAGATCCACTCCTCGGCCCGGATCACCAGCGTGGTGCGCATCAGGTGGTCGTCCACGGCGTGCGCGAAGTGGTAGGTGGGCAGCCGGACGTCGTTGGCCGAGGACTTGAGGATCACCACGTCGTTGCGGTTGTCCTCGTGCTCCAGCTCGCCCCGGATCACGTCGGTGAACTTCGCCCTGGCCTCGACGCCCGGCGACCGGAACCGGACCACGTACGGCGCGCCCTCGTCCAACTTGGCCTGGACGTCGGCGGGGTCGCGGTCACGCCACAGCGCCCAGCCCGCGTAGTACCCGGGCGGCATCTTCGTGGCGTCCTGGCGGGCGCGGATGTCGGCCAGTTCCTCGGGGGTGGCGAAGCACAGGTACGCCTTGCCCTCGCGCAGCAGCTCGCGGACGTAGGTCAGGTAGATCGCCTCGCGCCGCGACTGGTAGTAGGGGCCGTAGTCGCCCACCTCGTCGTGCTCGTCGGCGGGCAGGCCGAAGTAGGCGAACGCGTTGTTGAACTGCGCCGCCGCCCCCTCGACCTCACGTGCCTGGTCGGTGTCCTCGACCCGCAGCACGTAGGTGCCGCCCGTGCGGTGGGCCACGTCGCGGTCGATCATCGCCGCGTACACGCCGCCGATGTGCACGAAGCCCGTCGGCGAGGGACCGAACCGGGTGACCTCGGCACCCTCGGGCAGCTGCCGGGCCGGGTAGCGCTGTTCCCAGTGCGCCGGCTCCGGCAGGTCGGCGGGGAACAGGGCGTCGATCACGGCGCGGTCAAGCATCGGTTTCACGGTCTCCAACAACGGGTGGGTGGACGGGTCCTGAGGCTACCAATCGGCCGCCGACGCGCCCGACGAGCCGACACCGAGCTCACCGGCAGGCCGCCCAGAACCTGGGGCCGAGCGGCAAGGGGCGGGGGCCGAGGGGCGGGTGGTGCGGCGAGCGAGGTGTGCGGGCGAGGGCGGCTGGCGAGGCGTGCGGGGTGAGGGCGGCCTGGCAAGTGCGGCGTGTGGGGCGGGCGGCCGGGGCGGCCGGTGGTGGGGCGAGCGGTGGGCGGCTACGGCGAGGGCGGTTGGCAAGCGGGCGGCAAGGGGCGGCGAGGGGCGGGCGGAGAGGGCCGGGCGGTGGGTGCCGATTGCCGGGGGCGGGCGGTGGGGTGGGTGGTTACCCGCCCTTGGTGAACCGGTCGTTGATGCGGGCGGCCAGGTCGCGGGTCAGGCCGGTCGGCGGCAGCGGGTGGCCCAGTGACGTGGTGAGCACGTCCAAGTGGGTGTCGACGGTTGCCTCGATCAGGTCGGTCAGCGCCGTGGCCGCCACCCTGGCCCGGCGCCAGCCCACCACCGCCACGCCGAGGCCGACCACGGCGGCCGGGTACCAGCGCCAGCCGAGCGACGCGTAGAGCAGACCCCAGCCGACGAGCGTGGTGGCCGAGCCGAACCTGGTCTCGGCCGCCTGCACCGGCAGCCGCGCCGGTTCGGGCACCAGCAGCCACAGCCGCGGCCACAGCGGGCCCAGCCGAAGGCCTTGGTACTGCGCCGCGACCCGCGAGTCGAGCAACCGGAACCGCTCGCCGATCCACGTGGCCCGTTGCGGCCGGTAGGCGGGCACCGGGTCGATCCCGGCCCTGGCCGCGGCCCGGTCGAACCGCCACCGCCGCACCGCGACCACCGGCCGGGCCGGCCAACCGGCCGGTCCGCGCCACGGCTTCACCCACACCGACTGCACCAGCCCGCCGAGCGCCTGCGCGGCGAAACTGGCGGCCGTCGCGCCCAGCACCAGGCCGATGGCGGCGACCGCGACCGGCAGCCGGGGGAACGCCGCGACGACGTCGTCGCCGAACCGGACGACGTCCAGCGCGTGGCGATGACCGAGCCGGACCGCGCACACGGCCGCGGCGACGAACAGCGCGCCGGGCAGCACCAGCGTGGTGACCCACCGCTCGGCCAGCTTGCCGCCCACCGACTGCAGGAACGGGTTCACCGCGGCGACCCGGTGGGCAGCATCGGCTCGTCGTCGAACAGCGCGCAGACGGGCGGGCGGCCTGCGTCGTCACGGCGGTCGTACCGCCCGCAGACACCGCGCGGGCAGCGGTACTCGCCGCGGCCGGTGCCCGGCGGACGTGCGCCGCGCGGGTCGGGGTAGGCGCCGGCGACGCCGGGCTGCTCGCCGACGCCGCGGGTCCCGCCGTCCGCGTCGTCACCGGGGATCAGGTCGAACCGGCGGCACGCGTCCAGCGCCGACCCGCCGTCCCGCACCAGAGCGGCGGTGCGTTCCAGCCGGTCGGACCAGCGGCCGGCCGCCGCGGCCCGGCGCAGGTCGGGCAGCACCAGGCACCACAGCACCAACGCCTGTCCCTCGTCCATTTCCACCGCCACACCATCCCCCTTGTGTCACGCTGGGTGTCGGTCCGAACCGTAGCGGGTGAACACGTGAGGTCGGTGGGCATGCGGGACGCCATTCCCCTGAGTGACCGCATCGCGCGGTGCGGGCAGGTCGGTGATGCCACCGACGTGCTCGGCCCGGACGCGCTGGCGCAGGCCGCCCGGTTGGTGCTGCCGGCCATCACCGGTGACGTGGACCCCGAGGCCGTGGCCACCGTGGCGTCGCTGCACTGGCTGCGCTACGGCGCCCTGCGGCCGGAGATCGGCGGCCCCGACCTCGACGTGTGCCTGAGCCTCTACGGCCCGATCGCCGCGCTGTTACCCCGGGCGGTGCCCCCGCCGGTGCTGGAGTGGCGTGCGGAGAACCCCGAAGTCCCCGTGATGCCGCTCGACGGGGTCGGCGGCTACTACGCCACCGTGATCGCCCGGGGTGCGATGACGACCGGCTACCCGGAGTTGATCGACCTCGGGGTGGAGGCGTGCCGTGCCGCGTGCCGGACGGTCGAGGGCGACGACCTCACCGTGCACCGGTACAACCTGCTCGTCCTGCTGGCCGCCCGGCACGAGCGCTACGGCGCGGTGGCCGACCTGGACGAGGCCGCGGCGGCGGGCCGGGCCGCCCTGGAGCACCCCGACCACCACCTCGCCACCGCGACGGCGCTCAACCTCGGCCTGGCTCTGCACACCCGCTTCCAGGTGCTGGGGCGCGAAGCCGACCTCGACCAGGCCACGGAACTCCTGCGCGGTGCGAAGGCGCTGCCACCCGACGACACCGACCGCCTCAGGTGCCTGTTCGCGCTCGCCACGGCACTGGCGGTCCGGTGCGAGCGCGGCGCGCCGTCCGACGAGGTGGACGAGTGCGTGGCGGTGGCCAGGGACGTCGTGGCCGCGTGTGCCGAGGGAGATCCCGACCGCCGCGTCGCGCTGGTGATCCTCAGCGAAGCCCTCAAGATCAGGTTCTACCGCGGCGGCGAGCACGCCGACGTCGCCGACATCGAGGAGTGCGTCCGGCACATGTCGGCGGTGTGGTCCGCCGGTGGCGGCACGGTGTCCGACGACGTCGGGGTCACGGCGCTGCTGAAGCTCATCACCGGGCTGGTGTTGCGGTTGTTGCACGGGCGCGCCTACGGCACACCCGACGAGGGCGACCTGGCCGAGGCGACCAGGCTCGCCGCCATCGCCGACGCCGCCGTGCCCGAGGGTCACCCGCTGCGGCACGAGGTGGACGGCGTGCTGGTGGCCATCCGGCGGGCGGCGCGCGACGACCACCCGGCGGCCGAACGGGCGGCCCGTGCGGCGTTGTCGGCCGAGGCCGCGGAGCCCGCCCAGCGCGTCCGCGCGATGTTCGCCCTGGCCGACGTGCTGACCACCCGGTACGGGGAGAGCGGTGACGCCGCCGCGCTCCAAGAGGCGATGGGGCTGCTGCGGGAGGCCGTGGCGGACGGGGACCACCACGTCCTCATGGCGGCCCGGCTCAAGCTGGCGGAGGTCACCCGGGAGTGGTTCCGGCTCTCCGGCTCGGAACGCGACCTGGACGCGGCGGTCGAAGCGGCTCGCGAAGCCGTCCGGACCGGCATCCCCGACCAGGAGCTGCGCACCCAGCACCTGCGCAACCACGCGAACCTGCTGCTGCAGCGGTTCGAGCGCACCGGGCGGCACACCGACCTCGACGAGCGGATCGCGGTGCTGCGCGCGATCGCGCCGCTGGTCACCGACGACGCCGACCGCGCCGGCTGCCTGCACGAACTCGCCTCCACGTGGACCGCGAGGTTCAACACCACCGGGGAGCGGACCGCCCTCGACCGCGCGGTGGACGCGGCGGACCGCGCCGCCGCGCTGCTGCCCGCCGGTCACCGCGACCTGCCCCGGGTCCGCCGCACCGCCGCGCTCGTGCGGCAGCTCCGCTTCACCATCGCGGGTGATCCCGACGACCTCGCCGAAGCCATCCGCCTCGCCCGCGCGGCCGTCGACGGCACCCCGGCCGACGACCCGTACCGGGCCGACGTGCTGAACGCGTTGGCGGGCGCGGTCGGCTGGGCGGCACGCGCGGCACGGGACCCGGAAGGGCTCACCGAGGCGATCGGGACCTGTCGCGAAGCGATGACCTTGAACCCCGTCCCCGGCGTGTTCACCGTCCTCACGCTGAGCGAGCTGCTGGTCGAGCGCTACCTGATCACCGGGTCCACGGCGGACCTGGCGGACGCCACCGCGGTGCTGCGGTCCGCGTTGCCGGGCACCACGGGCAGCGGGCGCGGCCCCCTGCTGAACAACCTCGCCCTGGTCCTGCACCAGCGGGTCCAGCACCAGGGGACGTCCGCCGACCTGGACGACGCGATCGAGGACACGATCCGGCAAGCCGAACAGCTGCTCCCCGAACTGCCGCCCGCGGACGCCGCCACCCTGGCCCTGAGCGCGAAGTGCGCCGCCCTGCGCTCCGGCCGGTACGAGCTGCACCGCGATCCCGCCGACCTCGACCGGGCGATCGCGGTCCTGCGCACCGCCGTGGCGGGCGCCCGAGGCGCGCACCCCGCGCTGGCCGAGTGCCGGGTGCACCTCGGGCTCGCCCTGACCCTGCGCTTCCTGCACCACTCCGAGTTCGCCGACATCGACGAGTCCATCGCCGTGCTGCGCCAGGGCCTCGCCGAGGCCACGCCCGGCAAGCCGCACGACGGGCTGCGCCCCCAGCTGGCGCTCGCGCTGATGATGCGCGCGCAGTGGTCGCGGAACCCGGAGGCGCTGGACGAGGCGGTGGAGCTGCTGCGCGAGGCGGGCACCGGCTTTCCCGCCGGCACGCCCGGTTACCTCGCCGTCCACCTGCACCTGGCCCGCGCGTTGCAACTGCGGTTCAGCGAGACCGGCGACCCCGCCGAGCTCACCGAGGCGATCGAGGTCGCCAGGACCGGTCTGCGGACCACCGCGCCGGACCACGCGCACCACACCACGCTGCTCGTCCTGCTCGGCACGTCCCTGGCCCAGCTGTTCGAGCGGACCGACGACCTCGCCGCCCTGGACGAAGCCGTCGAGGCGCACCGCCGTGCCGCCGAGACCACGACCGCGGGCGACGGTGCCCGTGCCGGTGCCCTGTCGGAGCTGGCGAACTCGCTGCGCACCCGGTACATCCGCCGCACCGACCCGGCCGACCTGGACGAGGCCGTCACCGCCGCCGAACGCGCCCTGGCCCTGCCGGAGTTGCAGCCGCCCGAGCGGGCGTCGGCCGCGATCGCCCTGGCGAACGGCCTGCTGGTCCGCGGCCAGCACAGCGGTTCCCTCGCCGACCTGACCGCGGCGGTCGACCTTGGCCGGGACGCCGTCGCCGAGCTGCCCGGCGGGCACGTCCTCGCCCCGCACCAGCTGATGGGGCTGGGCACCGCGCTGTGGGCCAGGTACGAGAGGACGGGCGCGATCACCGACCTGCACGAGGCGATCGACGTGATGCGCGCGGCGGTGGACACCAGCGGTGGCGCCATGCGCTCGCTCATGCGGACCAACCTCGGCAACGCGCTGTGCGCCAGGGCCAGGCACCTCGGCTCCACGGCGGACCTCGACGCGGCGGTGGACATCTCCCGGTCCGCGATCGACGACGCGTCCGAGGCGACCGCCGTCACCTGCCTGCTCAACCACGCGGTCGCCCTGCACATCCGCTTCATCGAGCGCAAGCACGCACCCGACCTCGACGCCGCGATCGAGGCGGCGGGCGAGGCGGTCGAGCGCGCCGCGCAGGGGCACCCGCACCGGGCGCACCTCCTGTCGAACCTGGCCATGATGCGCTACAGCCGGTACCAGGAGCACCGGAGCGGCGACGACCTCGACCATGCCGTCGCGCTGCTGCGGGACGCGGTCGCGATCACCGACCCGGCGCACGCCAACGGCGCCGTGTACCGGCTCAACCTGGGGTCGGTGCTGCAAGCCAGGTACGACCGCCGCGGTCAGGACGGTGACGCGGAGGAGGCCATCGAGCAGAGCCGCCGGGCGATCGACACCATCCCGGCCGACGACCCGCGTCAGGCGTTGGGCTGGCTGAACCTGGGCCTGGTGCTGCGTCGGCGACACGTCCGCCACGGCGCGGCGGCCGACTACGAGGACGCCGTGGCGGCCTGCCGCACCGCCGCCGGATCACGGTCCGCCACGGCCGCGATGCGGGCATCCGCCGCCACCACGTGGGCGTTCCTGTCGGCCCGGCGCGCGGACTGGCCGTCCGCGGTCGAGGGGTTCAGCAGGGCGGCGGCCCTGCTGCCCCGGTTCGCCTGGCACGGTGTCGCGCGCGGCGACCGCGAACGGCGACTGGACCAGTGGGACGGCTTCGCCTCCGCCGGTGCGGCGGCGGCGTTGGAGGGCGGAAACCCCGAGCTCGCGGTGGAGCTGCTCGAACAGGGGCGCTCGGTGCTGTGGTCCCAGGCGTTGCAGACCCGCGACGACACGTCGGAGCTGCGCGAGCGCGACCCGGCCCTGTACGACCGGCTGCGCAGCGTGGCCGCCCAGCTGGCCGGCGCGGGCGACGTCGAGGCGCCGACCGGCCTCTCACCCGGCCTGCCCACCGTTCCCGCCGTGCCCGCCGTGCTCCCGGCCGACGCCGCCCGGCACGAGCAGGACCGCCGGATCCGGCTGGCCGAGGAGTGGGACCGGCTGCTCGCCCGGGCGCGGGCGTTGCCCGGGTTGGAGCACCTGCTGAGCGTGCCGCCGCTGGCCGCCCTGCGCGACGGCCTGCCCGACGGGCCGGTGGTGCTGATCAACGTCTACGACGTGCGGTGCGACGCGCTGGTCGTGCGCCGCGACGGGCCGGTCGAGCACATCCCGCTGCCGGACCTGTCAGCGGCCGAGACCACCCGGCGGGTGACCGCCTACCTGCGCGCGCTGCGCGTGCTCGGCCGCCCGGCCGCGCCCGGCGACCTCACCCGCACCAGCGCCAAGCAGACCCTGCACGTGACGCTGGAGTGGCTGTGGGACACCGTGGCCGGACCGGTCCTCGACCACCTCGGCCTGGCGGGCGGCGAGCGGGTGTGGTGGTGCCCCACCGGCCTGCTGACCCTGCTGCCGCTGCACGCCGCGGGCTACCACGACCCGGCCGACACCCCGGCCGGCCGGACCGTGCTCGACCGCGTCGTCTCCTCCTACGCCCCGACGCTGCGCGCGCTCGCCAGAGCACGCAAGACCGACCCGCCCGCCACCGCCGACCGGCGACTGCTCGCCGTGAGCCTGCCCGAACCACCGCCCGGCGGCGGCACGCTGAGCCCGTTGCCCGGAGCACGCGCGGAGGCCGAATTCCTCTCACGCGCACTGCCCGGGTCGCACACCCTGCGCGTCGGCGAAGCCGCCACCCACGCCGTCGTCACCGAAGACCTGCGGACCCACGCGTACGCGCACTTCGCCTGCCACGGCGGACAGGACGTGCGCGACCCCTCCACCGGCGCGCTGTACCTGTGGGACGAACCGCTCACCGTGCTCGACGTCGCCGACCTGGACCTGGCCCACGCCGAACTGGCCTACCTGTCCGCGTGCCACACCGCCGTCGGCGGCACCACCCTGCCCGACGAGGCCATCCACCTCGCCGCCGCACTGCAACTGGCCGGCTACCGCCACGTCATCGCCACCCTCTGGACCGTCACCGACCGCACCGCCGTGGACGTGGCGACCTCCGTCTACACGGCACTGATCAACGGCACCGGCCTGAACCTCACCGACACCGCCCACGCCCTGCACCGGACGGTGCGGGCCCTGCGCGACGCCGACCCCCGCGACCCGACCCGCTGGGCGCCCTACATCCACACGGGCGCCTGACCTCCGCCGTCACCAGCACCAACCCGGTCTCCCGCGAACTCCTGCCCACGTGACCGAACGGTGGACCGGCCCGGTCGCGCCGCTGACCTTTCGCGCGTGGTGTGCGGCCGAAGTGGACACTCCGGACCGTTCGTCAACAGCTGGAGCAGCACCAGCAGCCGGGAGCGGTGCAACCGCAACAACTTCTGGGGCGTCGAGGTCTGGAAGGACAAGACCGGCGAGCAGTACGTGCCGGCCGCCGTCGGGATCGGCGCCGACCGGTTCCCGGCGGACAGCGTGAACCCGGTGGAGATCAGGAGCGATCACCAGGTTCAGGCAGCGGGGATCAGCCCGGCAGCAGTGTGTTCGAGCGTCCAGGCCGCCGTTCCAGGACGGCCCACACGGTCTTGCCGACCGCGTGGCGCACGGCTCCCCACTGCCGGCACAGCCGGTCCACGAGCACCATGCCGCGACCACGGGTCACCCGCACCGAGGAATCCCGCACCACCGGCAGTCGCGGCGACAGGTCGGTCACCTCGATGCGGATCGAGTCGCCGGCCCGCCAAAGCCGCGCGCGCAAGGGGTGTTCGCCGTGCTCGTAGGCGTTGGTCACCAGCTCGCACACCACCAACTTCGCGTCGGTGATCTCGTCCTCGCCCAGGTCGGCGAGAACTTCGCCGGTCCACCGCCGCACGTCGGCCAGATCAGGAACGTCACCCACCAGTTCCAGCACCAAGGGTGCCGACGGGGTGGTGAGCCGAGGTCTTGACGGGGTCGGGGCATCCTTGCTCGTGGTCATGGCGGTCCTCCCTGTCGTGGAACGTTCCGCCTGGATACCCCGACCCCTGATCGACAACACCGCAGATTGATCACCCGATGTGGTCAACCAACCCGTTTGTTGCCCCAGTAGATCGCGTCACTGCCGTACAGCTCGCGCGTGAACTCGGAGACGTACGGCCGCACGTTGGAACGCGGCAGGTTGTAGGTCAGGTACGCACCGTACCCTTCACTGACGGTCTGTCGTGCCAGTGCGGCGGCGTCATCCGCGGGGGTTGCGGTGAAGTTCACGGCAGCGGGTGCGAGGCGTTGCTCGGGCAGGGCGATATCAGGCACGTCCCACGTGCCGTACTGCGAGTTCCACGAGTAGTCGAACACCTTGGCGAGGTCGATGTCGCCGTACCGCAACGTGGTCGTCGCCGGGCCGTAGAAGTACAAGGTGATCAGCTTGTCGGGGAGGTGGTCGCGCAAGGCGGAAACCAGGTACGGGAACGAGTACTCGTTGACCGGGTTGCCCTTCTCGTAGTCGGCCCACTCGTCGTCGAAGTCGATGCCGTCGAGCCCGTACTCGGCGACCACGTCGGCCAGCTGCTCGGCGAACGCCGCGGCCTCCTCCTGGGACTGCAGGTTGGCCACGCCGATGCCGTCGTGGTCGCCGATCACGGACAGCAGCACCTTGATGCCCCTGCGCTGGAGTGGTCGGATCTGGGTCTCGGCGTTCTGGAGCACCGACTGCAGGTTCTCGTTGAAGGACAGCCTCGGTTTGTTGTCCGGGTCGGCTTTGATGTTGGCGGCGAAGATGATCGCGATGTCGAACACGTTCGCGCCGGACTTGGCGAGCCGGTACCTGCCGACTTCCCGCACTTCGGGATTGTTGTTCACCTCGACGTAGACCGTGGTGATCGGCCCCTCCTTGGCCGGTCGCGCCACCGCCGAGGTGGGCGCGATCGATCCGACCAGCAGCGTCACCGCGGCCATCACCGCGAGAGCGGTACTGCGCGCGAGCTTCACCATCATTGACCAACCTCCTTCGCGTTGTGGCCGTCAGGCCGGTGTGTTCGGGTGCGCCGTGACGAACCGGTCCACGATGTCGAGTGCCGAGACGCCGTGGACCTCCTCGACCGCGTTCGCCGCCGCGTGGCAGGTGCGCATCCGCTCGTACGGGGACAGGCCCAGCCGGCTGATGTTGACGTAGGTGCAGTTGAGCGTGAACCGGTAGCGCCGGAAGCCGGGGTCGTTGAAGATCCTCTCGCGGAACGCCCGGTTGCCGAACATCTTCGCGTGCATCGGGGTGCGGAGCGGTTTGGCGGGCGGGTCGCCGGGCAGGGTGGGGAAGACGGCGCCTGCCTCGATGAGCGGCTCCACGCGGTGGCTGTAGAAGTGGCAGAGGGTCGCCCACGGGCGGGCGTGCGGGGTGGTGGGCGGCGAGTTCGCCAGGACCGCCCGTACCCGGTCCACATAGGACTGCCGATGGGTCTGGTAGTGGTGCTCGAAGGCTGTGCGGACGGCTTCCGGGTCGTTGCACGCGTGCAGGTAGCCCTCCGCGTGGGAGCGGTAGGACACGAAGCTGCGGGTGATCGGCGGGCGGACGGTCGACGAGGTGGTCAGCATCAGTTCCACGGCGATCAGGTCCTTGCGGTCCCGGCCCTCGCGGACGGACTCGAGCATGTCGAACACCAGCGGTGTGCTGTCGGCGGCGAACCCGGCCATCAGCTCGGCGGTCTCGGGGCTGCGCACCACGTGTGCGCGGGGGTCGTAAGGCTGTTCGTGGATGGTGTTGTCGGGCAGCCACGGCGTCAGCGGCCCCTCTTCGCGTTCGTGGAGGGCGAGCAGTCGGTGCTCGGCCAACTCCCGCGCCACGTCGGGCACGTGCGTGGACGGGTGCTCGGCGAGGTACCCGCCGACGACGGTGTCGATCCGGGGTCGGACCACGCGGGTCCACGTGTCCGGATCGGCCTTCACGAACAGCCGCAGGTGCGGTCCACGACGCCAGTGGCGGGCGAAGTGCAGCCGCTCGACGTGCGGGCGCAACTGCTCGAACAGGGGCCGGACGGCGTCGAGGATCAACGCGTCCTTGTCGGGGGCGTAGTACTGGACGTGCACGCAGTGCCAGGTGTTCACAGCGGGGCCACCTCGTCGTGGAGTTGGGACAGGATCGCGGTGGTCAGGGACACCAGTCGCGCTTCGGTCGCCGCCGGCAGGCCGAGCCGGTTGCACAGCAGGTGCGTGCAGCGCAGGACGACGCACGGGACCACCGGGTCGTCGGGGCACAGGGCGCGGCCGAGTGCGGCGAAGGGGGAGAGGACGTCGGTCGGGGCGAACCCCGGGAGGCCGGTCAACGTCGTGTGCAGGGCACGGATCGAGCGCAGCCAGGCTCCCAGGGCGTCGGTCGGTTCGGGGTCGGAGCTCGCGCACGACCACAGCGACCGCGCCTGGGCGCTGTAGTGCTCGGGCAGTCGCGAGGCGCGGGGGAAGCGCGCCGACGCGCGGGCCAGGTCGGGTTCGCACACGGCGGCGGCCAGGGTCAGCATGGCCAGGGCCGCGGCGGCGCGCCGGTCGTGCGGGGTCGTCAGCAGGGTGGTGGCGATGCGGCTGGAGTCGGTGAAGTGCCATTCGACCGCCCGCAACGCGGCCCCGGTGCCGTAGGCGTGGTGCTCGGGCCGGTACTCGGCGCACTCGACCGTGTCGACCGGCCGCAATCGTCGCTGCCAGCGGGTCATGCGCTCGGCCGACGCGCGGCGACGGGCGACGACCTCGTACCGGTGCTGCGTCCAGCCGTCGGCGGGCGAGGGGTGGGCGGTCACGTGAGCGGCGCAGGTCTCGACCACGGCCGCCCGCACGCGGTCCGCGTGCCCGGTGACGCGCAGCCGCAGCCGCACGTGCGGGCCACCGTCCCAGTAGCGCAGGAAGAACCAGTCGTCGGCCTGGCCCGCGTGGACCAGGTCCTCGCACAGCGGACCCATCGCCTGCGAGATCAACAGGTCCGGGTCGCCGCGGTGGAAGACGTGCACGGCGATCCACGTCGGCTCAACCATGGCGGTCCGAAAGCTCGAAGACGAGTTCGGTGACGCGCTGCCCGTGCACGCCGTGGTGCGGGGCGTCGAGGGGATCGGGCAGCGGCTCCTCGAACACCACGACCCCCTCACGGGGCAGGGCGGACAGCGCGAAGAAGCTCGCGAAGTCCACGTAGACCGGCTTGCGGGCGCGGTCGCGGCGTCCGGCCGTGCGCGCGAAGCACCGTCGGGGCACCCCGTGCCGGTCGCGCCAGTGGGCCAGGGCCGGCAGGTCCGCGGGCAGGTCGGCGGCGTCCACCCGCCACCCGGCGCGGCCCAGCACGACCCGGCCGACCTCCAGCCGGGGGCGGCGGGCCACGCCGTCGACCGGGGGACGCCAGCCCACGTCGTCGGGGAGGGTGAACGCCGTCTGGGGCTCGCCGAACACCGCCACCAGGAACCGCAGCGCCGGCGGCAGCAGGTCGGCCACGAGCCCGCCCAGCGCCAGCGGCAGCACGGGCCGGTCGCCGGGGTCGCACAGGACCAGCCGGCCGCGTGCCGGGTCGTGCCGCACCCACAGGTCGGCGGGGGACAGCGCCGGACCGTCCGGTGGTTCCCCGCCGGGGTGGTCCAGGACGTACGGGACGGCCCGCGCCCGCTGGTTGAGCTGCGAGCCGAAAGCCGCCCGGCACTCGGCGAGCAGGACGTCGGGGTGCGCGGAGGTCCGGTCGGGCACGGCGACACCGGCGGCGCGCAGGAGGTGTTCGGTGCGGGTGACGCCCCAGCCGTAACCGGTGCGCACGGTGTTGAGCACGAACCCCGACCCGGGCAGTTCCTGGCCGTAGCAGCACACCGAGCGCGGCGCGACGACGTGCGCGGGCAGACCGGCGGCCAGTTTCGCGAGCGCCTGCGGGTCCACGGCGACGACGTCCTCGGCGCTGTCGCCGTACAGCGCGGAGAGCACGGCGCGCCGCAGGTCGACCCGGGGCCCGACCGGGCCGGGGTCGGCGCGGAACTCCCGGTACAGCGCCAGGAACGGCACCCGCGCCCGCGAGCCGAACCGGTCGCGGAAGAACGCGGCCAGCCGGAGCTTGAACCCCAGCGACCGGTCCACCGCGCCCAGGACACCGCGCACCGCGTCCAAGTCGTCGAGCACCGGCTGCCACCGGTTTCGCGCGCACGTGACGACCGGCCGGGCCAGCACCGAGTTCTCCAGCAGCACGGGCCGGTGCGCGGGCCACGGCTCACGGCCCAGGTCGGTGAGCAGCCCGTCGAGCGACGCGCGCACCAGCCGCGCCCGCTCGACGCGCTCGGCGGCAGTGCCCGGCTCCCGGTAGCCGGCGACCTGCCCGCGCAGCTCCCGCAGCCGTCGCGGCCACGGCGATCCGGCGTCGTGCGCCTCGACCCACCGGGCGAGGTGGTCGAACGGGTCGGTGGACTGGTCGGGGAACGGCCGCAGCGGTTCCAGCAGTCCCAACTCGATCAGCCCGGTCACGAAGTCGCGCTCGCCCGCGAGGTGGCGCACCAGCGATCCGGCGGTCGGTCGCGTGGTGGCGCGCACGAAGCGCAGCACGTCGAGCACCGCTTCGGCAGCGGCGACGGACACGACCCGCTCGCCGGGTGACGCGGTGAGGAACCACAGCCGGCCGCCGTCCGGGCGGACGGACGGGTTGACGCGCAGCCCCACGTGGTCCCACAGTCGCTCGGCCAGCGCGGACCACACGGCCAGCACCGCCTGCCGCTCCACCTCCGGGACGCTGAGCCAGTCGAGGTCGCCGGACGTGGTCACCGCCGGCCCGCGGTCGCACCACCCGCCCAGCCCGCTGAGGGTGAACGAGGAGTACGGGCTGGGCTTGGCCACCGCCCGCGCCAGGTACTTCGCCAGGCTCGCCACCGCGCCGGCGCCGGGCTGAGGAGCGGCGGGGTCGTCCAGCCAGGCGGCCACCGCCCGGGTCAGGTCCGGGCTGGCGGAGGCCAGGGCGAGCCGGAACGCGTCGCGCCGGGCGGCCACCCGCAGCGCCGCCAGGGCCGCCACGCGGTCCTCGGCCACGGCCCGCGTGACCTCCGCCGCCACGTCACGGCCCGCCCGCGTCGCCCACCGCTCCACCCGGGCGGCGAGGTCCGGGGGCAGTGCCCGGCGGGCCGCCCACACCCGCCCGGTCGGCCGCCTGCCCCGGAACACCGCCCGCCGCAACGCCACCAGCAGCGGCCGGTCCGCGTCGGCGCAGCGCCCGATCACCGGGTGCAGCAGGTCGGACAACGCCGAGCCTTCGGCCCGCAGCCACCGCGTGTGCGCCACGGCCTCGTCCAGCACGGCCTCCGTGCGCGGGCACCGCAGGGCGTCGAGGTCGGACACGGGCACGCCGGCCACCCGGACGCCGATCACGGCGTGCGTGCCGAACCCCGCGGTCGGGGGTTCCGCGGCAAGTGCGCTGGGCTGCAACGGTCCACTCCAGACGAAGGGAAGGGTGGGGACGCCCCTGCGGGCGCCCCCACTTCCTCAGGCGGTCGAGGCGATCCGATTACCGGGGCTCCCGCTTATCACATCCGGCCGTATTCGCATTCGCAACTGGCGCATTCGCCGGCCCTGTCACAGTCGTCGCTGGAGGCGCCGAGTTCGGTGAGCCCGTGACCCTGGGTGAAGTCCTCGGGGCCGACGGCCGGCACGACGCCGATGGTCTCCACGGCGAGGTCGTCGAGGCTGAGGACGGGCTTGGAGGCAGTCATGAGAAATCACTTCCATGTCGGTGGTTTCGTTGTGCCCGAGAGGTTTCCGGACACCGCAGCCAGTGCAGCACGGTCCTCGCCGCGTCCGCAGGTCAGTCACCCGCGCGGGTAGCGGAAGACGATCTCCCTCCGGCACGAGGGGTAATCGGGCTCGCGGTGCGGCACCGCGGGATCACCTGACAGGGCTGGAGATCGGGACACGGGCGGTCACCCCAGCCCTGTGGTCACCGTGTTGCCAGGTCGGGCCGTACCCAGAAGCAGGAATGACAGCGACCGAAGCGGTCCGGTCAGGCCCAGAGCGCCATCGGTGGCGGTGTTGGCGCCGTCGGAGTGGATGCGGGCGGTGAGGCCGGCGGCGGTGGCGGCCAGGGTGGCGCGGTGCACGACCAGGCCCGCTTCGGCTTGCTGGAGCCGGTACCAGCGGTCGCCGAAGGAGGCGTTGCCCGTGTCCTGGTCGCCCACCGGCACCACGACCGCGGCGGCCTCGGGCAGTGCCAGGCGGGTGTTGGGGCGCAGGCGGTGGAGCGGGATGTCGGCGGTGCCGCCGGTCGCGACCAGCCCGCCGGTCCCGTGGTCGTACCGGTAGGCCCCGGCGGGGATGCCGGAGATCCGCCGGACGAGGACGTACGGGGTCAGGGTGACCGGGGCGGCGGCGCTGCCGGGCAGGTCGCCGGGGTATCCGGTGGCGCAGTGGGCCAGGATCGCGGCGAGGGTGCCCGCGGTGATGGGGCGGGGCAGGAAGCCGCTGTCCGGGGACCCTCGCGGCGCCAGCCCGTCGCTCAACCGCACGGCGCGGGGAGCGGGAAGGCGCACGACCGGACCATGCGCGGCCGGTGGCGGTGGTGGCAGGACGCCGGGTTGTGGCCCGGCCGCCGCCGCGTGGAGCGCGGTCAGCAGCGGCAACCGGTCGACCACGCTGGGCGGCGGGTGTTCCCCCGTCCGCACGGACTGACCGGGCGGCTGACCCGAGGTGGTGGCCGTGCCGCAGGTGAACGCGCCCAACACGCCTTCGCGCGCCGGGTCCAGCCCCAGCAGCCACTGGCAGACCGCGTCGTCGAACCGCCAGTGCACGGCCGTGTCCACCCCCAGCCGCTCGCCCAGCACCAACGCCTGCGCGCTGAGCACGCCGACCTCCTGGCACTGCAAGCGGTAGGCGTACTCGCGGTACTTGAACCCGTTGCGCCAGAACACCGCCGAGAGCACGACCACCACCTCGGGCACACCGTCCGGTGGTCGGTCCAGCGCCCCGCGGAGCAGCGGCCGGTGGTCGCCCGGTCGGACGAGGTCGAGGGCGTGGTGGGCGGCGTCGTAGTGGTAGAGCCCTTCGGTCAGCGCGATGTACGCCTCGATCGGGTACAGCGCACCACCCGACGGTGCGGGCCGCTTGAGCCGCACCGCCTTCGGACCGCTGCCGTGCGACCACTCCGCGCGGGTCACGCCGAGCAGGCCGCGCAGCAGGTCGCCCGGCAGCGACGGTTCCCGCCACGGCAGCACCACCCGGCCGTCGGGCGGGTAGCGCTTGTACCCCGGCGGCGCGGCGCTCCAGTCGACGTCCTCGCGTCGGCGTTCGGCCAGCGCTCGCAGGTAGCGCCGGGCCGCGTCACCCGGCACGAAACCCGGTGGGGTTTCCGTGGTGACCACTCGTGATTCGGACACGACTGCTCCCGGGGGTGCTCAGGGGAACGGGTGCGGGTGCGGGTTGAGCGGTCCGGGCGGGTGGCCGAGCAGGCGCGGCACGGTGTGCAGGCGCGGCAGGCCGTGCGTGCGGCGGTAGCGGTGGCCGAAGGTCATCGGCAGCGTGCCCGGCACGATCACCTTGGCCGCGGCGAAACCACCCGCGCGCTGCTCGGGCGCGGTGATGTCGACGGCGATGACGTCCAGGCCGGTGCCGAGGTAGCGCCCGACGAGTTCGGCCAGGTCGTCGCCGAGGTCGTGGTGGACCGGCCAGGCGGTGGCCGCCCGGAGTCCCGACAGCGTCAGCCGGGTCTCCCCGTCCAGGAAGGAGAATCGCTCCGCCGTGCCGGGGTGGCCGTAGAGCAGGGCGTGGTCGGGCATCTCCTCGACCTCGTCGGCGTCGGCGAGCATCCGGGCCGCCTGGTCGACGTCGAAGCCGCTCATGCGGCTGCCGATGCCGGCGGCGGCATCGGTGAGGGCGGTCAGCAGGGCGTGTTCGGGGTCGGGATGAGCGGCGGCGCTGAGCGCGTGCCGGGGGACGTCGGGGCGGTCCAGCACGTCGATGCCGAGCACCATCACCGCCGGCACCCGTTGTTCCAGCGTGGTCGAGTAGGCGGACATCGCGTAACCGCGGCGCTGCCGCACGAACTCGGCGATCACCGGGATGCGCTTGTCCCGCGCCGAGTCCAGGTCGAGGGCGGGCACGGGCAGCCGGGCGTACCAGGTCATCAGGAACGCGTCGCGTTCGGCGATCTCCAGCAGCCCGTGCAGGACCGCCTCCTCCAAGCACCCGCCCAACGCGCACCCGTTGGAGCACTCGTAGACCAGTCGGGTGTCCTGCGATCGTGAGCGTGGGCCGTAGTAGGCGTAGCTCTCCGGAACCAGGATCGGTTCCGAGCGGCCGAACGAGAAACCCCAGACCCAGGCCAGTGGTCGCGCGGGGTGGAAGCGCGCGAACGGGAACCCGGGCCGGTCGTACCAGTCGTCGGGGTACAGGCCCAGCTCGCGCGGGTCCAGCGCCCGGTCCGCGATGTCGTTGTAGGGCGCGGTGACCGCGGTGCGGCGGCCCAGGGGCCGGTGGTTGCCGTACCGCTCCAACGCCTCGGTGATCGCGGTGAGGCGCGCGGTGCGGAAGTCCGACGCGCGGCCGTAGCCGTGCCGGGACTCGCTGCCCGCCCTCGGTGGCCCCAGGCGGGCCGCGGCGGTGGGGATGCCGTGCGGCGCGTCCGCCGACAGGGAAGCGATGACCCCGGTCATCTGGTCCACATAGGACTCGACGAGCTCCGGCCGGCGGTCGCCGAGTCGGGTGGTGCGCAGCGTGCGGGGGTCGGTCTTGGGCAGGGGGCGGCGGCTGATCACGGCGGCGGACGCGTCGTCCGCGGGTCGGGTACCGCAGTCCGGGCACAGCGGATCGGGCAGCAGCACGTGCCGGGTGAGCAGGCCCGTGGTCAGCGACAGCACCAGCACGGCGTCCCGGGTGCGGCCGTCGGACCGGGCCAGCTCGTCCAGCATGACCTCGACCACCGCGTGCGCCGCGACCGTCGTGACCAGCGGGTGCTCCACCGGGTCGGCACCGAACTCGCGGCGCAGCGCGGCCCAGCCCTCCCGATCCGGCCGGTTGGCCTCCCACCGGCGCTCCGCACAGGTGTCGCAACCGGGAACACCCGGCCGAACGAGCGGACCGATGCGGACGTGCGGCCCGTCGACCCGCACGGGCAGCCAGGTCGAACCCGCCACACCACCCGCTCGCACGCACTCCTCGCCCAGTGCGTTGGCCATCGCGAGGCGCAGCGCTTCCGAGCCGAACACGCCCACGCTCGTCCGCGTGGTGGCGTCGGTCAGCAGGTCAGTCACCGTCCACCACCACCCGCACCAGGCAGGGCACGCGTTCGCGCACGGCGTCATCGACCACCAGGGGCACGGCCGCGGGCGAGTGGCCGGCGCGGCGCAGCGCCGCGGCCAGGGCCCGACAGCGCGGGTCGTCGGCCGCGGGGACACCGTCACCCTCGGCCACCCACCGCGTGATCACCGGCTCCACCTCGCACTGGCGGTGCAGCAGCACGCGTTCCAGTCCGTCACGCAGCGCCTCGGCGGTCGTGGCCGCGCAGGTCACGACGCAGTCCCCGGCCACCCGCAACCGGAAGGCGGGCACGCCCAGCACGTCACCCAGGTCCGACACCACCACGGGCTTGCCGCCGGCGCGCAGCAACCGCACCAGCTCGGCCGCCCGCTCGTCACCCGAAGACCGCACGACGGTGTCGGGGTCGCACGGCCGGCCCGGCTCCGGGCGATCGGCCAGCAGCGCCTCGCAGTGCGCCCGCAACCCGGCCGCGACCGCGTCACCCCACGACCGGCCCGCCGCCACCCCGACCGGCGCGCGGTACGGGGCACGGGCCGCGACCGCGGGCAGCGCGCACGGGCGGCCCGTGAGCAGGTCGACGCCGGCACCGCCCCGGCCCATCAGGCTGCCGTACGTCGCCAGCGCCGCCAGCACGGCGTGCGACCGGGACCGCTCGCGGTCGAAGCCCCAGCCCACCACCACCGGCAGCGGTGCCCAGGGCGGCAGCACCGACTCCGGGTCGGACACCGTCGCCCGGCACACCGCCAGCGGCACCTGCGGCAGGTCGTCCTCGTCCAGCCGCCGCAGCACGCCCACGCGCTCGTCGACCAGCCGCTCGTCCGCCCGGTCCTCAGGCGCGACCGCGGGGACGACATCGCTGAACGTGTAGGGGAGGGGCCGGTGCGTGCGGGCCGACAGGGTCCGCAGGTCGATCCGCGTCAACACCGGTTCCGCGGCCTCGTCCGCCGTCCCGGTCAGGTGGTGGAAGCACGACAACACCACGTGCGCCGCGATGATCCCCGGCACCGGCCCGGTCACCAGGTCGTCGTCCCCGCCGCGCAGCGCCCCCAGCCGCCGCAGGCACGACATCGCGACCCGTCCGGGTGGCCCGACCGCCGTCACCCACGCCTCGTCACCAACCACCAGCACCTGTCCGACCGCCCGCGCACCGAGAGGCACCACGTCGTCCGGCCGGTCGGACACGCGCAGCAGCAGATCGGCGTCCGACGGCGATCCCACGTCCACGACGACGTCCTGCGCGGCGTCCCGCACGGCACCGCGCGCCACCGCGCGCAACCCGTCGACCTCGGCGGCGTCCGTCCACACCGCCACCCGCCGCCACCCGGACCGCAACCCCGCTTCGAGCACCGCCGCCAGCACGGGACCGCCGCCTGCCAACGCCACGCGCGCCGACCGCAACCGCTCGAACCGGTGCTCGGCTGAGTCCGCGCCGTACCGCAGGAACGCGATCTCCGGCGCGTACTCCCGCTGCTCGTCCGCGCTGAGCGAGTGCGGCCGGTCCTCCCGCGCGTCCACCAGCAACCGCTGTTCCACCAGCGACCGGACCAGGTGCTCGACCACGTCCCGCTGCTCGTCGCGCAACGGCGCCACCAGGTCGGTCAACGCGTGCTCGCCGGTCAGGAACGGGGCCAGCCGGTCCAGCCACTCGTAGCTCGCCCCACCGGTCAGGGTGCACGCACCGGCGGAGCCGCGCACGTACACCCCGTCCGGGCTCTTGACGTACCGCACGTCGGCACGAAGCCGTGGTCGCATGCCGAGTCCTTTCGCGACAGTGGTGCGCTGCTCCTCGAACGTAACCGACGTCCGCCGGCGCGACCGGTGCTCGAAGCGTGACGAGCAACCACGGTCGAGTGATGACGACACGTCACCGGCGAGCACCCGCGCGAGTTGGCCCCTGCCACCCCAGGATGAACCGGGCTCCCGGTGTCGGGGGGCGGTGTTAGATTCGCCGACGTGTTCAGCAGAATTCCGGCCGTGGTGGCGGTCGTGGTCGCGCTCGGGGCGCCCGCGCCGTCCGAGCCGCTGCTGCCGGATCTGAGGCAGGCACCCGTCGGCTGCCGTGGTGGGACGACCGTCGAACCGGCCGAGTGCCGTGACTGGGACGTGTGCCTGGTGGCCGACGCGTCCAGTCCCACGGGACCGTGCCTGGAGCGCGGGCCGGCCGCCGCGGTGCGGTTGCGGTTCACCAGCGCCGTCGACAACGTCGGCGATGGGCCACTGGTCATCTACGCGCAGCGGTCCGCCGACGAGCCCACCATGCGGGCGCGACAGGCGGTCCAGTCCGGTGTGGACGGTGCGGTTCCGGCCTCCTACGACGAGGCGCAGCGGGACCTGCCGGCCACCGTGTACTACGAACCGGCCGCCACCCACGAACACTGGCACCTGCTGGACTTCGAGCACTTCATGCTGCGCACCCACGACGGAGGCACGGTCGTCACGGACCGCAAGAACGGTTTCTGCCTGGGCGACCGCTACCGGACCGCCGACGACCCGCCCGCGCGCCCGAAGGACCCGGACAGCGTGGCAGGTCAGCTGGCGAAGTTCCTGCGGGTCAACATGTGCAAGCGCCACAAGCCGTCGGTGTTGGCGGTGAAGCAGGGGATCTCCGTGGGATGGGGTGACGACTACCGTCACGACGTCGACTTCCAGTGGCTGGATCTCACCCACGTGCCGTCGGGCGTGTACGACGTGGTCAACGTCGTCAACGCCGACCGCGGCCTGGTGGAGAAGGACTACGCCAACAACGCCTCCTCCATCGCGATCGTGCTGTACTGGCCCGGGGGTGCGCGCAACCCGCCGGAGGTGATCACCGAACCGCCGCTGGTGCGCCTGATCCGCAGCTGTCCGGGCCAGGAGCGTTGCGCCCGGCCGCGGCCACCGGTCCCCTGACATGCCGCGGTACGCGACAGCCCTGGTGGCCGTGCTCCTCGCGGTGACGGCACCGGCCGCGTCGGCGTCGGGGGCCGACGACACCACACCACCCACCGCGCCGGGCGACCCGCGCGTGAGTGACGTGACTTGCGAAAGCGCGATGCTGTCGTGGACGGCGTCGACCGACGACGTGGGTGTGGCGCACTACGACGTGTACCACGACGGCCAGCACCTGACATCCGTTGCCGGCACTGAGCTTTCCGCCCACCTCACCGTGGTACCGGGAGCCGAGTGGGGCCTCTACGTCAACGCCCGCGACGCGGCGGGCAACGTCTCGCAGGCCGGCCCGACCGTCACGGTCCGCGTGCCGCAGTGCGAGACCGACACCGAGCCTCCCGCACCGCCCGCCGCGGTGAGTGCGACCGCGCGGGGCACGGCGGTCAGCGTGACGTGGACGGTGGCCACCGACGACACCGCGGTCACCGGCTACGAGGTCCTGCGCGACGATGTCCGGGTCAGCCGGGTCTCCGGTCGCACCACGACCTACACCGACAGCGGCCTGGCGCCCACCACCCGCTACGAGTACCGCGTGGTCGCGCGTGACGCCCGGGGCAACCGTTCCCAGGCAAGCGCGCCGGCCGCCGTCACGACCGGTCCGGCGTGCCTCACGGCCATCTGCGCGGTCACGCCGGTGGCAGCCGACGACCTGCCCTGGGGCCTGACGACCCTGCCCGACGGCACGGTCCTCTACAGCCGCCGCGACGCCTTCGACATCGTCCACGTCGACCCCGCCACGCGCACCAAGACCACCGTCGGCACGGTGCCGGGCGCGTCCGGAACCGATGGCGAGGGCGGCGTCATGGGCATCGCCGTCGCCGCCGACTTCACCACCGACCCGTGGCTGTACGTCATGCACTCCACCGATACCGACAACCGCGTCGTCCGCCTGCGCTACACCGACGGGGTGCTCACCGGCAGCCCGCAGGTCCTGATCAGCGGCATCCCGCGCAACAAGTACCACAACGGCGGACGGTTGCGCTTCGGCCCGGACGGCAAGCTCTACATCGCCACCGGCGACGCCCAACACCGCGAGTCGGCCCAGGACCGCGACAGCCTCGCCGGCAAGGTCCTGCGGATCGACCCGGACGGGACGATCCCGCCCGACAACCCCTTCGGCAACGCCGTGTGGAGCTACGGCCACCGCAACCCCCAGGGCCTGGCGTTCGACTCCCGAGGACGGTTGTGGGAACAGGAGTTCGGCAACAACGCCATGGACGAGACCAACCTGGTCGTGCGCGGCGGCAACTACGGCTGGCCCCGCTGCGAAGGCACCTCGGGCAACTGCGACGAACCGGGCTTCCTCGCCCCGAAGCACACCTACCCCACCACCGAGGGGTCGTGCAGCGGCATCGCCATCGTCCACGACGCGCTCTACGTGGCCTGCCTGCGCGGCGCCCGCCTGTACCGCCTCCAGATCACCGACGACACCCTGACCGCGCCGGAACCCCACCTCCACGGCACCCACGGCCGCCTGCGCACCGTCGAACCGACCCCCGACGGCCACCTCTGGCTGACCACGAGCGCCAGACGCCACCCGTCCCATGTCGAGGGCAATGACCACCTCCTCCACGTCACCCTCGGCACCGGCTCGTAGTACGTCCGGCACCGGTTGTTCGCGGACCTGTTGCCCGCGGTGCGGGTGGCCGCTCGAACCGGCTGGGCTTGAAAGCCTCGCAGCCTCAAAGCCTCAAAGAGTCCTCGCCGGACGGGCAGATCAGCAGGATGACATCCCCCGGTGCCGTTCGGGGTTTCGTTGCGTCGGGAACTGCTGTTGGGTTGGTGGTACCGGGTTTCGTGTCATCCCACCGACCTCCCTCCGGGCTACCACACGCGTCAAGGGGGCGGTTCCAGCCCGACGCGCCGGTCATGCCGAGAGGTGCCCCCTTGACACGTGCGGTAGGGCTGCGCCAGGTCGGCGGGATGACACGAACCCCTACCGGTGAAAAGCGGAAGCGCATCGCGGCCGCACCGCCCCGGCGCCGTTCAAACCCCCGGCTCGTCGGCGACCCCTGCAAGGCCTGGTAGTGGTGCTCGTCCGGGGTCGGTTCGGGTGGCGCTCGCCCACTGGTCTACGGGAACAGCGTCATGGCCGGGTCGGTGCCGATGGCGATGAGCTGCTCGACGGTGAACGGGGGTTCGGGGACGGTCGGTCCGCCATCGCCGTGTGTCGTGGCGACGTTCTCCGAGTGGATCCGCAGGTAAGTGCCGTCCACGCGGATGATCTGCACCTGGTGCTTGCGGGTGCCGCGCTTGTACTCGAACGTCTCGGTGAGGATCTTCTCCCCGCGTGGTCCGGTCACTTCGGCGCAGTCGACCCGGTCGGGGGTGCCCTCCTCGTCGCACGGCGGGTTCAGCGTGGGGGTGAAGGGGACCCTGGTCTCGAACCCGATGTTGCCGTCACCGAGTGGTGTGCGGGCGGTCGCCCAGGCGTGGAGGGTGGCCCGGATGTCGCAGACGGACACGTCGGGGTAGGCCGGCTCGACCGTCTGGTAGAACTCCAGCGGACCTCGGGGTGTGCCCTGCGGGAACATCGCGTTCGCCACGAGCTGTACGTCCGGACGCTGTTCCCGCACGGCCTCCGTGGCGGCTTGGGTGAGGCGCCCGGCGGCCTCGGCGACGGTGTCCAGGTCGCCCTGCGCGCACCGCGGTGGGGGCACCGGGTCCGGCATCGACGGGAGCGTCGTGACCAGGTCCGCCGGAGTGGGTCCGGACGGTTGTGGCGTCGAGTCCCGTGGTGTCGTGGTAGACGTCGGGGGTGCCGAGCCGACGGTCACGCCACCGTTGTCGCCCCCTGTCATCGAGTACGCGGCCACACCGGTCAGCAGCACCACGGCCACCCCGGCGGCGACCGTCGGGTGCGTGACACGGCGAAGCCGGGCCGCGCGGCGGCCGCGGACGATGACCGCGTCCACGTCGACCGTGGACGGCGGCACCTCCCCGATCGCGTCGTCGAACAGTTGCTTGTCCATCACGCACCTCTCGCTAGTCGGACTGCGCTGCCCTGGCGCGCAACGTGTCGAGCCCTCGCGCGGTCTGGCTCTTCACGGTGCCCACGGAGCAACCGAGGATCTCGGCGGTCTCCTCCACCGAGAGATCGCAGTAGAGGCGCAACACCACCGCGGCCCTGCGCTTGGGCGGCAGCCCGTCGAGCAGGTCGAGCAACTGCGCCCGGCCGACCACGGCGAACTCCTCCGCCGTCGGCAGCTCGGGCAGCTCCTCCACGGCCTGCTCACGACGCCACGGCCTGCGCTTCTCGTCCAGCCAGGTGCGCAGCAGCGCCTTGTGGACGTACGCGTCGATACCAGGTGTCCCGCCGACCCTCGGCCAGTGCCGGTACAGCTTGCTGATGGTGATCGACACGACGTCGTCCGCGGTGTGCCAGTCCCGGCACAGGAGGTACGCGGTGCGCCGCATCGCCTCCATCCGAGCCGTCACGTACTCGCGGTACGTGTTCTCCTCGGCGCGTTTCACCCCGGTGACCTCCTGTGTTGTGCTCTACAACACCAGGAACGCGTTCCGGATGCGGCGAGGTTGCCTCCAGTCGAGAGGAAATATTCCAGCCGAGGTCCACTGAGCCGAGGCGGATCACCGTGGGCGCCGCCCGCCGCCTAGACCCGGAGGATCGCGGCGAGCTTCCTGGCGAAGCGGCCGCCTCGGGCGACGGCGATGGCCGCGAACACCACGACCAGCCACGGCACCAAGGCCGCGCTCCTTCCTCCCGTCGCCACCGCGAGGACCATCACCGACAGGAACACCAGGATGCCCAGCGCGAAGCTGAGCCCTCGCCAGAACCTCGTTTCGGACCTGCTGTTGAAGAAGTAGAGGATGGCGAATCCGACGACCGAGAACGTGAACACGAGAGCCACCTGCAACTCCAGGGACGTGGCCAGCAGTTGCCTCGCTCTCGTGGAGTTCGCCGGAATCTCCGCCTCGGGGTTGAAGAGGTAGTACTTGAACCCGCTCCCCCTGGCCCAGATCGGGGCGGTCAGCGTCGCGGACACCAGGCAGGCGACCCCGCCGAGCGGGTGTTCCCACAGGAAACAGGCCAGCAACCCGCCGGTGAGGACCACCGACGCGATCGCGTGCGGCAGGGTGACCGTGCGCAGCCACCAGGGTGAACCCACCGCGAGGATGAACATGATGAAACTCGCGACCGCCCAGGTCTTCCGGGCGTGCTCGGTGCCTCCCGCGATGCTCAGCAGGTACTCGACCACCCAGTGCCCCAGGCACTTCGCCTCGCCATGCCTGCGTCGGGTGGCGCGGCGGCCGCACGAGGTCCCCGCATCCTCGTCGGCGGACCGCACGTAGGTGCAGGAGAACCCGAGCGTCCTCATCAGGACACCTCGAACGACTGGGTGGACGGCAACTGGCTCGCGCGTGCCGCGACCACTTGCTTGTGCAGCCACCGGATCGCCGCGCGGCGGCTGGACTGCCAGACCTTCCACCACGGGCCGTCGGTCAGCGGCACGGAGAACCACCTCTTGAGTTCGTCCACCGAGACAGCGTGCTTCGCCACTTCCTCGATCACCCTGCGGCGGCGGCGCAGGAGCAACCTGCCGACGATGTTGCCGACCATGCCGAGCCCGAAGACGGCCACCAGGGTGATCGCGAGCCACTGCGGGAGGAAGGACGGGTCCTCTTCCGGCTTCTCGGCCAGGATGTGCATGAGCATGCTGGTGAGACCGGTGGCCAGTACGGCCAGGTAGACGGCCCCGATGAAGTAGGAACGGCGGATCGTGCGACTCAGCGAGTCCCGCATGATCTCCGCCCATCCGGAATTGTTGACGAGCCACAAGGACCACTTGCTGAACCGGTCCCACTCGCTCGGCAGGAACTCCCGGTGCCGGCCGTCGCAGCCGTTGCGGTCGGATGCGACGAGGATCTCGTGCCAGGAGTGGCTCAGGTCGTCGTAGCCGAGCTCGAAGTTCGGGCGTCCTTCTTCCCAGTCCTGGAAGAGCTTGCGGTCGAACGGCAGCCAGTGGAAGCTCTTGCCGTAGCCGGGATCGCCCCAGTGGCGCACCAGCGCTTCCCTGCTGGGCACCCGGTTGACCACGGTCTCGACGCTCATCCGGTTGAAGTCGTCGACGGTCTGGGTGCAGTTGCTCAGGATGGTTTCCCGTGAGTCCTTGGCTCCGGCCCTGGCGGCGGCCACGATGAACGGGTGGTGCGCGGACGTGATGGCGTTGACGACGAGCGGGTCGAACTGGGCGCCGCAGTCGATGACGACGCAGCTGGCGCCCTGCCGGAGGCCCCGGTCGAACGCCGCGTCGAGGATCTGCCGGCACACCGCGTTGGAGCGGCGGTCCTTGATCTCGGCCACGAGGTTGAACACGAACAGCTTGTCGCTGGTGCGTGCGGCGGGCAGCAGGAGGATCTTCCCGCAGTCGAACCGCTTGAGGTATTCCGGTGTGACGTCGAGCAGCTTGTCGTTGAGGTGACGTTGCTGGGTGCGGGTCGGTTCCTTGGAGAACGCCGCCACGTGGTCGGCGAAGGTGCGGATCGACCCGATGTCGACCTTGGCCCGCTGGCACCACTCGCTGGTGCCGCCGTGCTGGGCGATGTCGGCGTCGAGGTAGAGCACGGTGTTGCCGGACTCGGCCAGCAGTTCGGCCGTCATCATCGCCAGCGTCGTCTTGCCGACCCCGCCGGACGTGCCGACGAACGCCCAGCTGGGCAGGGGAGGCTGGTACGGGCCGGGGGTCGGCAACGGGATGCTCCAATCCGAGCCCTGGGCGGCCACGTGCAGCGACGGTGTCTGGTTGTCCCGCGTTTCGCGGCGTACCAGGTCGCGGATCTCGGACATCAGCGCGGTGACGTTGGCCCGGTGGTCGCCGTTGTCGAGACCGCGGTCCAGCACGGTGAGCACCGCCGTGGTGAAGTGGCCGTTCCCCTGTCGGTCGTTCTCCCGGGCCACCTCGTTGGGGCCGCACGCGGAGATCACGACCCGGCCGTGGCCCTCCATGCGCAGGAAGTCGTCCGTCGCGTCGACCGCGCCGCCTTTCGCGCCGATGGAGAAGCCGCGGCTGTCGCCGGCGAAGGCGCCGCTGAAGCAGGTGTCCAGCATGACGAGCAGTCGCCGTGTCTTGATCCTGTGCAGCAGCGCCCACACCTGCTGGACCGGGAACGCCGAGGCCAGTGGCTGGTCGATGTCCGCGTCGTGGGGGAGCAGGAACGTCGACCAGCCGCGGTCGCTGTCCGCGCTTTCACGCAGGTCGGACATGCCGTGCCCGGACCAGTAGATCAGCACGGGCTCGTCGGCGTCCTTGACGCGCTCGTTCAGGCCGACCTCGAGTTCCCAGTGGATGTCCCGGCGCGTGGCGGCCTGGTTGGTGAGCGTGACGACCTCGAAACCCGCGGACTTCAGTCGTTGGGAAACCTCTTCCGCGTCGTTGACGGCGCATTTGAGTGAGGGAATCCGTTTCGCGGCGTATTGGTCGATACCGACCACGAGGGCGTGCGGCACTGTTCCTCCAAGCGGGTCGACAGGGGATCGACGGAGCTAGCGACGTCCGATGGTCATCCCGCCGGGTTCCGGGTCGTCGTGGCGCTCGCGACTCGACTTGGCGAGTCGCGCAGCCAGCCGCTCCGCTTCTTCGGACGAATACCCCTCGATCGATACTGATTCGCCCTCGATTTCGAAGCGGTGCACCTTCCCCCGGTGCCTGCGGAGGAACGCCACGACCGTTCCCCCGACAGCCGTCCACGCGGCGGGGTTCTCGGCCGTCGCCACGATGATCTCGGCCAGTGCCGAACGGGCGACGCCTCGCGGGACGCGAAATCCCTCTGCCGCCAGGTGCTCACGGAGGTCGTCGACGAACTCGCCCGGCAGCGTGATGGCCAGTTCCGCGGAACCGTCGACCGACACCAGCGTGAACGTGGTGACGCCTTCTGCGTCGGTCGCTCGTCCGTCGTCTCGGATGATCAATGATCTCTCCGACTTCTCTCCGTGAGCCGTGCTGAACCGGTCGTGGGTGCTCGACCTCGGCCGGACGGCCGTGCCCCCACTTTCGCGGCTCTGGGTTCAGAACCCGCCCAATCTGCGTTGAACCGCCTGGTCACGTTCGGTACACAGGAGGCGTGACAGCGGAGCGTGAGCAGGTCGCGTCAGTAGGTGTCGTGGTCGGCGTGCTGGGCAACCTGGAAGTCCGCTCGGGTGACATGCCGGTGCCGGTCGGGCACGCCCGGCAGAAGTCGGTGCTCGTGGTGCTGGTCACCGAGGCCGACCGGGTGGTGCCGCCGGATCGGCTGATCGAGCGGATCTGGGGCGAGCACGCGCCTGCCCGGGCGCGGTCGGTGCTGCGGACCTACCTGTCGAACCTGCGCCTGGCGTTGGCGCCAACCGGGATCACGATCACCTGGCGTGACACCGGCTACCAGGTCACGGTTGAGCCGGACCGCGTGGACGTACACCGCTTCCGCGGCCTGCTCACCCGGGCGCGCGACAGCGACGACCCGCGCAGCGCCCTGGCGCTGGTCGAGCAGGCGCTGGCCTTGTGGCGCGGTGAGCCGTTGGCCGAGCTGGACACCCCGTGGGCGCAGTCGGTGCGCGAGCACCTGCACCGGGAACGGAACGCAGCCGAGGCCGACCGGATCGACTGGGCCTTGGACTGCGGCCGGCACGGCGAACTGCTGCCCGAACTGACCACGCGCACCGCCGAAGACCCGTTGGACGAACGCCTGGCCGGGCAGCTGATGCTGGCGCTGTACCGCACCGGCCGCCCCGCCGACGCACTGGAGCTCTACCGGCGCACCCGTCAGCGGCTGGCGGACGAACTCGGCACCGACCCAGGACCGGCATTGCAGCAGCTGCACCAGCGCATCCTCACCGCGGACCACGCCCTCACCCTCCCCGAGATCGATCCCACGCCCGAACAGGACACCAGCCGGGTTCCGCCACCCCGCCAGCTACCGGTGGCACCGGCGCCGTTCGTCGGCCGGCACAACGAGCTGGAACGCCTGGACGCCGCGCAAGGCGACGCCTCCACGGTGGTCATCTCCGCTCTCGCCGGCGCGGGCGGAATCGGTAAGACCTGGCTCGCACTGCACTGGGCTCACCGCCACGCCGACCGGTTCCCCGACGGGCAGCTGTTCGTCGATCTGCGCGGCTTCAGCCCCGAGGGCGAGCCGCTGAAGCCGGCCGTGGCGGTCCGCGGGTTCCTCGACGCCCTCGGGGCCGATCCCGGCCGAATCCCGGTCGACCTCGACGCGCAGGCGGCGCTGTACCGGAGCCTGGTCGCCGGGAAGCGGATGCTCGTGGTGCTGGACAACGCCGCCACCGCCGACCAGGTCGCGCCTCTGCTGCCCGGCACGCCCACGTGCACGGTCCTGATCACCGGCCGCACGACGTTGGCCTTGCTGATCGACCGCCACGGAGCCCACCACCTGCAACTGGGCATCCTCAGCCGCGAAGAGGCACACGCGCTGCTCGCTGGGCGCATCGGCGGAGAACGAGTGGCCGCCGAACCCGACGCCGCCGGGGAACTGGTCGACCTCTGCGGCCGCTACCCGCTGGCACTGTCGATCATGGCCCGCTACGCCTCCACCCGCCCGCACGTCCCACTGGCCGAGTTCACCGCCGAACTGCGCGAGCTGGGCCTGGACATGTTCGACAACGACGACCCGGCCGTGAGCCTGCCCGTCGTGCTGTCCTGGTCCCTGCGCGGCCTGACCGACGAACAACGCACCACGTTCGCCCTGCTCGGCATCGCTCCCGGGCCGGACATCGACCTGCCCGCCGCAGCTTCCCTTACCGGCCTGCCCATAGCACAGACGCGCAAGATCCTGCGCGCACTGGAGGAGCACTCCCTGCTGGAGCGTCGCCCGCATGACCGCTACTCGATGCACGACCTGATCCGCGCCTATGCCACCACGACAGCCCACAACGACCTCCCGCAATCGGTGCGGAGGGCGGCGCTGGACCGGGTGGTGGACTTCTACCTGCACACTGCTTACACCGCCGACCACCACCTGTACCCGCACCGCGGGACCATCCCGATCGGCCCACCGGCTGTCAGCGCCTACCTCCACCCTTTGCCCGACCATCCGACTGCGCTCGCCTGGATGGACACCCATCACGCCCATCTGCTGGCCGCGCAGCACACTGCCGCGGCCCACCGCCGCCACCAAGCCGTCTGGCACTTCGCGTGGTTGCTGGGCGCCTTCCACCAGACGCGAGGTCACCGCGACGACGACTTGGCCGTATGGCAGGCCGCGTTGAATGCCGCCGCCCACTTGCTTGATCCCTCCGCCCGCATCCGCGCCCACCGGTTCCTCGGCCGCACCTACATCGGGCTAGGGCAGCACGACGAGGCCATCGGGCACCTGCACCAGGCCCTCGTCCTGGCGGAACACCACCACCACTCCCTCGAGCTGGCTCTCACCCACCACGTCCTCGCGCGGGCGTGGGGCCAGCGGGGGGACGACCGGCAGGCTCTGAGGCACGCCCGCCATGCCTTGAACGAATGCCGCGGCCTCGACCAGCCGGCATGGGAAGCCGACGCGCTCAACACGGTCGGCTGGTATTCCGCCCGCCTGGGTGACTACGACACCGCACGCGACCATTGCCAGGCCGCCCTCACTCTGCACCGACGCCACCGACACACCCACGGCGAGGCGTACAGCTTGGACAGCCTCGGCTTCATTGACCATCACACCGGCCGGCACCACCAGGCCATCGACCACTACAACCACTCCCTCAGCCTCCGCCGTACCTTCGGCTACACCTACGAGGTTGCGGAAAGCCTTGACGCGCTTGGCCATCCCCACGCCGCCCTCGGCCGACACGACCTGGCCCGCGGGATCTGGCAGGAAGCCCTGGAGCTGTACCGGCAACAGGGGCGCGACGCCGACGCTGAACGCGTCCAGCGGCAGCTCGACGACCTCGACAAGACTGCCGACGCCGGTCAGGCCAACGCCTGAGCCGTCCTCAGGGGCGCAGGAATGTGCTCGCGGCGTGTTGGGCGAGTGCGGTGCCGGCGGTCAAGCCGCTGTCGGCGTCGAACTGGTAGTGGACGCCGAGGTAGACCCGGCTGCGGGCGTTTTCCCGGGCGGCGGCGCTGAAGGTGGTGAACGTTCGGGTGACGCCGACGGCGTGGAGGTCTTCGGTGGTGGCGGTGAATGCGATGTCGTCGGTGCCGAAGTAGGCCTTCATGGCGCCCGCCCAGGCGCCGGCGAAGGTCGCGTGCCCGGAGACGTACGCGGGGAAGGGCGGTGAGAACCGGTTGCCGTCCTCGTCGGGTGACAGCGGTCGCCAGGACGTATCGGCGGTGGTGGCGGGGTTGCCGTCGGTGTCGGCGAGCCGGATGGCGGTCTCCGGTCGCCACAGGTCGATGGCGGTCTGGTACTTGGCGTCCCACGCGACGATGCCCGCGTCGGCCATGGTGAGTGCGACCAGCGCGAACAACCTCGCCTTCTCCGGCGTGCCCAGTCCGCGTTGCTCGGCGACGATCCGGGTGTGCGCGAAGAGTTGGCCCGGCGGCTTGTAGCTGTCGTCGAGGTCGTTCGCCCAGAAGTGCGCGATCCGGGTCTGTTCCGCGGTGCGCGTGGTGGATGTCGCGCTGCCCAAGCTCTCGACCTCGTTCACCTGCGCCGCGTACTCCGGGCTCGCCAGCAGTTCGGGCAGGGTGGCGTACCCGCCGGGCAGGGGCGGCCGGAATTGCGCCGCGGAGGTGGCGGTGAACATCTTCACCTGCCCCCAGTGCGGCGTCGCCGCCTCGGGACGTCCGGTCGGTCGCCATTCACCGGGCTCTGTACCGGCCTGGTAGGCGGTGGTGTCGCCGGAGCCGTCGTCCGCCCGTGCGGCGATCATCGCCGCGGCGGCCGCCTGACCAACGGCCCGGCCGTTCCCGCTGTCCGCGGCCCCGTCCAGGGCGTCGGCGAGGTCGTCGCTGAACTCGACCCCGGGGAAGGCGGCGACCAGGGTGTCGTGCGCGGCATAGGCGATGGCGTGCCGCACGGACGCGTCGGGCGCCGTGGTCCTGTAGAGGTAGGGCTGTCCGATGGGCGTGATGGAGTTGACCGCGTCGTAGATCGCCGCGTACATCATCGCTCCGCCTCTGGCCATCGGCGTGGGAGCTCCGCCTTCGTCTCTGAAGACCTCCAACAGCACGTCGTTCCAGAACAGGACGGGATCACTGACGGGCGCCGCAGCCGCGGGCTGCGCCACACCGGCCAGAGTGCCCCCCAGGGTCAGCGTCGCCAGGGTCGCCAAGCCCAGCCGACGCCGTGCCGTGATCCGGCTCATCTCACTCCTCATGTGCGGTCTCCCCACTTTTCGACCGGGAACACCACCTGCTCGGTGCACGGCCGGGCTGTGTGGTGATCAGTTGGTCTCCTTGCGACGACCACCGTCACGACACCGGGTTCAGCACCCGCCCAATCCGCGTTGAGTCGCCTGGTCACGTTCGGTACACAGGAAAAGTGACGGGGGAGAGTGAGCAGGTCACACCGGCGGGTATCGCGGTCGGTGTGCTGGGCAATCTGGAAGTCCGCGTGGACGACGCTCCGGCGCCGATCGGGCACGCCCGCCAGAAGGCGGTGCTGGTGGTGCTGTCGATGGAGGTCAACCGGGTGCTGCCGGTGGACCGGCTGATCGACTGGGTCTGGGGCGAGCATCCGCCCGTCCGGGCACGGTCGGTGCTGCGGACCTATGTGTCCAACCTGCGGCGGGCGTTGGCTTCGACCGGGATCACGATCACCTGGCGCGACACCGGGTACTCCTTGACCGCCGAGCCGGACCGCGTGGACGCGCACCGTTTCCGCCGCCTGCTCACCCGGGCTCGCGACAGTGACGACCCGCGCCTTGCGCTGGCGCTGGCGGACGAGGCGCTGGCGCTGTGGCGGGGTGAGCCGCTGGCCGAGTTGGACACCCCGTGGGCGCAGTCGGTGCGCGAGCACCTGCACCGGGAACGAGCCGCGGCCCAGGCCGACCGGATCGACTGGGCGCTGGAGTGCGGACGGCACGGCGACCTGGTGCCCGAGCTGACCACACGACTGGCCGAGAACCCGCTGGACGAGCGCTTGGCCGGGCAGGTGGTGCTGGCGCTCTACCGCGCAGGCCGCCCCGCCGAGGCACTGGAGCACTACCGCCGGACCCGACAGCGGCTGGCGGAAGAACTCGGCACCGACCCCGGCCCTGCCCTGCAGCAGCTGCACCAACGCATCCTCACCGCCGACCCCGCCGTGACCCTCCGGTCCGTCGACACACCCCCTCCGGCGGCGACGCCCCGCCAGCTGCCGGCCCCGCCGGCGCCGTTCGTCGGCCGCGACGACGAGTTGAACCACCTGCACAGCGCACTGGACGCCTCAGGAGAGGCGACCACGGTGGTGATCTCCGCCCTCGCCGGCGCGGGCGGCATCGGCAAGACCTGGCTCGCCCTGCACTGGGCCCACCGCCACACCGACCGCTTCCCCGACGGGCAACTGTTCGTCGACCTGCACGGCTTCAGCCCCACCAGCGACCCGGTGGACCCGGCAGTGGCGGTGCGCGGGTTCCTCGACGCCCTCGGCGTCGACCCCGGCCGCATACCCAGCGATCTCGACGCCCAGACCGCGCTGTACCGCAGCCTGGTCGCGGGGAGGCGGATGCTGGTCGTGCTGGACAACGCTGCGACCACCGAGCAGGTCGTCCCCCTACTACCCGGCACATCCACCTGCACCGTGCTGGTCACCGGCCGCACCAGGCTCGCTGCGCTGATCGACCGGCACGGCGCACACCACCTGCCCCTGGGCGTCCTGGACCGCGCCGAGGCACGCGCCCTGTTGACCGCGCGCCTGCCCGCTGACCGCGTCGCCGCCGCGCCCGACGCCGTCGACGAGCTGGTGACGCTGTGCGGGGCCTACCCGCTGGCCCTCGCGATCACCGCCCGCACCGCCGCCACCCGCCCCGCCATCCCGCTGACCGAGATCGCCGCCGAGTTGGGCGCGCTCGGGCTGGAGGCGCTCGACCACGACGACCCCGCTGCCAGCCTGCCCACCGTGCTGTCCTGGTCCCTGCGCCACCCCACCGACACCCAACGCGTCGTGTTCGCGCTGCTCGGGATCGCGCCGGGCCCCGACACCACCTCGCCCGCCACCGCCGCCCTCATCGGCCTGCCGGACGGCCCCGCCCGCAGGGCGCTGGCCGCGCTGGAAGAGGCCTCGCTGGTGGAGCGGCGGCCGGGAGGCCGGTACGCGATGCACGACCTGGTCCGCGCCTACGCCGCCACCACCGCCCACGACCTGCCCGACGACCTGCGGGAGACGGCACTGACCCGGGTGGTGGACTTCTACCTGCACACCGCCCACGCCGCCGACCGCCTCCTGAACCCCCACCGCCCGCTCGCGCCCCTCGACCCGCCGGTACCCAGGGTCCAACCGCACCCGCTGCCCGACGCCGCGGCCGCCCTCGCCTGGTTGCAGGCGGAACACGCCACCCTGCTGGCCACCCAGCGCACCGCCGCCACCCTCGGTCGCCACCACGCCGTTTGGCAACTCGCCTGGAACCTGCACACCTTCCACGACCGGCGAGGGCACCGGCACGACGCGCTCACCGTGTGGCAGGCGGCCCTCGACGTCGCCGAACACCTACCCGACCCCGCCACCCGCAGCCGCGCTCACCGACACCTCGGCTACGCCTGTGCTCAGTTGGGCCTGCACGAGCAGGCCACTGGACACCTGGAGCGGGCCCTCGCCCTGGCCGCGCACCACCACGACCCTGACGAACAGGCACTCACCCACCAGGCACTGGCGCTCGCCTGGGAACGAGCAGGGGACGACCGGCGGGCCCTGGACCACGCTCGACACGCCTTGGACCTCCACCGCACTCTCGACCAGCCGGCGTGGGAAGCCATCGCTCTCAATCTGGTGGGCTGGTACACCGCGCGCCTGGGCGAGTTCGACACTGCCCATGACCACTGCCACGCCGCCCTCACCCTGCACCGACACCACCACAACCCCGAAGGCGAGGCGAACACCCTCGACAGTCTCGGCTACATCGCCCACCACACCGGCGACCATCGCCACGCCCTCGACTACTACCAGCAAGCCCTCACCCTGTACCGCACCCTCGGCCACACCTACCAGGTCGCGGAAACCCTCGACGACATGGGCCACCCCAACGCCGCGCTCGATCACCACGAGCAGGCCCGCGCCGCGTGGCGGGAGGCATTAGAGCTGTACCAGCAACAAGGCCGCAACACCGAAGCTGAACGGGTTCAGCAGCAACTCGACGACCTCGACAAGGCCACCGATGTCGGTCGGGGCACGCACGAGCCGTGATCCGCCGCGAAGGAAGCGTGTTGTGCACAGGTGCGCCGACTGCGGTTTGGCCCGTCGCCGCGTGAAGAGTGCCAAGGGGTGGGTCTTGTCGGGTGCAACGCTTGCCGAGAAGTTGGTCGCGCGCCTGGGTCCTCGGCACCCGGTGGCCGCCGTCGCCGCGGTTTCGCCCGCCGGGACTTCGGTGGCGAGCGTGGGCGCGTCCGCCGACGCCGACTTCGAGATCGGCTCGATCTCCAAGGGGATTACCGGCTTGCTCTACGCCGTCGCGCGGGAACGTGGCGAGGTGGGGTCGTCCACCACGCTGGGCGACCTGCTGCCGCTGGCCGGCACCCCGGTGGCCGGGGTGACGTTGCCCTCGATCACCACGCACCGCTCGGGCCTGCCGAGCCTGCCCGCCGCGGCCTCGCCACCGCGCAGGTCGTTGGCGCTGTCGCTGCACGGCACGAGCCCGTACGGCGAAACGCGCCGGCCGGCGTTCGGCGACCCCCGCTCCGCCTGTCGCGGACCGGGGGTCGGGAGGTCGTTCGGAGGAGGTCACCGCAGTGCGGTGAAGAACGTCCGGATGTCGTCCACCAGGATCTCCGGCACTTCCAGTGCGGCGAAGTGGCCGCCCTTGTCGAAACGGCTCCAGTGGACGATGTTGGAGTTGTCCCGTTCCGCGAAGACCTTGATGGTCTGGAAGTCGTCGGCGAACACGGCCACGCCGGTCGGGGCGGCGTTCACCGGGGTGGGCTCGTCGGCGGGGGCGGCCGCGTTGTCGAAGTAGGCGCGGGACATGCCCGCGGCGGCGTTGGCGAACCAGTTGACGGACACCTCGGTGAGGATGGTCTCCAGCGGCACCAGGGACGTGCCGTTGCCGAAGGAGTTGAACAGCTCGCTGTAGGCGAGCAGCCCGATCGGTGAGTCGCTGAGCCCGGCCGCGACGGTCTGCGGCCTGCTGGCGTTCATGGTGTTGTAGCCGCCGACCTTCTGGAACCACTGCATGTGCTCAAGGCCGGCGTAGTCCCGCGGTTCGAGTCGTTCGAACTCCGCGGGGTCGCCCGACGGGAACGAGAACAGTTGCAGCACGTGCAACCCCAGGAAACCCTCCGGGGCGAGGATGCCGAGTTCACGGGCCACCATCGCGCCGTTGTCGGAGCCGTGAACGCCGTAGCGCTGGTAACCGAGCCTGCGCATGAGGGTGTCGTAGGCGCGGGCCACGCGGGCGGTGGTCCAGCCGGATTCGGTGACCGGGCTGGAGAAGCCGAAGCCGGGTGCGTCCGGCACGACGACGTGGAACGCGTCCTCGGCGCGCCCGCCGTGGGCGACGGGGTCGGTGAGCCTGCCGATCATGTCGAGGTAGTCGACCGACGAACCGGGGTAGGTGTGCGCGAGCAGCAGCGGCGTCGCGCCCTCGTGCGGCGACTCGACGTGGATGAAGTGGATCGGCTGGTTGTCGATCTCGGTGATGAAGTGCGCGTGGGCGTTGATGCGCTCCTCGGCGGCCCGCCAGTCGAACGCGCGCCACGCCGCCACGGCCTCCCGCAGGTAGTGGTTGGGGGTGCCGTGCTCCCAGGTGTCACCCGGCGCCGGCTGCGGCAGGCGGGTGCGGTCGAGGCGGTCGGTCAGGTCGTCCAGCTCGGCCTGCGTGACCTCGATGCGGAAGGGGCGGATCTCCGTGTTCGTCATGACACAGACGTTAGAGTGCATATAGGAAAAGTTCGTTCCTATAAGACGGAGGTCGTCGCAGTGACCGCGGACACATCGGCGCGGCTCCTCGCGCTCCTGGCGCTGTTCCAGTCCCGTCCGTCCTGGAGCGGCACCGAACTCGCCGACCGGCTGGGCGTCACGACCCGCACCATCCGCAACGACGTGGAGCGCCTCCGCACGCTCGACTACCCCGTCGAGGCCACCCGCGGCGCGACGGGCGGCTACCGGCTCGGAGCCGGCGGCAAGCTACCCCCGCTGCTCCTGGACGACGAGGAAGCGGTGGCCGTGGCGATCGGGTTGCGCGCCGGCCGCGGCATCGCCGGCCTGGAGACCTCCAGCGCCCGCGCGCTGGCCAAGCTCGAACAGGTCCTGCCGCCACGCCTGCGCCCGACGGTGGAGGCGCTGGCCTCGGTCATCGACCACGCGCCGGAGAACAACGACACCGACGCCCCGGACCCCGAGGTCGATCCCACCGTGCTGCGCACCATCGCGACCGCGATCCACGACGTCGAGTGGTTCCGCTTCGACTACCGCGACACCTCGCTGCTGGTCGAGCCCTACCGCCTGCTCGCCTGGAAGCGACGCTGGTACCTCGTGGCCCGCGACCCGTCCAGTGGCGAGTGGGACGTCTACCGGGCGGACTGGATCACGCCACGCATGCGCACCCACCGCCGGTTCGCCCCCACCGCCCTCCCCGACGACGACTACACGAGCTTCACCATGCGCCGGGTCGCGACCACCGGCTGGCAGGTGCACGCACGCCTGCGGGTCGACGCGCCGGCCCAGGCCGTCCTCGACCGGATCCACCCGGCCGTCGGTGTGGTCGAGACGGTCACCGACACCACCTCGGTCCTCGTCACCGGCGCCGACTCGCTGGACACGATCGCCGCCTACATCGGCATGCTGGGCATGGACTTCACCGTCGAGTCGCCCAGCGAGCTCAGGCCACTGCTGCGCACCCTCGCGGACCGCTACGCCCGCGCCTGACGACCGGAACCACCCTGGGAGGTCGTGGGCCCGAGGGGGTGCCGAGGAGCCGCGCGGACCGGCTGAACACACGGTCGGCCGCAGGAGAGTGCGTTGGTAGCTGTCTGGGCTAGAGTGGCGGTGGCTGCCAGGAAGCCACCGGTCCGCGGGAATGGGCTCAGCCCACCTGGTGCGTGCACCACGTGTTCACCTTCGCTCTCCTTTCGGCCTGACCGCGCGGACATCAGGCAGACGAAAGGAGATCATCGTGCCGACCCTGGGCCTGCCCGACCGCCCCCACCTCGACGGCTTCCGCCGGCAGGCCCGTGCCTTGCAGCGGGCCGTCCGGGCCGGTGACCCCGACGCCGCCGCGCGGGTGGCCCGTCACCACCCCGGCGTCCTGCCCGACCAGGCCGGCGGGTTCCAGCTCAGCGCCGCGCAGGTGGTCGTCGCTCGTGAACACGGATTCGCCGGCTGGCCCCGGCTGGTGCGATACCTGGACACCGCGGCCGAACACGGCTGGGACACCAGGCTCGGCGCGCAGCCCGCGGCCGACCCGGCGGAGGAGTTCTGCCGCCTCGCCTGCCTGACCTACAGCCGTGAGGACGGGCCGGAACGCTGGGCGCGGGCCCGTCGGCTGCTGGCCGAGCGTCCCGAGCTGACCAGCCGCGACATCTGGGCCGCCGCGGCGGCCGCGCGTCCGGACGACGTCGGCCGGTTGCTCGCGGAGCAGCCTCGGCTGGTGGCCGAGCGCGGTGGCCCGTTCCGGTGGCGGCCGCTGTTCTACCTCGTCTACTCGCGGTTCGACCAAGGTGCGCCGGCCGAACGCGTGCTCACGGTCGCCCGGCAACTGCTCGACGCCGGCGCCGACCCGGACGACGGCTACCTCTTCGACGGCCTGCCGTCGCCGTTCACGGTGCTGACCGGGGTGTTCGGCCACGGCGAGCTCGGCCCACGACGTCAGCCCCGCCACCCGCACTGGCGGGCGTTGGGCCGGCTGCTGCTGGAGGCCGGCGCCGACCCCAACGACGCCCAGACCCTGTACAACAGGATGTTCGAGCCGGACGACTCGCACCTGGAGCTGCTGTTCGACCACGGGCTCGGCACCGGCGACGGCGGTCCGTGGAGGACGCGGATCACCGAGCTGGACACACCCGCGCGGATGCTGCGCGTCCAACTCCGCTGGGCGGTCGAGCACCACCGACCCGCCCGCGTGCGGCTGCTGGTCGAGCACGGCGTGGACTTCCACTCGCCGTTCGAGGACGACGGGCCCGCGTGGAGTCCCGGCGACGGCCGGACACCGGTCGAGCTGGCCCGGCTCAACGGTGACGTGGAGATCGCCGACTACCTCGTCGCCCGGGGCGCCACGCCACCCGACCCCGATCCCGTGCGCGACCTGATCGCCGCGGCGTTCCGCGCCGACCGGTCCACCCTGGACCGAGTCCGCGCCGAGCATCCCGACGCCCTGGCGGAAGCCCGCCGCGGCCGCCCCGGGCTCATCGTGTGGGCGGCGACCCACGCCTCCGTCGAGACGGTCACGTTGCTGGCGGAGCTCGGCTTCGACGTGAACGCCTACGGCCGCGGCGACGCGCCGGTCGAACAGGCGTGGGAGACCGCACTGCACCACAGCGCGATGGCCGGCGACGTCGAGCTCACGCGTCGGCTGCTGGACCTGGGTGCCGACCCCGACCTCCGCGACCGGCGCTTCGACGCGACCCCGCTCGACTGGGCCCGGCACTTCCACCAGCTGCCGACCGCCGACCTGCTCGGACCGGTCACCGCAACCAAGGCGAGCGGCGAACGGTAACGCTGACACGCCGCCGGGCGTTGTCGCTGGTGGAAGGTGTCGTCCTGCGGTGACGCCGCGGGCGTCAGGTGGACGGAAGGTTGTGGCCTTCCGTCCACCGATCGGCCTCAGCTGCTCTTGAACCGGTTGCCGTCGTCGGTCGTCAGCCTGGCCAGGTAGTCCTGCGCGGTGACCGACTGCGACAGCGCCGCCGACTGTCCCGCCCAGAGATTGACGTATCGCGAGTCGTCGCGCGCGGCGGCGGCTCGGCGCAAGGGCTGCATCAACGCGTTCTGCACCGGGTACTCGGGCACAGTGGCCTCCTCCGCCGTGAGTTCCCGGATCAGGGGGTTGATGATCGCCCGTGCGTGGCGGCCGGAGAACAGCCGGGTGAGCACGGTGATCCGGGCGTCGGGGCCGGTGAGGGCAGCCTTGTGGACGAGGCTTGCCCCTGACTGCGTCGTCGCCAGGAAGCCGGTTCCGACCTGCACGCCTGCGGCGCCGAGCGCGTGCGCCGCGCGCACACCGCGGCGGTCGGCGATTCCGCCTGCCGCGACGACAGGGATGCTGACGGCATCGACCACTTGCGGAACGAGCGAGAAGGTACCGACGAGCGACTCGGCGACCGGCCGCAGGAAGGCGCCCCGATGCCCGCCGGCGTCGCTGCCGGAGGCGACCACGATGTCGAGCCCCGCGGCTTCCACGGCCACTGCTTCGTCCACGGTGGTGGCGGTGCCGATCGTCACGATCCCGTGGCGGCGCGCCTCGGTCACCACGTCGACCGACGGCACGCCCATGACGAAACTGATCACCGGTGGCCGCGCTGCCAGCAGGGCGTCGATCTGATCGTCGAAAACCGGCGGGGGTGCGTACGAGGTCGGCGCCGACATGCCGAGCCGCTCGTAGAGCGGCCGGAGCCGTTCGAGGTCCGCCGGTGCCGGGCGCAGGTCTGCCTCCCGCGGGTGTGGCACCCACAGGTTCACGTTGAACGGCCGGCCCCCGGACACCGCCGACTTCAGGTCGGCGACGAGCGCCGTGATCGAGTCGGGATCGAGGTGGTGCGCGCCGAACGAACCGAGGCCACCGGCGTCGCTGACCGCGGCGGTGAGCGCGACGTTGGACAGGCCACCGCCGAACGGACCCTGGATGATCGGGACGTCGACGCCGAGCAGTCCGGTCAGGCGGGCGCTCATGCCGCACCGGCCAGTCGGCCGTGGCTCAGCTCGACCGCGACCCGGGCGACCCGGCGCCCGAGGTGTTCGGCGGTGCGCAGGTCGGCCGGCGCGGGTGCATCGTCCGGGCCGGCGTCGGAGGGCGCTTGCGCCATCGCGCCGAGGAAGCCGCCCAGTCGGTTGAGATCTTCCACATCACCGTCGCTGGTGTAGAGCCAGCCGGGCGGCAGGCCGAGTGAGACCCAGTGCATGCCGTGTTGGGCGGCGAACACCGCCAGCGACGAGAGGGTGTTCAGCTTGTCCCCGTTGACACCAGCGGACGTGGTGAACCCTGCGGCGATCTTGTCACGCCAGCCCTGCTGCGCCCAGACCGGCCCGCTGGCCTCGGCGAAGGCCTGGAAGACGGCGGACTGGCTGCCCATGTAGGTCGGCGTGCCGAAGATGATCGCTTCGGCCTCGGCGAGCGCCTGCCACAGGGGCTCGTCCGGTACGGCGATGTTGTGCAGGGTGGCGGTGACACCGGGGACCGATGCCGCACCGGATGCGACGGCTTGAGCCTGGCGTGCGGTGTGGCCGTAGCCGCTGTGGTACGCGATGACGACACTGATCGACATGTCGCTCTCCTTCCGAGAGATGCCGCCAAGGTAGACGACCGGTCAACTAAAAGATAGTTGACCGCCCGTATACTCACCGCATGGGCCGAACCAGCACCGCTCGTGACCGGCTACGCGACAGCGCCTGTGAGCTCCTGCACACCCGCGGCTACGCGGCCATCGGCGTAGCCGAGATCTGCACCAGGGCCGATGTCCGCAAGGGCAGCTTCTACCACTTCTTCGAGTCCAAGCAGGCACTCACCATCGAAGTGATCGACACCCATTGGCAAGCGCAGCGGACCGCCTGGCGTCAGCTGCTCAGCGGACCTGAACCGGCTGTCGAACGCCTTGAGCGGCTCGTCGCCTGGCTCGTCGGGACACAGCAGGAGACGTGGCAGGAAACCGGCCGGGTCGACGGGTGCCTGCTGGGCAACCTCGCAGTCGAACTGAGCAATCAGGAGGTCGCCGTTCAGCAGCACCTCACCGCCGCCTTCGACGAACAGGCCGAACTGGTCCACGCGGCACTCGCCGAGGGCGCGCAGGACGGCAGCGTCGCCCCCGGATACGCCGACCGGACCACCGCGCGGGCCGTGGTCGCGCAGATCGAAGGCGCCGTGCTGCTGGCCAAACTCGCCGGCGACGTGGGACCGCTCGACGGTCTGTGGCCGCACGTACGACGACTGGTGACGGTCGACCCGGCAGCCGGGTAGTCAATCGGTCACCTGGTCGGCTCGGTGACCGGCGGTCAGCCGTGCCGCCTGGGGCGCGATCGACTACACCGAGACGGTCGATGAGCACCTGGCCCCGGCACGGGCGCGGTGCCCGGTCGGAACGGCCCAGCCGCTGGTCCGGTCTGATCACTGGCGTGCGAGCGCGTCCCAGAAGGCCAGGTTGTGCTCCGCCGCCCGGTCGAACGGGCCGATCCGGCGGAGGTCGAGGCCTTGCACGTACGGCGTGGCGTCCGCCGGGTCGACGCGGGGCCACGCCGGCAGGCCGGGCCGGTTGGGATCGCCGGTGGTCGCGAAGCGGGCCCAATAGTCGATCATCCGGTCGCCGAGGCGGCGTTGTGCGGTGGTCAGGACCGCGTCGTCGGAGCGCAGGTCGAACAGGTACCGCAGCTCGGAGCCGTGTGCGGCGAGCGGCTCGTGACCGGACGGGAACTCGGGGATCGCCGGAGCCGTGCGGTCGAGGAACTCGTAGGCGTACACCGGCATCTCGGCCGCGAACCGGTGATCCGCGGCGCGTTGCAGCCACGCCCAGTCGAGGTCGGTCATGATCGCGGCCAGTGCCCGCACCGCGGAGCCGGCGTGTTCCTCGAGCGGGTACTGCTGTGCGACCGCCGCGGCGTCCGGACCGAAGTGCCCGGTCAACGCGGTCAGGTAGCCGTCGGGGCCGAGATCGGGGAACAGCAGCGGCGCGAAGAACGTGCCCTCGTCACGGGTGATGCCGGTCAGCAGCGGCACGTGGTTGAACCGCCCGGCCGGCACCGCCACCGCGGGGTCCTCCGGCAGGACCGTGTTCCCGAAGGCGGGCAAGGGAAACGCCGGCGCGGCGAGCAGGTCCGACACGGGCTTGCCACGCAGGCACTCGAGCGTCGTGCAGCCCAGACCGGCGGCGACGTTCCGGCCATGCCCCTGCTGCCACTCGTGCGGCACGAACAGCGGCACGTCCAGTAGCGGCCGCAAGCCCACGCCGGCGGAGGAACCCGGTACACAGGGCGTGCTCTGGGCGATCGCCCGCTGGAACAACCCGGCCGCGCCCGGCGACACGAGTTGCGCGCACACCGAGTGCGCCCCGGCGGACTCCCCGGCCAGGGTGACGTTGTCCGGGTCGCCACCGAACCCCGCGATGTTCCGCCGCACCCAGCGCAGCGCCGCCTGCTGGTCCTCGATACCGAACGCGCCGCCGTTCGCGAGCCCGGGGAAGCCGAAGAAGCCGAGGTTGCCCAGCCGGTAGTTGACGGTCACCACGACCAGACCGCCTCGCCTGACCAGCCGGGTCGGCAGGTAGTCGCTACCGGCGCCGTTCATGAGCCCGCCACCGTGCAGCCACACCAGCACCGGCGCCTTCCTGGCCCCACGCGGTGCGGTGACGTCGAGGTAGAGGCAATCCTCGCTGGCACTGGCCGGTCGGCCGCCGACACTGGCTTGTGGACAGCGATCGCCCGGCCGGGTCGCGTCCAGGACACCGGACCACGGCACCGGCGGCACGGGTGAGTGCCAGCGCAGGTCACCCACCGGCGGCGCGGCGTAGGGAATCCCCTCGTAGGAACGGACATTCGCGTTCGTGGTGCCCCGCACCAGACCGGCGTCGGTACGCACCGCGGCGTGGTCGCTCGCCACGGCCGGCGCGGCACCCAGCACCAACGCACCGACCGCGACCACCACACCCAGGAGTTGTTTCATGATCCAGACAGTGGCAGTCGGACCGACCGGACACATCAACCGATCGATTGAAGCTCAAGCTCCGGTCGGTCATCGGCCGATGGCAGCCGGGCCGCACCGACGGCCGGCACGAACCTCCCTCCACATGAGCACCGCTCGCGGCGATCGAACGCGCGGCCGCCGGACGAGGGCTCCGGGTACGTGGACGGTCGGTCAGCCGATGTGGTGGCGGCGGTGCCACGGGGTCGGCGGGCCGGTGCGCAGCCGGGTGTCGTCGGCTTCGTCGTAGATCACGAGCTCGGTGTTGCCGATGGTGAGGGCGACCGCGATGTCGCGGACCTCGTCGTCCTCGATGTCGTCGTGGACGAACCACTCGAGCAGGTCGACAGCGCGTACGGTCTGGCCGCGCAAGAGCACCAGTTCGGACGCGATGTCATCGCGCCAGATCCATCGGAGGTTGCGCGAGACCACCGGTCGGGTCGGATCGACGGTGTTCCAGGTGATGGACACGTCGAAGGCCGCTTTGTGGTTGATCTCGACCTGCTCGCCCTCGAAGTCCAGCAGCACCGGGCACTGGGTGAACCACCTGTCCGTTTCCGGGTCCACCGTCAGCCAACCGCGGGTGAGCACCCGGCCGACCAGGCCACGCAGCCGCTCACCGTGCTCGGCTCGCACGACCCGCCACCCGCGCAGCCATCGCGGCTCGTACCCGTCGATGCCGTAGTCGAACTCCACACCGCTGCTGTCGCTTCGGTCTCATCGTCTGTTAGCCGCACTTGCCGCAGGCCGTCGCGACGTCGACCTGCGACACCGGCGCCTTCCCGACGACGTCGGGTACGCGGCTTAGGATGCGCTCGTACTCGGTTGGGGGGAACCATGTCGGATCCGTTTGAGAGATTCGCGCCGCAGGAACACGGCTTGGCACCGGAGAGGCCGTCGACCGGCGTCCTGCGGACGCTGCTCGTGGTCGGCGTGGTGCTGATCTTCGTCGTGGGCCTGGCGGTCTACTACGTGACCATGTTGCCGGAGCCCGACCACACCGCCGACACACGACCGGTTCCCCTCTCCGGCAGCCGGGCGCCGGACCCGAACGAACCCGTCGTCGGTGCGTGCGTGCGGCTGACGGGTTCGGTCCCGGACGCGGAGTACAGCGCGGTGGACTGTGCCGCGGGCACGCACAACTACGTCGTCGGCAGCCTCCAGCGCAAGGGCGAGGACTGCGGGTCGGCCTCCGGCACGAACAAGGACCAGTACGCGCGGTACATGTGGAGCGGCGCGCTCGGGCTGTGTCTGGTACCCGTGTTCGCAGACGGCCAGTGCTACCGGCTGGGCCTGTTCCAGGCGGAGATGCCGAAGAGCGAGTGCACCGGGTTGAGCGCGCGGGTACAGGTCCTCACGAACTCGCTCGACAAGACGGCCTGCCGCCCCGGCACGTTCGAATCGTTCGCGTACCCGGAGGTGACGACCACCTACTGCTTCTCGATACCGTGACGCGATCGCGTTTCAGCGGTCGCGGTGGACGATGGTTCGGGCGAGGTCGGTCAGTTCCGCCGCCGCGCGGGGTCGGGGGTTGACCGAGTCGAGCTTGTGCAGGGCCTGGGTGAGGAGCAGTTCCGCCTGTTGCTCGCTCCAGGACCGGCCGCCGGCGGCCTCGATCAGTCGAGCCGCGCGGGCCGGTTCGGCGGCGATGCGATGGCCGTCGCCCTCGTACAGCGCGGCGAGTTCCCGGCCCGCGGCCGTGTCGGAGTTCAGCGCGGCGACCACGGGTAAGGACTTCTTGCGGGCGCGCAGGTCGCCGTGCACCGGTTTGCCGGTCACCGCCGGGTCGCCCCAGATCCCCAGGAGGTCGTCGACGTGTTGGAACGCCACCCCGAGGTGGAGGCCGAAGTCACGCAGCCCCGCGACCGCGGCGGGCTCGGCGCCGGCGAACGAGGCACCCAGGGCGCAGGCGCAGGCCAGCAGACCGGCCGTCTTGCGCTCCGCCATCGCCACGCACTCCGCCACGCTGATGTCGTGCCGGTCCTCGAAGGCGAGATCGGCGTGTTCGCCGTCGACCAGGCCGAGCACCGTGGCGTTGAGCGTGCGCACACCGTCCAGGGCGGCCGGGTGGCCGCCGGCGGCGAGCACGTCGAAGGCCAGCGCCAGCAGGGCGTCCCCGGTCAGGATGGCGTCGCGCACGCCGAAGACGTGCCACGCCGCCGGTCGGTGCCGCCGGGTCCGGTCGCCGTCGAGCACGTCGTCGTGCAGCAGGGTGAAGTTGTGCACCAGTTCCACCGCTGTGGCGGCCGGTACGGCGGCGGTCGCCGCACCGCCGACCGCCTCGGCCGCCAGCAGGGCCAGGACCGGGCGGATGGCCTTGCCGCCGGCCGCGTCGGTCGGCTCGCCGTGCTCGTCCCACCACCCCAGGTGGTAGCCGGCGACCCGGCGCACGGCAGCGGGCAACCCGTCGACCGCGGCACGCAGGGCCGGCTGCACCATGCCGAGACCCCACGACAGGACCTCGCTCACCTTCCGGGCCCGGGCGATGGCTTCGTGCGGCACAACGAACCTCCGGTCGGTCGGACGGGAAGCCGCCGTGGGGTCGCGCCCGCCGGTCAGGCGAGTTGACGGTCCACGACGGACGGTGAGAGCACGTGCTGGACCACCATCGCGGCCGCGCCGAGGACGCCCGCGTCGTCACCCACCTGGGACGGGACGATGCGCAGGTTCTCGGTGGCGAGCGGCAGTGAACGCCGGTAGATCGCCTCGCGCACCCCGGCGAGCAGCATCTCGCCGGCCAGCGCGAGGGTGCCGCCGACGACGATCAGCGACGGGTTGAACATGCTCACGCAGGCGGCGAGGACGTCGCCGATGGTGCGGCCCGCCTGCCGGACGAGCTGGCCGGCTTCGAGGTTTCCCGCCCGCACCAGCGTGACGACGTCGGCGCTGGTGTGGGCGTCGATGCCCTTGGCGCGCAACGCGGCGGCGATGGCCGAGCCGCTGGCGACGGCTTCGAGGCAGCCGGTGTTGCCGCAGCGGCACGGCACGTCGCCCGCGTACGGGGCGGCGATGTGGCCGAGGTCGCCTGCCGCGCCCACGGCGCCGCGGTGCAGCTCGCCGTTGCTGATGAAACCGGAACCTATACCGGTGGCCACCTTCACCACGATGACGTGGTCGGCGTCCGGGAAGCACTTCGTGTGCTCGCCCAACGCCATCAGGTTCACCTCGTTGTCCACCAGGACCGGGACGCCGAGCTCGGCGGTGACGCGACCGGGGACGTCGTAGTTGTCCCACCCGGGCATGATCGGCGGGTTGTTCGGTCGACCGGTCGAGTGCTCGACCGGTCCGGGCAGACCGATGCCGACCCCGGCGAGCTGCACCGAGTCGAGCCCGGCTTCGCCGAGCAACGCCCTCCAGGTCTTGATCAGCACCGGCAGGACGACGGCGGGACCGTCGGCGACGTCCAGCTCGATGCGGCGCACGGCGAGCGGCGAGCTGGTCAGGTCCGTCACCGCCACGGTGGCGTGCGTGGCTCCCACTTCGGCGGCGAGGACGACCCTCGCCCGTGCGTTGAACACGAAGCGGCCCGCCGGTCGACCGCCGGTCGACGCCTCGCTGCCCCCTTCACTGACCAAGCCGGCGTCGAGCAGGGCATCCAACCTGGCCCGCACGGTCGACCGGGCCAGGCCGGTCACCGAAGTCAGCTCGGTGCGGGTACGTGGCACGCCGTCGCGGAGCAGGCGCAACAGCTCGCCGGCTGAGGCGGCTCCGGGGAAGGGGTCTTCTTTCACGCCCCGATTGAACCAGAGACCCGGGACATATGCCGTACTTCGCCGAAACCTACGCGACTTTTGATTGACATCCGCCATTAGCCTCCCTACGGTTCGCCACATGACTGTGACCCAGCTAACTCACCCGGCAGAGAGCGGTCGTACCGGGCCTCGGACCCTGCGGATCGCCGTGGTGGGTGCCGGGTTCATGGGCCGGGTGCACGCCGAAGCGGCGAGGCGTGCGGGTGCCGAGGTCGTCGCCGCGGTGGCCGGCACCGCGACCGGTGCGGCCGACGCCGCGAAGGCCGTCGGCGCGGAACGCGGCTACGCCGACCTGGACGCACTGCTGGCCGAGGCAGGCGCCGACGTGGTGCACGTGTGCACGCCCAACGTCCGGCACGCCGAGGCGGTCGACGCCGCGCTGGCCGCGGGTGCGCACGTCATCTGCGAGAAGCCGCTGGCCACCGGTGTCGAGGACGCCACCGCGCTGGCCGGCGCCGCGCAGGCCGCCGGTCGGGTGGCGGCGGTGCCGTTCGTCTACCGGCTCCACCCGATGGTCCGCGAGCTGCGGGCGAGGCTGGCGGCCGGTCAGGCCGGTGTGGTGTCCACGGTCAGCGGCGGGTACCTGCAGGACTGGTTGTCCCGGCCGACCGACGACGACTGGCGGGTCGACCCGGCGGTCGGCGGCCCCTCGCGGGCGTTCGCCGACATCGGCTCGCACTGGTGCGACCTGGTCGAGTTCGTGACCGGTGACCGGATCCACCGGCTGTCCGCGCAGACGGTGGCCGTCCAGCCGCGACCGCGTTCGTGGGCCACGCCGACCGAGGACGCGGCGGTCGTGCAGTTCACCACCGGGTCCGGGGTGCTGGGCACGATGGTGGTCTCGCAGGTCGCGGCCGGCCGGAAGAACCGACTGCACCTGGAGGTCTCCGGCACCGAGGCCAGCTTCGCGTTCGACCAGGAGGACCCGGAGCGGTTGTGGGTGGGCGGGCGCGGCGGCAACCAGGTGCTGTTGCGCGACCCCGAAGCCCTGTCGCCGTCGGCGGCCCGGTACGCGCGCCTGCCGGCCGGGCACGCGCAGGGTTACCAGGACTGCTTCGACGCCTTCGTCGCCGACACCTACCGCGCCGTGCTGGGCGAGGACCTGCCGGACGGGCTGCCGACCTTCGCCGACGGCCTGCGGGCGGTCCGCGTCACCGACGCGGTCCTGACCTCCGCCGCGTCCGCCGGGGCGTGGATCGAGGTGGATCGATGACCGCCGACGGGGACGTCGTCGTCCGGCTCACCGGGATCACCAAGAGCTTCCTCGGGGTGCCCGTGCTGCGCGGTGTCGACCTGGAGCTGCGCGCGGGCGAGGTGCACGCGCTGATGGGGGAGAACGGGGCGGGCAAGTCCACGTTGCTCAAAGTTCTCGCGGGCGTGCACCGGCCCGACTCGGGCCGGATCGAGGTCGACGGTGAGCCGGTCGTGTTCGCCACGCCCCGCGACGCCCAGCGGGCGGGCATCGCGATCATCCACCAGGAGTTCAACCTGCTGGAGCACCGCACCGTCGCGGAGAACGTCTACCTCGGCCGCGAGCCGGTCCGCCGGGGACAGGTGGACCGCCGGAAGATGGAGGCCGACACCCGGCGCCTGCTGGACTGGCTCGGCGAGGAGGGGATCGACCCGGCCGAGACCGTCACCCGGCTGTCGGTGGCGCGCAAGCAGGTCGTGGAGATCGTCAAGGCGCTGTCCACCGACGCCAGGGTGCTGGCGATGGACGAGCCGACCGCCGCGTTGGCCGACCACGAGGTGGAGCTGCTGTACGACCTGGTCGACCGGTTGCGCGCCAGGGGCATCGCGATCCTCTACGTCTCGCACCGGATGCGCGAGGTGTTCGACCTGAGCAAGCGGATCACGGTGCTCAAGGACGGCGCGTTCGTCACCTGCGCCCTCACCCGCGAGTTCACCTCGGACCAGCTCGTGCGCCACATGGTCGGGCGCTCGCTCGACGCCCTCTACCCCGATCGCGCGACACCCGAGGATCTCGGCGAGGTGCGGCTGGCGTTGCGCGGCGCGGGCAACGACCGGGTCCGCGGCATCACGTTCGAGCTGCGCGCGGGCGAGATCGTCGGCATCGCCGGGTTGCAGGGTTCCGGGCGGTCCGCGATCGCGCGGGCGATCTGGGGTGTCGAGCCGTTCACCACCGGCACGCTCGAAGTCGACGGCGTCGAGCGGCGGATCACCGACCCGCGTGCGGCCGTGCGGCTGGGCATCGGTTATGTCACCGAGGACCGCAAGGGCGAAGGGCTGGCGTTGCGGCAGTCCATCCGGGACAACGCCCTGCTGGTCCGCCGCGCGGCGCTGACCGGCGGCCCGGGGCGGCGCAAGTCCGACCTCGGCGAGCTGTTGAAGTCGGTCGCGGTCGTGGCGCGGGGTGAGCACCAGGAGGTGCGCTACCTGTCCGGCGGCAACCAGCAGAAGGTCGTGCTGGCCAAGTGGCTGGCCGTCGGACCGCGCGTGCTGGTCGTGGACGAGCCGACGCGCGGCATCGACGTCGGCGCGAAGCAGGCGGTGCACCGGTTGCTGCGCGACCTGGCGCGCAACGGGGTCGCGATCCTGATGATCTCCTCCGAACTGCCCGAGCTGATCGGCCTGAGCGATCGGGTCCTGGTCGTCCACGAGGGCGTGATCGCGGGCGAACTGCCCGCGGGCGCCGGTGAGGAAGCCGTCATGGGCCTGGCCACCGGGCACACCACGGGAGAAGTGGCATGAGCGTCGTGCAGGAGAAGGCCAAGCTCGCGAACCTCGTCCGGCGCGACGGCGGTCGCCGGTTCGGCTTCACCCCGACCGTCACGGTCTACCTGGCGCTGGTGGCCCTGCTGGTGGTCGGCAGCGTCCTGGTCGCCCTCGACGGCGGCGTGCTGCTCGACCAGGGCGGCATCCTCAACATCCTGACCCGCAGCACCGTGCTGGGGCTGGTCGCGGTCGGCCAGACCATCGTGATCATCACCGGGTCGCTGGACCTGTCCGTCGCCTACCTGGTCGGGCTGTGCTCGCTCGTCGCGGCCGAGACCATGGCGGGCAGCGAGGGGATGATGGTGCCCGGTGTGCTGCTGGCGCTCGGCGTCGCCGCGGTCGTCGGCCTGGTCAACGGCCTGGTCGTCACCGTGCTCAAGGTCAACGCGTTCATCGCGACCCTCGGCGTGGCGCTGATCCTGCGCGGCTACCTGGAGGACAACTACACCGGCCCGGCGGGCAGCGTGCCGCGCGCCTTCCAGCACCTCGGGTTCGACCGCATCGGCCCCGTCCCGATCGGCGTGCTGCTCATGCTGCTCGTCGCGGCGGCGGCGTGGTGGTACCTCAAGCGCACCCGCGCCGGCTACCACACCTACGCGGTCGGCGGCGACATCGACGTGGCGCGTCTGTCGGGCGTGCGCACCGGCCGCACGATCGTCACCGCCCACGTGCTGTGCGCGGTCGCCGCCGGGCTGGCCGGGGTGTTCCTGGCCAGCCGGCTCGGGTCCGGCGCGCCGTACGTCGGCACGGACGCCGGTTACGACCTGGAGTCCATCGCGGCCGTCGTGCTCGGCGGCGCGGCGCTGGCGGGCGGTCGGGGCGGTGTCGTCGGCACGATCGGCGGCGTCCTCATCCTGGCCACCCTCGACACCGTCTTCGACGACCTCGCGGTCGACCCGTTCTTCAAGGACGTGGTGCGCGGCGTCGTCCTCATCGTCGCGGTGGCGCTCTACGCCCGCCGCAAGCTGACCAGGAGGTCCGCGTGACCGCGCCGACCACGTGGCGTCCCCGCCTGGCCGAGGGCACCGCACCCGTGCTGGCGGTGCTGGCCGTGCTGCTGGTGGCGCTGGCCTTCACCGGTCCCGCCTACGCCGAACCCACCGGCTACCTGGCGCTGCTCAAGCGCGCCGCGCCGCTGGTGCTGCTGGCCATCGGCCAGTACTTCGTCATCGTCTCCGGCGGGTTCGACCTGTCGGTGGGCTCGCTGGTCACCGCCGAGGTGGTGATCGCCGCCCGGCTGATCGAAGGCGACGACGCGAACACGGCGTGGGTGATCGCGCTGCTGCTGGGCTTCGGCCTGCTGGTCGGCCTGGTCAACGGGCTGGTCACGACCAAGCTGCTGGTGCCGTCGTTCATCGTGACCCTCGGGATGCTGCTCATCCTCGACGGAGCGGTGTTCCTGTGGACCGGCGGCGCGCCGCGCGGCGCGCTGTCACCGTCGTTCCGCGTGTTCGGCCGCGGCGGTGTCGACCTGCCGGTCCTGGGCCACCTGCCGTGGTCGGTGGTCATCCTGCTGGCCGTCCTCGTCGCCGCGGTGCTGTTCATGCGCAGCGGCACCGGTCGCACGCTCGTCGCGGTGGGGGACAACGCGAACTCGGTCCGCCTCGCGGGCGGGCGGGTGGACCGGCTCAAGGTGCTGGCGTTCGCGCTGTCCGGTCTGCTCGCGGCGCTGGCCGCGATCCTGCTCGGCGGGTTCGCCGGCGTGTCGGCGCAGGTCGGCGAGGGACTGGAGTTCCGCGCCATCACCGCCGTCGTCCTCGGCGGCGTCCTGCTCGGCGGCGGTAAGGGTTCCGTCGTCGCCGCGGCCGCCGGCGCGCTGACCCTCGAAGCCCTGTTCTCGCTGCTCAACCTGCTCGGCGTCGCCGGCGCGCTGGAGTCCGCCGTCCAGGGCGTGATCATCATCGCCGCCGTCGCCTACGCCGCCCTCGGCGTCAACCAGAAGCTCGGGTTCCGGCGCCGCGCCGGCACACCCGAGCCCGCTGCCCGCTAGTACCGGCCGCACAAGGAGAGAACCGATGAACAGGAAGTGGTCCGTCGTGGCCGTCGCGGGCCTGCTGGCCGTGGCCGGCTGCAGCAGCGACCTGCCCGCCGACACCGGAGCGACCGGCACGACGGGCGCGTCGAAGGCCGCCGGCGCGAGGTCGGAGTTCTTCGACCAGGCAGAGTACGAGCGCCAGTTGAAGTTCCGGTCGACCACCGCCGAAGGCCCGGCCGACAAGCCGTGGGAGCAGATGCTCGCGCCGGAGCTGGTCGACACGGCGAAGTTCGCCAAGCCGGGCGGCGACTACCACCTGTGCTTCTCCAACGCGGCGGTCAACAACCCGTGGCGGCAGGTCGGGTTCACCACGATGAAGGAGGAGGTGAAGCTGCACCCGGAGATCACCAAGTTCACCGTGCTCGACGCGGAGGGCAAGGACGACAAGCAGATCAGCGACATCCAGTCGTTCGCCTCCCAGGGGTGCAGCGCGCTGGTCGTGTCGCCGAACACCACCGCCACGCTGACCCCCGCCATCGAGGCGGCGTGCCAGACGAACGTGCCGGTGATCGTGTTCGACCGGGGCGTCAACACGTCCTGCCCGGTCACGTTCATCCACCCGATCGGCGGGTTCGCGTTCGGCGCGGACGGCGCGGAGTTCCTGAAGGAGAAGGTCAAGGCGGGTGGCAAGGTCTTGGCCCTGCGGATCCTGCCCGGTGTCGACGTGCTGGAGCAGCGGTGGGCGGCGGCCAACGAGATCTTCTCCGGCAGCGGGTTGGAGGTCGTCGGCGTCGAGTTCACCGACGGTGACGCGGCCAAGACCAAGAGCATCGTCAACGACTACATCCAGCGCGAGGGACAGATCGACGGCGTGTGGATGGACGCGGGCGCGACCGCCGTAGCCGCCGTGGAGGCGTTCCAGGACGCGGGCGTGCCGATCCCGGCGTTCGTCGGCGAGGACCAGCAGGACTTCCTGCGCACCTGGGCGGCCGAGAAGATGACCGCCGTCGCCCCGACCTACCCGACCTACCAGTGGCGCACCCCGGTCATCGCCGCGCTGAAGATCCTCAACGGTCAGCAGGTGCCCAAGGAGTGGGTGCTGCCGCAGCCGAAGATCACCGAGGACAGGCTCACGGACTTCGTCCAGCAGGACATGCCGCCGCTGCACTACGCCATGTGCGGCTGCGAGTCGATGGCCGGCTACCCCGCGCCCTGGAAGTAGGACCCGCTACCCGGCCCGGAGGGAGGAACTGTGCACGCGATCGGTGTGAGCACGTGGGTCTGGACGTCACCCCTGCGCGACGCGACGCTCGCCGAACTGGCCACGCGGGTGGCCGGGTGGGGGTTCGACGTGCTCGAACTCCCGGTGGAGGAAGTCGACGACTGGGACCCGGCGCACGCCACGCGCGTGCTGGCCGACCACGGGCTCGCCGCGACCGTGTGCCTGGTGATGCCGCCGGGCCGGGAACTGGTCACGGCCGACCCCGCGACCGTCACCGCCACCCAGGACTACCTGCGGCGGGTCGTGGACATCGCGGCGGAGGTGGGCTCGCCGGTCATCGCGGGTCCGGCCTACGCGTCGGTCGGCCGCACGTGGCGCATGACGGGCCAGGAGCGGCACGACCGGATCGCCGAACTGCGCGACAACCTCGCGCCGGTGGTCGAGCACGCCCGTGCGGCGGGCGTGCGGGTCGCCGTCGAACCCCTCAACCGCTACGAGACCAGCCTGCTCAACACCATCGGGCAGACCCTCGCGGCCCTGGACGGCCTGCCCGAGGACGGCTGCGGCGTCGCGGTCGACACCTACCACCAGAACATCGAGGAGAAGCACGTCGGTGACGCGATCCGGTCGGCCGCCGGTCGGATCGCGCACGTGCAGGTGTGCGGCAACGACCGGGGCGCACCCGGCGACGACCACCTCGACTGGCCCGACATCGTCACCGCGCTCGCCCAGGCCGACTACACCGGGCCGCTGTGCATCGAGTCCTTCACCGGCGAGAACGCGAGCATCGCCACCGCCGCGTCCATCTGGCGCCCGCTCGCGCCGACCCAGGACGCGCTCGCCGTGGACGGGCTGAAGTTCCTCAGGGAGGTGATCGGCACCGGCTGACCGGCGTCACCCACAACTCACCGGCGCCGGCACGCCGGACGGAACAGAAAGCGTGTGGAGGATCGTGAGAACCCCTGTATTCCGCTTGCGCACTGTCTTCGGTCTCGTGTCGGCGCTGCTCGTCCTGGCCGGGTCGGTGACGGCGACCGCGGCGGCGCACCCCGGCCACGACGCACCGGCCGAGTTCCGAGCCCTGCTGTTCACCAAGACCGCCGCCGGCGCCTACCGGCACGACTCGATCCCGGCCGGCGTGGCGATGGTCGAGAAGCTCGCCGCCGACCACCACTTCGACGTGGTGCACAGCGAGGACGCCAACCAGTTCACCGACGCGAACCTGGCCGGGTTCGACGTCGTCATCATGCTTCAGAACGGCGGCATGGTCTGGGACACCGACGCGCAGCGCGCGGCCGTGAAGAAGTTCGTCAACGACGGCGGCGGCATCGTCGCCATCCACAACGCGACCGACATGAACATCGAGTCGTCCTTCCCCTGGTGGGACGACTTCGTCAACGGCGGCGCGCACATGACCGCGCACTCCGCCAACGGCCTCACCGCCACCGCCTACCAGGTCGACGAGGTGCACGAGTCGACCAGGCACCTGCCGGACCGCTGGCGCAAGGCCGAGGAGTGGTACAACTTCAAGCCGAGCATGCGCGGCAAGGTGCACCCGCTGGTCGAGGTGGACGAGAAGACCTACGACCCGGGTTCCGAGGCCATGGGCCACGACCACCCGATCTCGTGGTGCCGTGACGCCGAGGGCGGCCGGGTCTGGGCGACCGGCATGGGCCACAACGCCGCCGACTACACCGAGCCGAACTTCGTCGCGCACGTGCTGGGCGGCATCCGCACCGCCGCGGGCGTCGTGCCGTCCGACTGCGGCGCCACGGTCGACACCAGCTTCGAGAAGGTGACGCTGGACGACGCCACCCGCGCGCCGACCTCACTGGACATCGCGCCGGACGGGCGGGTGTTCCACACCGAGCTGCTCGGCGAGGTCCGGGTGCACGACCCCGCCACCGACACCACCTCGACGGCGTTGTCCCTGCCCGTCTACAGCGGCGGCGAGGACGGCCTGGTGTCGCTGGCGCTGGCACCGGACTTCGCCACCAGCAACCACGTCTACGTGTACTACTCCCCGGCGGGCACCGCCGAGATCAACCGGCTGTCCCGGTTCACCGCGCAGGGCAACGTGATCAGCCCCGACAGCGAGAAGGTCCTGCTGGAGGTGCCCGCGTCGCGCCGGGAGGAGCCCGGCCACACCGGCGGCTACCTGGAGTTCGGGCCGAACGGCAACCTCTACGTCGGTGTCGGTGACGACACCAACCCGTTCCAGTCCAGCGGGTACGCGCCGATCGACGAACGCCCGGGTCGCGACCTGTTCGACGCGCAGAAGACCTCGGCGAACACCAACGACCTGCGGGGCAAGGTCCTGCGCATCCACCCGGAGCCGGACGGCACCTACACCATCCCCGCGGGCAACATGTTCCCGCCGGGCACGGAGAAGACGCGGTCCGAGATCTACGCGATGGGCTTCCGCAACCCGTTCCGCTTCAACGTCGCCTCCGACGGAACGCTCTACCTGGCCGACTACGGTCCGGACGCGGGCGGGGACAACCCGGCGCGCGGCCCCGGCGGCTTGGTCGAGTGGAACGTCATCAAGGAGCCCGGCAACTACGGCTGGCCGTACTGCGTCGGCAACAACACCCCGTTCAACGACTTCGACTTCGCCACGAACACCTCCAAGGCGAAGTTCGACTGCGCGAACCCGGTGAACGACTCGCCGAACAACACCGGCCTGACGAATCTGCCCGCCGTCAAGGCCGCGACCGTCTGGTACGGCAACGGCGCCGAAGGTGACGAGTTCCCCGAGATGGGCACCGGCGGCGAGGCGCCGATGGCGGGCCCGCGCTACGAGTTCGACCCGAACCTGGCCTCGGACGTCAAGTTCCCGCAGTACTACGACGGCAAGCCGTTCTTCTACGACTGGGCGCGCAACAAGTTCTGGACGTTCTCGCAGGACGACCAGGGCGGCCTGCTCAAGATCAACGAGTGGTTCAAGGGCGCCGCGCCGCTGGCCCCGATGGACATGAAGTTCGGCCCGGACGGCGCCCTGTACGTCGTGGAGTGGGGCGGCGGCTACGGCCGTGACAACCCCGACTCCGGCATCTACCGGATCGACTACACGCAGGGCAACCGGCGGCCGACCGCGAAGGCGACGGCGACACCGTCCTCGGGCCAGGCGCCGCTGCCGGTCAAGTTCTCCGCCACGCAGTCGTCCGACCCCGAGGGCACCCCGCTGACCTACGCGTGGACCTTCGGCGACGGCGGCATGTCCACCGAGGCCGAGCCGACGCACACCTACCAGTCCAACGGCGTCCACAACGCCCAGCTCACCGTGACCGACGCGTCCGGCAAGACCGGCGTGACCAACGTCCAGGTGACGGTCGGCAACACCGCGCCCTCGGTGCGGATGACCTCACCGGTCGACGGCGGGTTCTTCGACTTCGGCGACGAGGTGGCGTTCGACCTCGACATCACCGACCCCGAAGACGGCGAACCGGACTGCTCGAAGGCGGTCCTCCAGCCCGCGCTCGGCCACGAGGCGCACGCGCACCCGATCGACCCGATCCACGCGTGTGAGGGCGAGTTCGCCACCCTGGTCGACGAGGGCCACGCCGACGCGGACATCTTCTACTCCGTCGACGCGTCCTACACCGACAGTGGTTCGGGCGCCCTGCCGCCGCTGGTCGGCCGCGACCTCGCGGTGATCCAGCCCAAGCACAAGCAGGCCGAGTTCCACCAGGAGTCCTCGGGCATCATCGTCACGCCCGATGTCGCCGCCGAGTCGGGCAAGAGGGTCGGCGACCTCGGCGACGGCGACTGGATCGCCTTCACCCCGGTGAACTTCCACCAGATCGACCGCGTCACCGCGCGAGTGGCATCCGCGAGCGCGGGCGGCTCGATCGAACTGCGCAAGGACTCGCCGACCGGTGACCTGCTGGCCACCATCGCGGTGCCCGAGACCGGCGGCCTCGACCGGTACGCGACCGCGCCGGACGTGGCGGTCACCGACCCCGGTGGCACGGTCAAGCTGGTCGCGGTGTTCCGCGGCCCGGACAACCAGGTCACGCTCGACTCGTTCACGTTCATCGGCAAGGGCGTGTCCGTCAACGCCGCGCCGCACGTGGTCGTCACCGCCGACCCGGCGACCGGCGCCGCGCCGTTCACCACCGAGCTCACCGCCACGGCGAGCGACCCGGAGAACGACGCGCCGTTCACCTACGCGTGGGACCTCGGCGACGGCACCACCGCGTCCGGCGCCACGGTGCAGCACACCTACGCCCGCAACGGCACCTACCACGCGTCGGTGACGGTCACCGACGCCGCGGGCCGGTCCAAGAAGGTGTCCACCCCGGTCGTCGTGCGCACCCCGCCGATGCCACCGATCACCTGCGACACCCCGAACCCGGACACCCCGGTCAACGACGAGTTCGACGGTGACCGGCTCGACGGTTGCCGCTGGGACGCCGTCGTCCGACCGGACCTCGCGTCCATGAGCATGGCCGACGGCCTGCTCAGCGTCCGGACGCTGCCCGGCGACATCAACGGCGGCAACAACGACGACCCGCGCAACTTCATCCTCCAGAACGCGCCCGAGGGCGACTGGACGCTGGAGACGAGGATGGCCGCACCGCTGGTCGAGCAGTGGCAGCTGGCCGGGTTCATGGTGTACGGCAACGACGACGACTACGTGAAGTTCGACGTCGTCGCGCGCAACGCCCCGGGCCAGGCCGTGACGCTGGGCGCGGAACTCGTCGCCGAGAACAACGGCCAGTTCGGCAACGGCGGCAACCGGGGCATCACCATCGGCACACCGGAGAGCGGGTGGTGGCACCTGCGGCTGAAGAAGACCGGCAACACCTACAGCGGCGAGATCAGCGACGGCGGCACCAACTGGACCTCGCTCGGCGACCCGGTCACCAACGACGTGCCGAACGCCAAGTTCGGCCTGATGGCGATCGGCCCGAGCCAAACCACGGGCCCGGTGACGGTCGACTTCGACTACTTCCGGGTGTCCGGCCTCGACACGACCGCGCCGGAGGTCACCGCGACGGTGAACCCGGCCGAGCCCGACGGCACGGACGGCTGGTGGACCACGCCGCCGACGGTGACCCTCACCGCGGCGGACGCCGGATCGGGCGTGGCCCGCACCGAGTACCGCATCGGCGACGGTGAGTGGGCGCAGTACAGCGCGCCGTTCCCGGTCACCGGCGACGGCACGCACACGGTGCACTACCGGGCCACGGACCTGCGCGGCAACACCTCGCAGGCCGGTGAGGTGACGGTCAAGGTGGACGCGACCTCACCGACCGTGAAGGTCACCGGCCTGCACGACGGCGTGAGCTACGGCCACGCCGAGGACAAGGCGGTCTCCTGGCAGGCCGACGACACCACCGCCGGGATCGCGACGGTCACCGCCACGCTCGACGGCAGACCCATCACCTCGGGCACGACCATCGCCCTGCACACCCTCGCGCTCGGCGCGCACACCCTGGCGCTGACCGCGACCGACAAGGCGGGCAACAAGCGTGACGTGACGGTGTCGTTCACCGTCACCACCTCGCTGCCCGACCTCCAGGCGCTGGTCGACCGGTTCGCCGCGGAACGACGGATCCCGTCGTCCACCGCACGGGGCCTCGACCGCGACCTGGACGACGCCCGCCGGCTGCTGTTCGAGGGCAGGACCGGCAAGGCGATCGAGGAGCTGGAGAGCTTCCGCCACACGGTCTCCCGCAGGGTGGGCGACCTCGCCGTGCGCGACCTACTCGTCGCCGACACCGACGTGGTGATCGCGGCGCTGCGGAGCCAGGCGGGCGGTAGCTGACCGCGGTGGCCGGAGCCGCCGCGCTCCGGTCGACCCGCACGTGGGAGCGGTTGCCGGACCGCGTCCCCGCCCGATCGGTGCCGGGACCTCCGCGTCCCGGCACCGGTCGGTGACCGGTTTCAGTGGAGCTGGCTAAGGAGGGGTGCCAATGACGGACGAACCCACCGGGCTGTGGCTGATCGGGGCACGCGGATCGGTCGCGACGACGGCGATCAGCGGACTGCTCGCACTGCGGGCGGGCCTGACGCCGCCGACGGGCTGCGTCACCGAACGGCCGGAGTTCGCCGGTCTCCCGCTGCCGGGCTGGGCCGACCTGGTCGTCGGCGGGCACGACATCACCGACACACCGCTGGTCAAACGCGCCGAACAGCTGGCGGACAGCGGGGTGCTGCCACACCGCCTGCTCAGCGCCGTCACCGACCGACTGCACGCGGCCGACGCGGAGATCCGACCCGGCTACCACCCCGTCACGCACCGGGGTAGCCAGGCGGAGGCCGCCCGCCGGCTCGCCGCCGACATCACCGGCTTCCGCGACCGGCACGGTCTGGCGCGGGTGGTCGTGGTCAACGTGTCCTCGACCGAACCACCCGTACCGGCCGCGCCCGAGCACGACGACCTGGCGGCGTTGGAGGAGGCGCTGGACGACCCGACTCGTGCGGTGTTGCCGCCCAGTTCGGTAGCGGCGTACGCGGCGCTCACGGCGGGTTGCCCGTTCGTGGACTTCACCCCGTCCACCGGTATCGCGTTGGCGGCGCTGGACCAACTCGCCCACCGCGAACGGCTGCCGTACGCGGGGCGGGACGGCAAGACGGGGGAGACGCTGCTGAGGACTGTGCTCGCGCCGATGTTCACCGCGCGGGCGTTGCGGGTGCGGTCCTGGGCGGGGACGAACCTGCTGGGCGGGGGTGACGGCGCGACGCTGGAGGACCCGGCGCACGCGGACAGCAAGCTGGAGTCGAAGGCACGCGGCCTCGCGGCGTTGCTCGGCGACGGCGTCACCGCGCCGCTGCACATCGACAACGTGCCGGACCTGGGTGAGCAGAAGACGGCGTGGGACCACGTGTCGTTCGAGGGGTTCCTCGGCGCGCGCATGTCGTTGCAGCTGACGTGGACCGGGTTGGACTCCTCGCTGGCCGCGCCGCTCGTGCTGGACCTGGCCCGGCTGGTCGCGGCGGCGCACGCCGCCGGGCAAGCGGGTGCGCTGGGTGCGCTGGCGTTCTTCTTCAAGGACCCGCTGGGCAGCGACGAGCACCGGTTCGCCGAGCAGACCCGCGAGCTGTACCGGTGGGCGGGGGAGCTGACGTGAGGGCGTACGCGGAACTGGTGCGGGCGCCCGCCGCGTTGACGGTACTGGGTGACACGCTCGCCGGCGCCGCGGCGGCAGGTGTGCCGTTACGGGGTAGGCGGTTGCTGCTGCCGTTGGCGTCGGTGGCGTTGTACTGGTCGGGGATGGCGCTCAACGACTGGGCCGACCGCAACTTGGACGCGACCGAACGCCCCGAGCGCCCGATCCCGTCCGGCCGGGTCAGCCCCCGTGCCGCGCTCGCCACCGCTACGGCGCTCACCGCGACCGGACTCGGCCTCGCCGCGGTGGCCGGTGGTCGGGACGCGGTGGCGGTCGCGGTGCCATTGGCGGCGGCGGTGTGGTCCTACGACACGGTGCTGAAGGACACGGCGGCCGGACCGCTCGCGATGGCCGTGTGCCGGGGGTTGGACGTCCTGCTGGGCGCGGGTCGGCACCGGGTGGTGGACGCGCTGCCCGCCGCCGCCGTCCTGGCCGGCCACACCCTCGGCGTCACGGTGTTGTCCCGTGGCGAGGTCCACGGCACCTCGCCGGCCACCGCGAAGGCGGTGCTCGGCGGCACCACCGCGACCACGGCGGCGGTCCTCGCCCGACCAGGGAGGACGTGGCAGCACCGGTTGGGCGCGGTCGCGGGTGCCGCGACGTACGCGACCACGGTCGGACGTGCCCAACTGGCCGCCCTGCGCGATCCCGGTGCGCGGGCGGTCCGCTCGGCCACGAAGACCGGCATCCACGGCATGGTCCCGTTGCAGAGCGCGCTCGTGGCACGGGCCGGTTCACCGCTCGTCGCCGCCGCGCTCGCGCTCGTCCTGCCCCTCGCCCGTCGACTGAGCCGGAAGGTAGGGCCGACATGACGTTCCGCCTCGGGTACGGCACCAACGGGTTGGCCAACCACCGGCTGGACGACGCGCTCGCGGTGATCGCCGACCTCGGCTACACCGGCGTCGCGCTCACCCTCGACCACCACCACCTCGACCCGTTCGCCCCGGACCTGGCGCAGCAGGTGAAGAAGGTGGCTGCGCGGCTAAACCGCCTCGGCCTCGGCGTCGTGGTGGAGACCGGCGCGCGGTTCCTGCTCGACCCGTGGCGCAAGCACCACCCGACACTCGTCAGCGACGATCAGCACGTCCGGGTCGACTTCCTGCTGCGCGCGGTGGACGTCGCGGCCGACCTCGGCGCCGACTGCGTGTCCTTCTGGTCCGGCGTGGTGCCCGCGGACGTGGACGACGACGAGGCGTGGCAACGGATGCGGTCCGGTGTCGCGGCGGTCCTGGACGGTGCGGCCAGGCGCGGCGTGCCGATCGCGCTGGAACCCGAACCCGGCATGCTGGTCGAACGCCTCGACCAGGCCCTGCGCCTGCGCGAGGAACTCGGCTCGCCCGATCTGCTCGGCATCACGTTGGACGTCGGCCACTGCGTCGCGGTCGAGCCGCGGGACGCCGCCGACTGCATCCGCCGTGCCGGTGACCTGCTGCTCAACGTGCAGCTGGACGACATGCTGCCCGGCGTGCACGAGCACCTGGAGTTCGGCGAGGGCGAGCTGGACCTGGCCGCCACGCTCGCCGCGCTGGAGGAGATCGGCTACACCGGCCTCGCCGCCGTCGAACTGCCCCGGCACAGCCACGGCGGACCCGACGTGGCCCGCCGAGCCCTGAACGCGCTGCGGACGGCGTTACCCGACCCGTGGCTGGCCCAGGCGGTGCGCACCGTGCGTTCCGATCCGGCGGCCATCCGCACCCTGTTCCCCGCGGTCGGGCGGTCGGTCGGCCGGGCACCGGTGCGAGCGGAGTCCGACCCGCTCGGTGTGGTCCACGGCACCGTGGACGACCGGGCTCGCGTCCGGTTGCTGGTGGCGTTCGCCGCGGCCGTCGAGCCGGACGCGGTGGCCGAGGAGCTGACCGCGCTCTACCGCCACGGCGACGACGCCGAACGGCGCGGTGTCCTGCGCGCACTCGCCTCCGTCGGCGACAAGGCGCCCGCGGCCGGGGTCGACCTCGTCAAGGACGCGTTGCGCAGCAACGACACCAGGCTCGTCGCGGCGGCACTCGGACCGTTCGCCGCACGTCACCTCGACGTCCACGCCTGGCGCCACGGGGTGCTCAAGTGCCTGTTCCTGGGCATTCCTCTCGCCGCCGTCGCCGAACTGGACCGACGTGGGGACGCGGAGCTGGAACGCATGGTCACCGCGTTCGCCGACGAACGCCGTGCCGCCGGACGTGCGGTACCCGCCGACGCGCTCGACCTGCTGAGGAGCGAAACCTGATGCGCATCTTCGACCCGCACATCCACATGACCTCCCGCACCACCGACGACTACGAGGCGATGCACGCCGCCGGGGTGCGGGCGGTGGTCGAGCCCGCGTTCTGGTTGGGACAGCCGCGCACGAACGTGGGGTCGTTCACCGACTACTTCGACTCGTTGATCGGCTGGGAGCGGTTCCGCGCGGCGCAGTTCGGCATCGCGCACCACTGCACGATCGCGCTCAACCCCAAGGAGGCCAACGACCCCCGCTGCACACCGGTCCTGGACGTGCTGCCGCGCTACCTGGCCAAGGACGGCGTGGTGGCGGTCGGCGAGGTCGGCTACGACTCGATGACCCCGGAGGAGGACGAGGCGTTCGCCCGGCAACTGGAGATGGCTGTGCGTTACGAGCTGCCCGCCCTGGTGCACACACCGCACCGGGACAAGGCCGCCGGCACCGCCCGCACGCTCGACCTCGTCCGCGAATCAGGACTGCCACCCGAACGCGTGCTCGTGGACCACCTGAACGAGACGACGGTGCGCGCCGTGGCCGATTCCGGTTGCTGGATGGGCTTCTCCATCTACCCCGACACCAAGATGGACGAGGACCGCATGGTCGCCATCCTGCGCGAGTACGGCACCGATCGGGTGCTGGTGAACTCCGCCGCCGACTGGGGTCGGTCCGATCCGCTCAAAACGCACAAGACCGGCCTGGCGATGCTGGCGGCCGGCTTCGGAGAGTCCGAAGTGGACAAGGTGCTGTGGCACAACCCGGTCGAGTTCTACGGCCGGAGCGGACGGCTGATGCTGGACGACGCCGCGCCCGCGGACACGTTCGCCGGGAACTCCGTGCTGCGGGGCGAACGCCCGTGACGTCCATCGCGTACTGCACCAACGTCCACCCGGCCGAGGACCTGGCCGGGGTGGTCGCGCAGCTCGACCGCTACGCCGTCCCGGTCCGGGAGGAGCTGGGCGTCGACACGCTCGCGCTCGGGCTGTGGCTGGCCGAACCGGTCGCCCGCGGCCTCGCCGACGACGGGACGGCCCGACGCCGCCTGGCGGCGGACCTGCGGGCCAGGGGACTGGAGGTGAGCACCCTCAACGCCTTCCCGTACGGGGGCTTCCACCACGACGTGGTCAAGCACTCCGTCTACGAGCCGACGTGGACCGACCACCGACGCACCGGGTACACCATGGCCTGCGCGACCGTGCTCACGGACCTGCTGCCCGACTCCGCCGACTACGGCAGCATCTCGACGTTGCCGCTGGCCTGGCGCGAGCCGTGGACCACCGCCGACGACGTGCGCGCCCAAGCCTCCCTCGACATCGTCAGCCGCTTCCTGCGCGACGAGGCGGCACGGCACGGCAGGCCGATCAGGCTGGCGGTCGAACCGGAACCGGGGTGCGTGCTGGACACCGTCGCCGACGCCGTCTCCTGGCTGGCCGACCGGGTGGACCACGACCACATCGGGCTCTGCCTGGACACCTGTCACCTCGCGGTGTCGTTCGCCGACCCGGCCGAGACGGTGCAGGCGATCCGCCGCAGCGGGCTCTCCGTGGTCAAGGTGCAGGCGTCGGCCGCGCTGGAAGTCGCCGAACCCGGCACGGAGGAGGGCAGGCGGGCCATCGCCGCGTTCGCCGAACCGCGCTACCTGCACCAGGTCCGGGAGAACACGCCCACCGGTGTGCTCGCCGCCGACGACCTGCCCGAAGCGCTCGACACCCTGCCCGCCGAACACCCGTGGCGGGTCCACTTCCACGTCCCCCTGCACGCCCGGCCCGCCGCCCCGCTCGCGTCGACCACCGACGTGCTGCTGACGGCGGTCGACGCGGTCCGGTCCACCGCGGAGGTCATGCCGCACGTGGAGGTCGAGACCTACACCTGGACCGTCCTGCCGGACGCGGTCGACGACCTGGCCGCCGGCATCGCCGCCGAACTGCGCTGGGCGGCCGACCACCTCGGAGGTGCCGCGTGAACCCGTTGGTCGTGATCGACGTCGTAGGCCTGACACCGGGCCTGCTGCCGCACATGCCGAACCTCACCCGCCTCGGCCGCCGGGGCTGGCAGGCCGAGCTGGGCACCGTGCTGCCCGCTGTGACGTGCAGCGCCCAGTCCACCCTGCTCACCGGGCTCACCCCGGCCGAGCACGGCATCGTCGGCAACGGCTGGTACTTCCGCGACCTCGGCGAGGTCCACCTGTGGCGCCAGCACAACCGACTCGTGCAGGGCGAGAAGCTGTGGGAGACCGCCCGCCGCGCCCACCCCGGCTACACCGCCGCGAACATCTGCTGGTGGTACGCCATGGGCGCCTCCACCGACATCACCGTCACCCCGCGCCCGATCTACCACGCCGACGGCCGCAAGTCGCCCGACGCCTACGTCCGCCCACCCGCCCTGCACGATAAACTGGTCGCCGAGCTGGGCGACTTCCCGCTGTTCCAGTACTGGGGACCCACCGCGGCGCTGAAGTCCAGCGAGTGGATCGTCGGCGCCGCCCGGCACGTGCTCGCCGCCCAACGCCCGGACCTGCTGCTGGTCTACGTCCCGCACCTGGACTACGACCTGCAACGGTTCGGACCCTCCGGGCCGGAAGCCGCACGGGCCGCCGCAGAGGTCGACGCCGCGCTGGCCCCGCTGCTCACCGACGCCGAAGCGGCCGGCGCCACGGTCGTGGCGCTGTCCGAGTACGGCATCACCGCGGCCCGCAGGCCGGTCGACGTCAACCGGGCACTGCGCCGAGCCGGGCTGCTGGAGGTCTACACCCAGGCGGGCAGGGAACTGCTCGACCCGTGGACCTCCCGCGCCTTCGCCGTGGCCGACCACCAGATCGCCCACGTCTACGTCGCCGACCCGGCCGACATCCCCCGCACCAGAGCGGTCCTGTCCGAACTGCCCGGCGTGGACGTGGTGCTCGACCGCGAAGAGCAAGCCACCGTCCATCTCGACCACGAACGTTCCGGCGAACTCGTCGCCGTCGCCGAACCCGACGCGTGGTTCACCTACTACTACTGGACCGACGACAACCGCGCACCCGACTTCGCCCGCGGCGTCGACATCCACCGCAAACCCGGCTACGACCCCGCCGAGCTGTTCTTCGACCCCGCCGACCGACTCGCCAAGGCCAAGGCGGGACTGAACCTGGCACGCAAGAAACTCGGCCTGCGCTACGCCATGAACGTCGTGCCGCTCGACCCGACCTGCGTGCGCGGCACCCATGGCCGACTGCCCGACCGCGCCGAGGACGGCCCGGTGCTGCTGTGCTCCGACCCCGCCGTACCGGCCGCGGTCGAGCGCACCGGCCGGATCGCCGCCACCGACGTCCGCGACCTGCTGCTCGACCTGCAAGGCCTGCCCGCACCCGGGAAGGGAACCAACCGCTGAGCCGACCGGCACGCGACTGCCGTCACTGGGCGGCGTGCGCCACCTCCGCCAGCCGTTTGGCCAGGTAGTTGCGCTCCGGTTCGGTGGTGGCCAGTTCGTGTGCCCGCCGGTAGGCCCGTGCCGCCTCGGGCCAGTCGCCCAGTCGCCGCAGCAGGTCCGCACGCACGGCGGGCAGCAGGTGGTAGCCCGCGAGGGCGCGGTTCCGGTCCAGCTCGTCCACCAGGGCCAGCCCCGCGGCCGGGCCTTCGGACATCGCGACGGCGACCGCGCGGTTCAGCGTGACCACCGGCGACGGGGTCGTGGCTTCCAACCTCGCGTAGAGCCGGGCGATCGCGGCCCAGTCGGTCTCCGCCTCGGACGGCGCCTCCGCGTGGTAGGCGGCGATCAGCGCCTGGAGCTGGTACGGCCCGACGTCGCCGACGTCCAGCACGGACTCCAGCAGCGCGATGCCCTCCTCGATCTCGTCGCGCCGCCACCGCGACCGGTCCTGGTCGGCCAACGCGATCACGTCGCCCGCCTCGTCCACGCGGGTGTCGCGCCGGGCGTGGTGCAGCAGCATCAGCGCGTTGAGGCCCAGCACCTCCGGCTGGCGAGGCATCAGCTCGGCGAGCAGCCGCGTCAACCGGATCGCCTCGACGCACAGGTCCGGCCGCACCAGGTCGACGCCCGTCGTCGCGGTGTACCCCTCGTTGAACAGCAGGTAGAGCACCGCCAGCACGCCGGGCAGCCGCTCGGGCAGCCGCTGCGCCGACGGCACCTGGTAGGGGATCCCGGCCTGCCGGATCTTCTCCTTGCCCCGCACCAGCCGCTTCGCCATGGTCTGCTCGGACACCAGGCACGCCCGCGCGATCTCGGCGGTGGTGAGACCGGTCAGGGTGCGCAGCGTCAACGCCACCCGCGACCCCAGCGGCAGGGCCGGGTGGCAGCACGTGAAGATCAGGCGCAGCCGGTCGTCCTCGATCCCGCCGGGTTCGGCGTGCTCGTCGTCGTGCGCCTCGTCGAGGTCCAGGGCGATCTCGCGCAGTTTCGCCGACTCGACGCTGCGCCGCCGCAACCGGTCGACGGCGCGGTTGCGCGCGGTGGTGATCACCCACGCGGCCGGTGTGGCGGGCACGCCGTCCTTCGGCCACGTCGTCAGGGCCTGGGCGAACGCGTCCTGCGCGCACTCCTCGGCCAGGTCCCAGTCGCCGGTGGTGCGGATCAACGTCGCGACGACCAGGCCCCACGCCGTTCGGAAGGTGTCCGCGACGGCTGCCTCGACGCTCACCCTCGGCGCCACCGGGTCTCGCGGCGGTTCACGGCGGCATCCCTCCAGGTGTCGCGTCCGGTGGACGATACGAGCCCACAGTAAACCCGGCGGACGTGCCAAGGCCGCGACACCCGCCGCCGGGTCACCCGAGCGGGCATCCGGCAAGAGCCCGGCCGTGGCCGGCTGCGGCGGCCCGGACCGCCGCAGCCGCCGGTCGGTCAGTTGGACCGGTCGGGCAGCTCGCCGAACGGCCGCAGTTCGAGCCTGCCGATCCGCGCCATCGGGTGGGCGCGGGCCACCTCGATCGCCTCGTCCAGGTGGGCGCACTCGAGGATGTCGAAACCGACGATGACCTCCTTGGTCTCGACGAACGGGCCGTCGGAGAGCAGCAACTCCCCGTCGCGGACCCGCACCGTGGTGGCCGCGGACGGCGGGGCGAGCGGGCTGCCCTGCAGCCGGCGGCCGGTGCTGTCGACGCTCTCCACCCAAGTGTCGATGTCGTCGGTCTGGTCCGCGTCCGGCTCGGTGTCGGTGCAGACGAACATCATGTACTTCATCGTGGCTCCTCGCTGGTCGGCCTCTCACCACAATGACGAACGGGACGAGGCCGGCAGGACAACACGCCACCGGAAATTTCGGGTGAGTTCGCGGCGTACCCGGAAGGCCTGGTCAGCGGCCCAGCGCGCGGGCGAAGGACCGCACGTCGGCCACGAACAGGTCGGGCACCTCCAGCGCCGGGAAGTGCCCGCCGCGGTCGAACTCGCTCCACTGGACGATGTTCGGGAAGCGCGGCTCGGCGATGCGGCGGATGGGCAGGGCCGAGTCGTGCGGGTGGACCGCCACGGCCAGCGGCAACGGCAGCGGCGGCGGGACCACCGGCGGCTTCGTCGGGTCGGGCAGCTGGTCCGCCATCTCGAAGTAGAGCTGGGCCGAGGAGCCCGCGGTCGCGGTGAGCCAGTAGAGGGAGATGTTGGTGAGCAGCTTGTCCCGGTCCACCGAGCCGCCGGGCACCTCGGGGTCGGTCCACTCCCGGAACTTCTCGGCGATCCAGGCAAGCTGCCCGACCGGTGAGTCGGTCAGGCCGTAGGCCAACGTCTGCGGCCGGGTGCCCTGGATCTTCATGTAGGCGCCGTTGCGGTCCAGCTCGGCCATCAGCCGCACGCGGGCCAGGTCCCGCTCGTCCAGCCCGGCGACCTCGGACGGGTCCCCTGGCGCGGTGATCAGGAAGTTCACGTGCGCGCCGATCAGGTTCCCCGGCGCGAGCCCGGCGAGCGTGAGCGAGATCCACACGCCGAGGTCGGTGCCGTGCGCGGCGTACCGGTCGTAGCCGAGGCGGTGCATCAGCTCCGCCCACGCCGCCGCGATGCGGCCCACCGTCCAGCCCGCCGTCCGGGTGGGCCCGGAGAAGCCGAAGCCCGGCGGGGTCGGCGCGATCACGTGGAAGGCGTCGGCGGGGTCGCCGCCGTGCGCGCGGGGGTCGGTGAGCGGGCCGATCACGTCCAGGAACTCGGCGACCGAGCCCGGCCAGCCGTGGGTCATCAGCAGCGGCAACGCGTCCGGCTCGGGTGAGCGGACGTGCAGGAAGTGGATGTTCGCGCCGTCGATCTCGGTGGTGAACTGCGGGAAGCCGTTGAGCTTGCGCTCGGCCGCCCGCCAGTCGTAGCCGGTGCGCCAGTAGTCAGCGAGCTCCTTGAGGTAGTCCACCGGGACACCGCGTTCCCAGCCCGCGCCGTCGGGCAGGCGCGGCCAGCGGGTGCGCTCCAGCCGGTCGCGCAGGTCGTCCAGGGCCTCCTGCGGGATGTCCACGACAAAAGGACGCATGCCCATTGCTCCTTTACCCGGGTGCTTTGTGGCACATCTCCGCGGGCGGCGGGCGGTCAAGTCGACGGTACCAGGAATACCGCGCCGGACGGGGAATTGAGCAATCAGGAAGAAATGGGGTGCAATCGCGCCGGGTGAGCAATCTGGAAGTGGTCGGTTCGTCGTCCGCGCGGTTAGCGTCAAATGCTGAGCTCCCGGCACGCGCCGGCTCATGTGCTCGGTTCACCGGCCGGGTCGCCTTCCGCGAGAAGGACCGGCCGCTCTCCCTGCTCCATTCGCCCAGCCCTCAGCGGCTCGCATTGTCGGAGGTATGCGTGGAACCGATCGTCCTCGACCCCACGGGACGCGACGTGCACGCCGAAGCGGCCCTGCTGCTCGAACAGGGCCCGATCGCGCAGGTCGAACTGCCGGGCAGGGTGCGCGCCTGGTCGGTGGTCGGCTACGACATGGTCAAGGAGGTGCTCGCCGACGAGCGGTTCGCCAAGGACGCCCGCAAGCACTGGCCCGCGTTCATCAACGGGGAGATCGGTGACGACTTCCCGTTGATCGGGTGGGTCCTCATGGACAACATGACCACCAACGACGGCGCGGCGCACGACCGGCTGCGCAGGCTCACCGCGAACGCGTTCACCCTGCGCCGGTCCGAGGCCATGCGGCCGCAGGTCGAGCGCATCACCCGGGAACTGCTGGACGACCTGGAGAAGGCCGAGCCGGACGAGGTAGTCGACCTGAAAGGCCGGTTCGCCTACCCATTGCCGACCAGGGTGATCTGCGAGCTGTTCGGCGTGCCGGAGGACCGGCGCCGGGCCGTGATGCGCGGCGGCGAAATCAACGTCGACACGACGATCACGCACGAGGAGGCGGTCGCCAACGTCGAGGAGTGGCACCAGGCGATGTTCGACCTGGTGGAGTTCAAGAAGCACAACCTCGCCGACGACCTGCTGAGCAGGCTCATCGAGCAACAGCAGCAGGACGGCTCCCGGCTGAGCGATTCCGAGGTCGCGGGCACGCTGCACCTGATGCTGGGCGCGGGCTCGGAGACCACCACGAACCTGATCAGCCGGGCGGTCGTGGCGCTGCTGCGCCACCCCGACCAGCTGGAGATGGCGGTCTCCGGTGAGGTCCCGTGGTCGGAGGTGGTCGAAGAGGCGCTGCGCGTGGAGTCGCCGATCGCCCAGCTGCCGTTCCGGTTCACCACCGAGGAGGTGCGCATCGGCGGCGTGACGATCCCGAAGGGTGACCCGGTGCTGATCGGGTTCGCCGCGTCGGGGCGTGACGTGTCCAAGCACGGTGCGGACGCGGACAGGTTCGACATCACCCGCAAGGACAAGAAGCACCTGTCCTTCGGCTGGGGCGCCCACCACTGCCTCGGCGCACCGCTGGCCCGCATCGAGGCCCTGGTCGCGCTTCCCTCGCTGTTCGAGCGCTTCCCGAACATCTCGACGGCCGTGCCGGCGGACGAGGTGAAGCCCGCGCCGACGTTCCTGCTCAACGGTGTCGACACGCTGCCGGTCCGGCTCAACCACCGCTGACCGTCCCCGCACGGCGAAAGGGGTCCGATCCGACACCGGATCGGACCCCTTTCCCGTGTCGTCGGTCAGAAGCGCAGGATCACCTTGCCGGTGTAACGGCCCTGGAGCTGGCCCACCGCGGCGTCGATGCCGTTCTCCAGACCGTCCACGACGGTCTCCGCCACGACGACCTCACCGCCGCGGACCCACTCGGTGAACTCGGCCTCGAACTTCGGCAGCAGGTCGGGGTGGTCGAACGTGTAGAACGCCTGGATGCCGATCCGCTTGCCCACGACCTTGAGCATGTTGCGCGGCCCGGTGGGCACGCCCGAGCGGACCTGCTCGGTCTGGCCGCACATGACGATGCGCCCGCGCGGCCTCATCACGTCGATGGCCGCCTCCAGCAGACCGCCGCCCACGCTGTCGAAGTAGACGTCCAGCCGGTCGTTCAGGCCGAGCGCGACGAGCTGGTCGTACATCCCGTCGTGGTAGTCGAACGCGGCGTCGTAGCGCAGGGTCCCGGTGACGTACTCGACCTTCTCCGGCGAGCCGACCGACCCCACCACCGTGGTGGCGCCGCGCAGCCGGGCGATCTGGCCCGCGATGCTGCCCACCCCGCCCGCCGCGCTGGCCACGAGCACGGTGTCGCCCGGTTTGACACCCGCGACCGCGATGCCGATGTAGGCGACGATGCCGAAGCACAGGTGGTGCGACAGCGAGGGGTAGGCGTCCGGGTCGACCTTGCGGAACTCCGCCCCGTCCGCCACCGCGTAGTCGCGCCAGCCGAGTCGGTGCCACACGATGTCGCCGGCCCGGAGGTCGGGGTGGTCGGACTCGACCACCTCGCCGATCGCGTCGCTCCACATGGCCTCGCCGACCTCGAAGTGCGGGATGTCCAGTTTGGACAGATCGCTCATCCGGAGCAGGCCGCCGGGGTCGATCGACATGTAGAGGTTGCGCACGAGCACCTGCCGGGGTCCGGGATCCGGCACCGGCACCTCCACCAGCTCCACGTCGCCGGGAGCGGGGATCCGCTGCGCCGGCCGGGAGATCAGGCGCATTTCACGACCGACTCTCACGATGTCTCCTCCCAGTCACGTGTCCCGCGATCCGCCGTGGACGTCGATGCTCCGCTGGTCTCGCGACCGCCGAAGAACACCCGCCGCACGACACCCGGCCGCAGGACGGACTCCAGGGGGGCGACGAGACCGGCGACGCGCAGGAACGCCTCGGTGAGTGCGGCGTCGTTCGCGGCCGCCGCACGCAGCTTGAGCACGTAGGCGTTGGCCACTCGCAGCGGGAGCGTCCGCTTGCCCTCCGTGCCGGGGAAACCGAGGTCGCCGCCCGCCGACATCGCCCACGGCGCCTCGTTGGCCTTGGCCAGGTCCTTGAAGAACCGGCGCGGGTCCGGCGCACGGCCCGGCGCCACGTGCCGGGACAGCACTTCGGCACCCAGCGCGGCCGCCGTCATGCCCTGCGCGTAGATGGGGTTGAACACGCACGCCGCGTCTCCCACCACCAGAAGACCCGCGGGCGGGTTCTTCAGCGCCTCGTACCGCCGCCGGACACTGGCCGGGAAGTGGAACGACACCGGGGTCGTGATCGGTGTCGCGCCCCGGACCGCCTCGTGGATGGCCGGCACGGACAGGGACTCGGCGAACGCCATGAAGCCCTCCAGGTCCGTCGGCGGCCGGTCGCCCAGGATCCCGTACAGCGACAACGAGTAGCGGTCGGCCAGCCGCGCCAGGGTCGCGCCGCGCGGGTTCGCGGGCGTCGCCACGCACACCTCGGCGACACCGTCGCCGATCGGGTCGGGGTCGAGGGGGCCGAGGAAGTCGCACGTGGTGTAGGTCAGGTCGACCTTGACGCGCTCCTCCGGCACGCGCGGCAAGCCGAGCCCGGTGAGCCAGGCGGGTGTGCGCGAACCGCGTCCCGTGGCGTCGACCACCAGGTCCGCCGCCAGCTCGCGCGGCGTCGAGTCCGCGCCCCGGGACTGGAGGCGCACACCGACGACCCGGGTGCGGTCCGGGGACGTGAGCAGCCCCGCGATGTCCGTGGCCTCCACGAACGTCACGTTGGCCCGTGCGCGCACCCGGCGCCTCAGCCGCTGCTCCAGCATGGGCCGTGACGGCGACACGCACACGAGGCCGGTCTCGGTGCGCCGCATCGGGCGGCCGTTGAAGTACCACCCGAGGCTGGTGCCGAAATCGCCGACCGGCACCCCGTCCGCCGCCAGCTCCTCGGTGATCCCCGGGAACAGGCCCTCGATGATCCGGTGCCCGCGCGCGAGCAGGCCGTGGATGTGGTGGCCCTGCGGTGCCGCCCGCCGCGGCGAGTCGACGTCGTCGAGTTCGTCGCGGTCGACCACGTGCACTTCGCGGTAGGTCCCGGCGAGGACCCGGGCCGACAGCAGGCCCGCGATGCCCGCTCCGAGCACCACCGCCCGGTCGGTGGCCGTCATGACCGCTCGCCCGCGAGTGCGGCGACCCCGGTGCCGGCCAGCAGGGCCGCGAAGTCGCGCAGGTCCGCCACGTACCGCTCGGGCTGTTCCAGCGGTGCGAAGTGGCCGCCCTCGGCGTGGTCGCGCCACTGGACGATCCGCGGGAACGCCCGCTCGGCCAGCGCACGCACCGGGGGTGCCGGGTCCGCCGGGTACACCGACACCGCGAGCGGCGCGGCCAGGGGCGGTGGCGGGGACGCGGTCGGCGCACCGGGCATCATCGGCGCGATCTCGTAGTAGAACTGCGCCGACGAGCCCGCCGTTCCGGTGAGCCACGCCAGCGTGACGTTGGCCAGGATGTCGTCGCGGTCGATCACCTCCTCCGGGCGGTCGACGCACGCCGACCACTCCCGGTACTTCTCGACGGCCCACGCCAGCTGGCCGACGGGGGAGTCGGTGAGCGGGTAGGCGATGGTGTTCGGTCGGGTGGCCTGCAGCTTCAGGTAGCCCGACCCGTGCTCGGACCAGCGCTGGAGCCGGTCCAGGCGGGCCAGGTCGTCCGGGCCGAGCCCGTCCAGGTCCTCCGGGCCGTTCGGGGCGGTCACCAGGAAGTTCAGGTGCACGCCCGCGACGTGCCCGGGGTCGACGGCGGCCGTGGCGAGGCTGATCCACGAGCCGAGGTCGCCGCCTTGGAGCAGGTAGCGGTCGTAGCCCAGGCGGCGCATGACCTCCGCCCACGCCCGGCCGACGCGGACCGGTCCCCAGCCGGTGTCCCGGGTGGGTCCGGACAGGCCGTAGCCCGGCACCGACGGCAGCACGACGTGGAAGGCCCGCGCCGGGTCGCCGCCGTGCGCGCGCGGATCGGTCAGCGGGCCGATCACGTCCAGGAACTCCAGCACCGAACCGGGCCAGCCGTGCGTGATCAGCAGCGGCACGGCGTCCGGCTCCGGCGAGCGGACGTGCACCAGGTGGAGGTCGGCACCGTCCACGACGGTCGTGGCCTGCGGGAACGAGTTGATCTTCGCTTCCACCGCGCGCCAGTCGAACTCGTCGCGCCAGTACTCGACCAGTTCGCGCAGGTACCCGACGGGGAAGCCGCGGCTCCAGCCCGCGTCCACCACTTCGTCGGGCCATCGCGTCGCCGTGAGCCTGCGGCGCAAGTCGTCCAGCTCGGATCGGGGAAAGTCGACGCGGTACGGGTGCATGGTTCCCTCCTCGACCGGTGGTCGGGTGTCAGTCACGCGGGAAACCGAGTCGGGTTGAGATCGACCTGGGCGCGTGCGCACGGCCCGGTCGGGCGGCGGTTCTCGTCGGACCACTCGGTGTTCGGGGGATCGCCGGTCACACCGGACCCCGATCCCTGGGAGGTGAGCGCGATCGCGGATATCCGTGTGTGCCTCGCATTCGGGACACACCGATCCACCCTGGGGCATCGGGTGTGCCGACGCTTCTCCGATCTTGCCGTCCCGGGCGCGGGGACAGCGCAATCGGGAAGAAGCCGGCCCCGGCACCTCCGGGCACACTGGCGGCATCCGCTCGCCACCGCGCACCCGCGACCGCTGATCGACCGCGCCACCGTCGCGTGGTCGTCGGGTGAGCTGTTGCATGATGGTCGGGTGACGGACCGCCTGTTGGACGACCTGCTGCGCAGGCTCGCGCCACAGGTGCTCGGCACGCTGATGCGCAGGCACGGTGACTTCGACGCCGGCGAGGACGCGGTGCAGGAGGCACTGGCGGCGGCCGCGGCGCAGTGGCGGGCGGAGGCGCTGCCGGACAACCCCAGGGCCTGGCTGCTGACCGTGGCGTCACGCAGGCTGACCGACCAGTACCGCAGCGACCTCGCCCGCCGCAGGCGCGAGCTGGCGGTCGTCGCGGCGCAGCCGTCGGACCAGCACCTGGTCCCCGGTCCGGAGGTCGGGCCCCAGTCGGACCAGGACGACACGCTCCTGCTGCTGATGCTGTGCTGCCACCCGTCGCTGTCGCCGCTGTCCCAGGTCGCGCTGACGCTGCGCGCGGTCGGCGGCCTCACCACGGAGGAGATCGCCCGCGCGTTCCTCACCCCGCAGACCACCATGAAACAGCGCATCAGCCGGGCCAAGCAGCGCATCAAGGCCAGCGGCGTGCCGTTCCGCCTGCCGCCCGAGCACGAGCGGCGCGACCGGCTGGGCGTCGTCCTGCACGTGCTGTACCTGATCTTCAACGAGGGCTACGCGACCACGACGGGGCCGGAGTTGCACCGCGCGGACCTGACCGGGGAAGCGATCCGGCTGACGCGCGAGGTGCACCGACTGCTGCGGGAGGACGGCGAGGTCGCCGGTCTGCTCGCGTTGATGCTCCTCACCGAGGCACGCCGGGCCGCGCGCACCGACGCGGACGGCGTGCCGATCCCGCTGGACGAGCAGGACCGCGGGTTGTGGGACCGGGCGGCCATCGACGAGGGCGTGGCCCTGCTGACGCGTGCGCGATCGGCCGGTGCCGCGGGCCCGTACCGGCTCCAAGCGGAGATCGCGGCGGTGCACGCGAGGTCGCGGCGGGCCGAGGACACCGATTGGCGACGGATCCTCGGGTTCTACGACTCGCTGCAACGGATCTCGCCGGGTCCGGTGGTGGCGCTCAACCGCGCGGTCGCGGTCGCGATGGTGCACGGCCCGGACACCGCGCTCGGGCTGCTGGGCGCCTTGGCGCAGGACGAGCGCCTGGCCGGGTACCACCGCCTGGACGCCACCAGGGGCCACCTGCTGGAGATGGCGGGCGATCTGGACGCGGCGCGGGCGTGCTACCAGCGTGCGGCCGACCGCACCGCGAGCCCGGTGGAGCGGCGCTACCTGGAGTCCCGGGCCGCCTGGATCGCCGGCGGCGGACCCGCCTGACCGACCGCGCCACCTACCGGGCGGCACTCGCCCGGGGATCCATTGATCGGTGAAGAGCGCATTTTCGAAGATGCACCCTCTTGTCACGCACTGTGAGGATCTGGTTACGGGCCGAGTCGCGCCTGGGCTCTCCGGCGTCCTCGGCTGCCGCAACCAGTTGGTCCACCGCCACGGCACCACCAACACCGCCACTGCCGCCACTGCACGACCAGTCAGCCGCAGAACGCGAAGGGGCGCAATGACATCGACAACCGAGAACCGACCCACGGCGGACCTCCTCGCCCGGGCATCGGCGATCGCACGTGAGCACGCACTGTGGGCGGACGAGAACCGGCGCCTGCACGACGAGTTGATCACCGCGTTGCGCGAGGCGGGGGTCTTCACGATGAGGATCCCGACGCAGCACGGTGGCGCCGAGGCCGACGCCGCCACCCTGCTGCGGACGCTCGTGGAGATCGGCCGCGGCGACGGCTCCGCCTCGTGGCTCACCGCCGTGTGGTCCACCTGCGCGTGGATCACCGGCCTGTACCCGGACCACGTGCAGGAGGAGGTGTTCTCCACACCGGACGTGCGCGTGTGCGGCGTCCTGAGCCCGACCGCGACGGCCGTCCCGAGCAACGGCGGGATCGTGGTCGACGGCGCCTGGAACTTCATCAGCGGGGCGCACCACAGCCAGTGGCAGCTCGTGCTGGCGATGGCGCCGACGCCGGACGGTGCCGCGCAGTGGCCGGTCATGGCGCTGGTGCCGATGTCGGACCTGCAGATCGTGGACGACTGGCACACCGCCGGCCTGCGCGGCACCGGGAGCGTCACGACCGTCGCGACCGGGGTGTTCGTGCCGGCCGACCGCGTCCTGCCGATGGTGGCCCTGTTGCAGGGCCAGTTCGCCTCCGAGCTCAACGCCGACAAGCCGATGTTCCGGGCTCCGCTGATCGCCACCGGCTGCGTGTCCTTCGCGGGCGCCGCGCTCGGGCTGGCGAAGATGGCGATGGAGACGTTCCTGGAGCGGCTGCCGGAACGCAAGATCACCTACACCGACTACGCCGGCCAGCGGGAGGCGCCGCTGACCCACCTGCAGCTGGCCGAGGCCACGTTCAAGATCGACGAGGCGGAGTTCCACGCCACCCGGCTGGCCGCCATGCTCGACGACAAGGGCGCGCTCGGGGAACCGTGGACGGTGCACGAGCGGGTCGCCGCGCGCGCCGCGCTCGGCCGGGTCCTGGGCCTGGCCAAGGATTCCGCGGACATCCTCTACACCGCCAGCGGCGGCTCGGCCGTCTACTCGGGGGTGGCCATCCAGCGCATCGTCCGCGACGTCCAGACGCTGAACCTGCACGCGCTGATGCACCCGAACACGAACCAGGAGCTCTACGGCCGGGTGCTCGCCGGGCTCGAGCCCAACACCACGTACCTGTGAGCGCCGGGGTGGCAGAGCAGCCAGACCCGCCTTCGTCCGCCGGAGGACGAACGCTCGCACAACCGACACCGTGGAGGAGTTGGGCATGGAGATGAAACCGGTCGCCGCCGTCACCGCCGACCCCGACCTCAGACGCGACCCACGTCGGTGGTGGGCGCTCGTGCTGCTGTGCGTGGCGAGCTTCATGATGATCCTCGACTCGCAGGTCGTCGCCCTGGCGATGCCGTCCATCCAAGGGGGGTTGGACCTGCCGACCGAGCAGGCGCAGTGGATCCTCACCGCCAACGCGATCACCTTCGGCGGCTTGCTGCTGCTCGGTGGCCGGGCGGCGGACCTGCTCGGCCGCCGGGTGGTGTTCATGGCGGGGTTGATCGGCTTCCTGGTCACCTCGCTGGTGTCGGGGCTGGCCTGGAACGGCGAGGTGCTGATCGCGGCCCGCGCCCTGCACGGCCTGTCCTCGGCGCTGATGGTCCCCAGCGCGTTGTCCATCCTGATGAACACGTTCCCCGAGGGCTCAGAGCGCAACCGGGCCATCGCGTCGTGGGCGGCGGTCGGCGGGGTGGGCGCGGTGGCCGGGCTGCTGGTCGGTGGTGGGCTCACCACCGGGCTCGGCTGGGAGTGGGTCTTCCTGATCAACGTCCCGGTGGTGCTGGCCGTGCTCGTGCTGTCCCCGTTCGTGCTGCGGGAAAGCCGGGACCACGGCCGCGGGCGGACCTTCGACGTCGCCGGGGCGGTGACCATCACGGTCGCGCTCGTCGCCCTGATCTACGCGACCGTCGACGGACCGGCCGCGGGGTGGGCGAGTACGCAGACCATCGGGCTGTACTCGCTCGCCGTCGCGCTCATCGCGCTGTTCCTGGTGATCGAGGCCCGCTCCTCGGCGCCGCTGGTGCCGTTGGCGCTGCTGCGCAAGCGCACGGTGCTGATCGGCAACCTGCTGATGGCGCTGGTCGCGATGCTCGCCTGGGGTGAGAGCCTGCTGATCTCGCTGCACACCCAGCAGGTGCTCGGGTACTCGGCGTTCGAAGCGGGCCTGGCGGGCGCCGCCATGCCGATCATGTCCGTCGCGGGCGCGTACACCGGGCAGGCGATCGTCACGCGGCGCGGCTTCCGGCTGCCCATGGTGTTCGCCGCGCTCGCCCTGGCGTCGGCCTGCCTGCTGCTGGCCCGGCTGCCGGTCGACGTCGACTACGCGACCGACATGCTCCTGGCGCTGCTGGTCTTCGGGGTCGGGCTCGGTGCCGGTCACACGACGTCACAGATCGTGGCGCTGACCGACGTGGACGAGCCGGAGTCGGGCCTGGCCTCCGGCCTGATCTCGGCGGGGTTCCAGGTCGGTGGCGCGATCGGCACGGCGATCGTCGCGACCGTCGCCGTGTCGGTCACGGCGGGTTCGACGGAGCCGGTCGACCTCGCGGCGGGCTACCACGCCGGTTTCCTGGCGCTGGTCGTCGTCGCCGCGCTGATCTGCGCGCTGTCGGTCTTCCTGCCCGCGTACGTCCGCCGTGCCCGCACCGGTCAGGCGAAGACGCCCGCGGTGAGCTGAGGCCCGGGTCATCGCTGCCGGCGGCCACCCGGCCGTCGGCAGCGATGACCTCGTCCGGGTGAACCGGGCGGAAACCGGTCCGCCGTGATGTCGCCCGGGACGAGTCCGCACCGACCTCTCTGCGGGAGGACTCCCGGTCCGCAGTGGAGCACCCCCGCCGGAAGGAGCCGATGAGATGAGTCCACCGCAGGTCACGAAGGGCGTCCGGAAGCGCCACCACGACGAGTGCCCGCAGGAGCGGACATGGTGATCGACGCGGAGCCCCCGCGCGTCTCGGTGGTCATCCCCACCTACAACCGCGCCGGGATGCTGCGGACCACGCTGGAACACCTGACCCGCCAGCACCTGCCGGTCGAGGAGTTCGAGGTGGTCGTCGCCGACGACGGCTCGTCGGACGACACCCGGGCCGTGGTCGAATCGTTCGCCGAACGGCTGCGGCTGAAGTACTACCACCAGCCCGACCTCGGGTTCCGGGCAGGCGCGGCCCGCAACGGCGGCGCGCGGCTGGCCACCGCGCCCGTGCTGGTCTTCCTGGACACCGGGCCGCTGTTCGGCCCGGACTACCTGGCCAACCACCTCGCGGCGCACCAGCACCCCGAGCACCGCGCCGTCATCGGGTACGCCTACGGCTACAACCCCGAGAAGGACATGTCGTGGCTGAACCCGGAGCTGGCCCGGCTCGGCCCGGAGGCGACGGTGGCCCGCTACGCCGACGACCCGGCGTTCCGGGACATCCGCCACCCGCGGATGGACGAGGTCGGGTTCGACCTGTCCCGCGGGCTCGCGCCGTGGCAGCTGTTCTTCACCATCAACTGCTCGGTGCGCGCCGAGGACTTCCACGCGGTGGGCGGCTTCGACGGCGGGTTCACCGAGTGGGGCGCGGAGGACCTGGAGTTCGCGTTCAAGCTGTTCGGGCGGGGCGTGAAGTTCCACTTCGCGCCCGACGCCTGGGTCGTCGACGTGCCGCACCCGCGTGACATGTACGAACTGCGCGAGCAGCTGGCCCGGCAGGTCGCGTACCTGCTCACCCTGCACCGCGAGCCGGTGATGGAGATCGGGTACGCGTTGACGGTCAAGCACCTGCAGTGGAGCTGGGAGGCCGACTACGCCGACCTGCTGGCCTGGCAGCGCGAGGTGGGGGACCGCAGCGTGGCGGACGAGCTGGTCGAGGCGACGAGCGACCTGCCACCGGCCGCGCGGGTCGCCGTGTTCGGCTCCGGCGGGGACATCCCACCGCGGCTGTCGTCGGCGGTCGTGCTGGACTTCGACTCCGCGCTGGTGCGGAAGGCCGCGGCCGGTGCCCGCCACCACGCGCTCGGCCTGCGCACACCGCTGGAGGACGGGTCCGTCGACGTCGTCGTGATCACCTCGCGCCTGGCCGGGTTGTGGGACCGCTGGTCCGACGACCTGCTCGCCGAGGCGCGGCGCATCGGCCGTGAGGTGCGCGTGTTCCCCGGCGCGACAGCCGCGCGAGGATCCGGTGGGACGGTCTCGGACGGCAGTGGGGAGCGGGCATGACCGACCAGACCGGAACGGCCGCCGTGGACGCGGTCGACGACGCCGTCGTGGCCAGGGCGCGGTGGGCCGTCACCACGGTCTTCTTCGTCAACGGCCTGCTCATCGCCACCTACCTGGTGCGCATCCCGTCGCTGAAGACGGGGCTCGGCCTCACCGAGTCGCAACTGGCCGTCGTGCTGACCTGCTTCGGGGTGGCGGCGATCCTGACGATGCAGCTCGTCGGCGGCCTGGTGGCGCGCTTCGGCAGCGTCAAGGTCATCCGGATCACGCTCGTGCTGCTGCCGTTCGGACTGGCGGGCATCGGCGCCGCGGACGACATCGTGCAACTGGCGGTGGCGGTGACCGTGACGGGAGCGGTGCACGGCACGCTCGACGTGGCGATGAACGCCCACGCCGTCGTGGTGGAGCGCCTGCGCGGGCGGCCCATGATGAACGGCTGCCACGCGGCGTGGAGCATCAGCGCGATCATCGCGTCGCTGGTCGGCGCCCCGGTCATCCGCGCGGGGATCCCGGTGGAGCAGCACACCCTGTGGACGGGTGCCGTGCTGCTGGTCGTCGGCCTGCCGATCACGCTAGGCCTGCTGCCCGCCTCGGCCGACCAGCGGGAGAAGGCCGATGACGGGGCGGAGGCCGTGAAGGCGGGCTGGCGCAGCGGATGGACGGGGCCGGTGCTGGTGTTCGGCTCCATCGGCCTGGTGCTGATGCTCTGCGAGGCGGCCGTGATCAGCTGGAGCGGCGTCTTCCTGCACGAGGTCCGCGGCGCGACGCTGGCCGTCGCGGCGTTCGGGTACGGCGCCTTCACCGCGTTCCAGACGCTGGGGAGACTGGTCGGCGACCGGCTGACCGAGCGCTTCGGCCGCGCACCGGTCTTCCGCATCCACGCCGCACTGGCCGTGGTCGGCTTCGTCGTCGTGGTGCTCGGCCAGTCGCAGTTCGTGTCGTTGGCGGGGTTCGGGCTCCTGGGCTACGGAATGTCGGTCCTGGTGCCGCTGATCTTCAGCGCGGTCGGCCACGTCGGCGGCGACGGCCCCGGCGCGGCGACGTTCGTCTCACGCGTCGCCACGTTCACCTACGCGGGTGCCCTGGCCGGCCCGGCACTCGTCGGCTGGCTGGCCCAAGCCCTCGGCCTGACCTTGACCTTCGCCACCCTCATCCCGTTCATGCTGGCCGTCGTCCTGGCGGCGGGCGTGATGAAGGTGCGCGAGCCCACCCCGGCTCCCGCCGCCTGACTCCCTTCGCGCGCGCACGACCACAGCCGAGGGGCGGTTCCCGACCGGGGCCGCCCTTCGCCGGCCGACCGGCACTCGCGGCGGCGGGTTTGCCGCCGGGTTCGGCTCGCCGTTGATCGCGGCCGGTCGGTCGTGACCGCCCCGGTCTCCTCGAACACCGCGTCCGACTGCCGCGCACCGACGCCTGCTGCCGCTGACCCGGCTGCGACCCCGGCCCTTGCGCGCGATCCCGCACACCGCCCGCCGCGCCGCCCGACCCGCCACCGCGCCCTTCGGGGCGCCGCCGCACCAGACCGGCTGAGCCGACTCAGATCCAGGGACCGCAACGGTGACGGTGGTTGACGAGGCCGGCCCGGCCCGCGACCGGTTCCGGACCCGATCGGCCTCGGCTCGGACTTCTCGGCCGGGGCGCCGGACCGGTTCCCGCGGTCGGAGATCACGCCCGCGGACCGGACCGGACGACCCGGGCAGTCGCCATGACGGGGCGGCAGCCGGCGGCCGAGTCCACCGACGCACCCCGGCCGGTCTGACCGGCGAAACGCGAGGTGGCCGTCGTGTCAGCGCGTGGCCATGGGGGCGCCCACCGCGGGGTCCTTGGTGTTGACCAGGAAGTCGGTGGCCGGCAGGGAGGCCATCCGGTGCGCGTGGCCCTTCGGCGGTGGCCGGGTCGAGGTCGCGCAGCACGTGGGTGCCCCAGCCGGGGCCGTCCCAGGTGTTGCCCTCCTCGGGGACGCGTCGGGCCGGCACGACCTGTTCCCGGTTGCCGAACGAGAAGTTGCGGCGCACGGCGGAGCCGGACGTGCCCAGCGCGAAACCGTCGCCCGCGTTGCGCAGGGCGCTGTTCCGCGTGAACTGCTTGGCGTCGCGTCCGCCTGCGGTGAAGCCGTGGCCGTTGTTCTTCCACGCGGCGCTGCGGGTGATCACGTGCGCGCCGGTGTCGCCGAGGTCGAAGCCGTGGCCCGAGCCGCTGACCGCGGGCAGGGACCAGCGGTTGACGCCGTTGCCCCACGACCAGGTCGAGTCCACGGTGACCGGGTCGGTGTGACCCTCGACCACCAGGCCGTCGTCCACGTTGTCGAACGTCCGGCAGCCGCGCACGACGTTGCCCGTGCCGGAACCCGGCCCGAACGCCAGGCCGTCGGCGTCCCGGCCCGCGGCGTCGCGGTTAGAAGAAGTACGGCTTCCTGTTCTACCGGTCGACCATCACCGGCACGGCGACCAACGTGACGCAGCTCGGCCGCCCGTGGCGCCCCGACGCCCAGGTGCTGTACCGGGAGTCGACCCTGAACGCCACGGTCAAGACGGCGCAGCCGTGGACCGACATGTCCGGCAACACGTGGCGGAACGCGCGTTTCCAACCCCGTCAGTTGAGCACGGCCCGGTCGACCCTCATCCGATCTCACGCCGCGGACGGTTTCGCGGCCGGCACCACCGGCGGTGCGGGCGGTCAGACCGTCACCGCGACGACGTACGCCGACCTGGTGCGCTACGCCTCGTCCAGCACGGCCTACACGATCAAGGTGGACCGGGCGATCACCGTGACGCCGTACGGCACCGAGATCAAGGTCGCCTCCAACAAGACGATCATCGGCGTGGGCACCGCCGGGCAGATCGTCAACGGCGGGTTCAACCTGACCGACGTGTCGAACGTGATCATCCGGAACCTGACCATCCGCGACACCAGGATGGCCGACGACGACCCGGGCGACGACGGCTACGACTACGACGGCATCCAGGTCGACGCCTCCCGCAACGTCTGGATCGACCACAACACCATCCTGCGCATGAACGACGGCCTGATCGACCTGCGCAAGGACAGCACGAACATCACCGTGTCATGGAACCGGCTCGGCGAGAACAACAAGGCGTTCGGCATCGGGTGGACGACCAACGTCACCGCGCGCACCTGACCATCCACCACAACTGGCTGTACAGGAACAACTCGCGCAACCCCAGCACCGGCAACGTGGCCAACGCCCACCTTTACAACAACTACCTGCAGAGCATCACGGGCTACGGCAACTACGCCCGGGGCGCCACGAAGATGGTGCTGGAGAACAGCTACTTCGACGGCGTGAAGGACCCGTACTACCGGGACGACGCCGCCCAGCTGCGCGAGTCCGGCAGCATCGTGGTGAACTCGACCGGACAGCGGGAGACCGGCGGCAGCGCGTTCGACCCGCGGTCGTTCTACGCCTACACCCTCGACCCCGCCGCGGACGTGCCGAACCTGGTCCGCACCTATTCCGGACCGCAGGCGAACATCGGCCGGTGACCCCGCCGGACGCGGAATGACCCACCCGCCGGTCCGATCGGCCCACCGACCGGACCGGCGGGGTTCCCGCCGCGGACGAACCGGCCACGAGCGGCTGCCGCACGTCGGATCCAGGAGCGGGGGCAGTCGTCGAGGCGCGCCAAGCGATCAACGGACGTAGGCACTCGCGCCGAACACGCCCGTCACCGCCACCACCGCTGTCGCCATGCCCACCGCCATGACCAGTCGCCGTGTCCTCATCACAACCACGTCCTCTCGACCCGACTACCACCGCCTCGGCGTCGGGCTCGAGCACGCCACTCGCCGGCGGTCCACCGCCGGCTCCTTCCACAGGGCCGCAATCTCGTCCGCGCCGGTCAACGGATACCGATAGCGGTAACGCCGGGTGATGTGGGGGGCACCTGCGACCGCTCGGGTCGACCGAGCCCTCTGAACCCGGCCGCCCGCCCCATCGTCACCCGGTGGCGGCTGTTCACCACCGAGCCCGTCACCGTCCGCGAACACATCGGATGGCACGGGCGGGTCGCCGGGCACACCCGGGCGTCATCACCTGACCTTCGTCTTGACCGGCACCTCCACGTCCGGGGACACACCGTTGCGGCGGGACGGGCCGGTCCGCGCGTGGGTCGCGTACATCGTCAGCCCCACGAACGACAGACCGCCGACCAGGTTGCCGATCACGGTGGGGATCTCGTTCCAGAAAAGGTAGTCGCCGAGCGAGAAGTCGCCACCGAGCAGCAGGCCGGACGGGAACAGGAACATGTTGACGATCGAGTGCTCGAAACCCATGTAGAAGAAGACGAGGATCGGCATCCACATCGCGATGACCTTGCCGGACACGGAAGTCGAGATCATCGCGGCGACGACGCCGGTGGACACCATCCAGTTGCACAGCACACCGCGGATGAACAGCGTCAGCATCCCGGCCGCGCCGTGCTCCGCGTAGCCGACGGTCCTGCTCTCGCCGATCTCGCCGAGCCGCTGACCGACCTCGTTCGGTTCCACCGAGAACCCGAAGGTGACGATCACCCCCATCATGAGCGCGACGACGAGCGCGCCCGCGAAGTTGCCGACGAACACCAGCGACCAGTTCCGCAGGACCGTGCTCAGCCGGACACCGGGCCGCTTGTCGATCCACGCGAGCGGAACGAGCGTGAAGACGCCGGTGAGGAGGTCGAAGCCCAGCAGGTACAGCAGGCAGAACCCGACCGGGAAGAGCAGCGCACCGACGAGCGCGTTGCCGGTCTGCACGGTGACCGTGACCGCGAACGCGGCGGCGAGCGCGAGGATCGCACCGGCCATGAACGCCCGGATCACGGTGTCACGGGTGGACATGAACGCCTTGGCCTCACCGGCGTCGATCATCTTTCGGACGAGTTCCGCCGGGTTGACGTAGGTCATGGAAACGTCGCTCCTTCGGTTGGAATCGTGATGGAGTTTGCGCACGGGAGGTGTCCTCCGCGTGACCGCCGGATCACGTCAGCCTCACTTCCGAGGTCGGTGATTTTGGCGTGATCGTTTACACCGCCGCAACGAACCTGCGGAAGTCTGTGCGCACGCCGCGACCTAGGAGTGATCGCCATGACCCCGATCATGAGCAAGTCCGACGCCGCCGACCTGGTGGTCGCCGCCTGGGTGCGCAAGGGCCTGACCTGGTCGGAGATCGCCGACGAGCTCGGCGCCCCGGTCGTGTGGGTCACCGCCGCCCTGCTCGGGCAGCACCCGATGACCCCGGAACAGGCCACTACGGTCTGCGCTCTGCTCGACCTGGACGACGCGGTCGCGGAGAGCCTGCGGTCCCAGCCCACCCGCGGCACGGACCCGGCCGTGATGAACGACCCGACGATCTACCGCTTTGTCGAGGCGTTGTCGGTTTACGGGCCCGCGCTGAAGGAGTTGATCCACGAGGAGTTCGGCGACGGCATCATGAGCGCGATCAACTTCAAGGTCGACATCGCGCGTCGCCCGGACCCCGACGGCGACCGGGTGGTGGTCACCTTCGACGGCAAGTTCCTCGACTACCGCTGGTGACCCGGGTCTGCGCCACCTGGCCGGTCAACTCCGGCCGGCGGGCCGCGATTCGTCGCGGGCACGGGCCAGGTGCGCTCGCACCCGGTCGGCCTCCGCGGCGCCCAGCTCGGTGAACAGCTCGTCCATCCGCTGGAACTGCGCCAACGCGATACCCAGGTTGAACAACATCACGAACTTCGCCTCGGGATCACCCAGCGTCATGGCCGCCTCCAACACGGCCTCCGTCGTGCGCAGCCACGTCGTCCGGTCCGCCCGCAACCACAGGTACCGCGACAACGTGTACGGCAACTGCCAAGCGTGCACCAGCCACGCCGGATCCGAACCCGGCGCAGCCGCCAACTCCGCCGCGGCGATGATGTTGCCCTGCTCGGCGTCGAACCACGCATTTGCCTCCACCGAACCGTTCAGCTTCGGCACCTCCACCGGCACGTGCTCGGGCGCGACCCGCACGCTGCCGCTGCGCATCATCGGGAGCAGGCTGTCGGCCAGGTCCGCGCAGTGCAGGTAGTAGTCGAGCAGCCGGCGCAGCGACGGTGTTCTCACGGGCTCGGCCAGATCGCGGTGGGCGACGGCGGCGGCGTGGCTGCGGACGAGGTCGTGCATGCCCAGGCGGCCCCCGACGTTCCCGTTGATCAACGAGTCCGCGACACGGCCGGTGAACAACTCCCGCGCGGCGGGCAGCTGGCGCGGTACCACCGACACCGGTGGTGGTGGCAGGAAGCCGAGGTGCACATCGCCGTGCACGACGCCGGCCTGCACCACACCGCCAACAGGCCCGGACACCGTGTTGTGCACCCATGAGGTGCCGTCGTCCTCGTTCACAGTCCCACTTTCGGGCGGGGGTGTAGGCAATAGGGTAGTCCCGGTCGAGCGGAAGTGGTCGCCCTCCGCGGTCGGCGCCGAGCGAGCCGGGGCGGGAGGGCCGTGGTCAGGCTCCGGGCGGCTGCGGTGGGCTGTCGGCGTTCGCGGAGCCGCCCTGGTCGCTGACGGCGGCGATGGCGGTGACGATGTTGTGGTAGCCCGTGCAGCGGCAGAGGTTGCCGGAGATCGCGGTGCGGATCTCGGCCTCGGTGGGGGAGGGGTTGTCGCGCAGCAGTTCCGTTGCCACGGCCAGCATCCCCGGTGTGCAGAAACCGCACTGCAGGGCGTGGTGGCGGCGGAATGATTCCTGCAGCGGGGTCAGGGACGTGGTCGCCAGGCCCTCGACCGTGGTGATCTCGCTGCCGTCCGCCTGAACGGCCAGGACGCAGCACGAGCGGGCCGTCGCGCCGTCCAGCAGGACCGTGCACGAGCCGCACGCGCCGTGCTCGCAGCCGACGTGCACACCGGTGAGGCCCAGGTCCTGGCGCAGGAAGTCGGCGAGCGTGCGGCGGGGTTCGCAGTCGGCGGTGCGGGTGTGGCCGTTGACCGTGACGGTGATCTTCACTCGGTCACCGCCTGCCGCAGCGCCCTGCGGGTGAGCACGGCCGTCATGTCGCGGCGGTACGCGGCCGGGGCGTGCACGTCGTCCACGGGGTCGGTCGCGTCCGCCGCCGCGTCCGCCGCCGCGGCCAGCACCTCCGGTGTGAGGACTTGACCTCGCAGCAGCTCTTCCGCCGCCTGAGCACGGATCGGGGTCGGCGCCGCACCGGCCACGGCGATGCGGGCCTCGGTGACGACGCGGTCGGTGAGCGCGACCGAGGTGAACACCGCCGTGATCGCCAGGTCGTTGGGGCGCCGGCTCAGTTCGGCGATGCCGTGCCGGGCGGTCGGCGGTGGCGGTGGCACGCGGATGCCGGTGAGCAGTTCGTCCGAGCCCAACGCCGTGCGGTGCGGGCCGCGGAAGAAGTCACGGGCCTCGATCTCCCTTGTGCCACCGGGCCCCTGGGCCGTGAAGACCGCGTCCAGCGCCAGGAACACCGCGGGCAGCTCCGCCGCCGGATCGGCGTGCGCGACGCTGCCACCAACGGTGCCGCGGTTGCGCACCGACACGTGACCGACGTGCGTCAGAGCCTCGGCCAGCAGCGGCACGGCCCGGCGCACGACCGGGGACGTCTCGGCGGCGCGCAGCCGGGTCAGCGCCCCGAGCACGAGCGTCGATCCGTCCCGCTCGACCCCGGTCAACGGCAACCGGGACACGTCGACCACGACCTCCGGCCGCCGCGACCGCGTGTGCAGCAGCGGGATGAGGCTCTGCCCGCCCGCCAACGCGACGGCACCCCGCGCGAGCGCGGCCACCGCCACTTCCGCGGTGGCCGCCCGGACGTAGTCGAACCGCGCCGCCTTCACCGCCGCGCCCCCGCCCGGATCGCGGCCAGCAGGTCCGGCGGGGTGATCGGCAGCGACGTGATCCGCACGCCGAACTCCGCCAGCGCGTCCTCCACGGCGTGCGCGATCGCCGCCCCGCCACCGATCACCCCGGCCTCCCCGGCTCCCTTGAAGCCGCCGGGGATGTGGTCGGCGGGCGTCTCCATGTGGCTGATGCCGAACGGCGGCACCACGCCGGCCGTCGGCAGCAGGTACTCGGCGAACGACCGGGTCAGCGCTTCCCCCGACGCGCCGTAGGCCAGCCGCTCGTACAGCGCGCCGCCGATGGCCTGCGCCGCGCCGCCCTGGAGCTGCCCCTCCACGATCATCGGGTTGATCACCGTGCCGCAGTCGTGGGCGATGAGGTAGCCGAGGAGTTCCACGACCCCGGTCTCCACGTCGACGGAAGCGAGCACGGCCGTGCAGCCGAACGCCGTGGCGACGTTGACCGGGTCGTACACCTCGCGCTCGTGCAGCGTCGGCTCCTCGTCGTCGGGTAGCACGCCGCGTGGTCGCCGGTAGGCCGCGTCACCGATGGCCGCCAACGTCACGCCGCGCCCCGGCACGCCCTTGACCGACACCACGCCCTCGCTGATTTCCAGGTCGTCCGGCGAGGCCTCGAAGACGTGAGCGGCGATGCGCAGCACCTTGGCCCGCAGCCGGGTGGCGGCGTTGAGCACAGCCGCGCCACCGACCGCGGCGGCACGGCTGGCCGCGGTGCCGTACCCGGTGTACGGGGCGGAGTCGGTGTCACCCGAGACCACCGTGACGTGGTCCAGCGGCACGTCCAGCGCGTGCGCCGCGACCTGCGCGAGCGCCGTGTGGATGCCCTGACCCATCGAGGTCTGTCCGGTGTGGACGGTCACGCACCCGGTCGAGTCGATGCGCACCGCGGCCTCGTCGAACCCGGAGTGGTCCAGCCCCGCCATGTTGACGATCCGGGACGGCGCGAACGCGGACACCTCGTTGTGGAAGGCGTAACCGATGCCCAGGTACGCGCCCTCGGCACGCGCACGGGCCACCCGGTCGGCCCACCCGGCCCGGCGCACGGCGTCGCGGCACAGGTCCAGGCACTCGGCGTACCGGCCGCTGTCGTAGACGAACACCGGGCTCTGGTAGGGGAAATCGGTCACGAAGTTGCGCCGCCGCACGTCGTGCGGGTCGAGGCCGAGGTGCCGGGCCAGCGCCTCCACCACGTGCTCGTGCACGAAGTTCGCCTTGGGCAGCCCGTACCCCCGGTACGCGCCGTAGGGCGGCTTGTTCGTGACGACGCCGACGACGTTCAGCTCGACCGCCGGGATGGCGTACGGCCCGGTCATGATGGCGGCGGTCGTCCAGCACGGGCTGAGGCCGACGGTGCTGAAGTTGGCGCCGAGCACGCCGTGCACGGTGCCGCGCAGACCGGTGATCGTGCCGTCAGCCCGTGCCGCCACCTCGACGTCGATGCGCTGCTCCCGCGCGTGCACGGTGGCGACGAAGCTCTCCCTCCGGTCCTCCAGGAACTTCACCGGCCGCCCCGACACCCGCGACAGGACCGCGGCCACCACCTGGTCGCCGTAGAAGCCGGACTTGTTGCCGAACCCGCCGCCGATGTCGGGCACGCGCACCCGCACCTTGTCCACCGACAGGCCCAGGACCTCGGCGAACAGCTCGCGGATCAGGTGCGGGCTCTGGGTGTTGACCCACGCGTCCAGGTGCGAGGTGAACGGGTCCCACGTCGCGACGACACCCCGCGTCTCCAGGGACGCGCCCCACTGCCGGGCGAAGCGGAACGTCTCCCGCAGCACCACGTCGGCCCGCGCGAACGCCTCCGCCACGTCGCCCTGCGCCACCACGGCGCGGCCCGCCACGTTGTCCGGCCAGTCCTCGTGCAGCAGGGGCGCGTCCGGCGCCAGCGCCTGCTCCAGCGTCGTGACGGCGGGCAACGGCTCGTACTCGACCTCGATCAGCTCCAGCGCGTCCTCGGCCGTGGCCCGGTCGACCGCGGCGACGGCGGCCAGACCGTGCCCGGTGTAGAGCACCTTGTCGACCGCCAGCGGGTACGCGACCGTCTCAGGTCCGTCGGGCGCCGGCCGCCAGATCAACGGCTGCGGTCGCCGCACCGCCGCCTTCACGTCCGCGCCCGTGACGACGGCGAACACACCGGGGTGCGCGGCGGCCGCGGTCGTGTCGATGCGCACGATCCGGGCATGAGGGTGCGGGCTGCGCAGGATCGCCGCCTCCAGCACACCGGCCGGTCGCACGTCGTCGATGAACACCGCCCGCCCCGTGAGCAGCCGCACGTCCTCCGCACGACTCACGCGCGCACCGATCACCCCACCGCCCACGGTCACCCCCGGTCGTCCACCTCCACCCTGGCACCGGCCGGAAGGGTGGGGAAGCGCTCAGTCGGGTTACGCGTTGCGGCGGGAGGGGGATCACGCGGTTCCGGACACGCGGGTCGTGCGGTGGGACTGCCCCGACGTGGGGAACCAGCACCGGCGGCTGCGCTGACGTGACACCGGACCGGGTGTGCCCGCGCGGGCACACCCGGTCCTCGGCCTCGCCCCGGTGCTCAGGACGGGGCCGCGGTCGTGACACGTGCGCGCCCGGATCGTCCGGGCCGTCAGAACAGGGTGGCGAAGAAGTGGCCGACCGAGTCGGCCGCGGTCGAGAAGAAGTTCTTGACCTTGTCCACCGCCTGGCTCACCCATTGCACGATGTTGTTGATCAGGTTGGTGAAGAAGTTGACGATCGTGGTCACGACCCGGTTGACGAAGTCCGAGACCTTCATCGCGACGTTCAGGATGAAGTCCTGCGATTGGGGGAACTTCGTGCCGACTTCCTCCGCGGTCTTGAACGTCTTGTCGATGTTGTCGTTCACGCTCTCCTTCATCTGCTTCTTCATTGCCTCCATCTTCTGGATGAAGGCATTCCGGTCGTTGTTCTGCTTGAACTCGTCGACCAAGGCGGTCGCCTGGTTCTGGCTGTCCTGCTGGATCGCCTGGATCTTGTTCTGGAGCTCGGTCGTCGCGTCCTTCATCTCTTGCGTCGGGTCGCCGTCCGCCCGCCCGCCCGTGAGCTGGGTCGGGATCTCCTGCTCGAAGCTCCGTGGGAACTGCAGGTGGAAGCCGGGCGGGTGGTGGATGTAGTCACCCTGGAGGTTCTCGCCGTACGCCCGGCTGAAGGCGACCGCGTACTGGTTGACCGCCCGGTGGTGGGACCGCATGGCCAGGATGATCGACTTGAACGCCTCGTCGATCTCCTGCTGCGGTTCGGTGGCCTGCTGCTGGGAAAGTGTCTGGGACATCTCGCGCAACCTTTTCCGGTGAATGGCTCTGCCGTTGGCAGTTCCCTTCCTACGTCACCACGCGGGAGGTCGTGGGAAACCATCGGGGCGATCCTTCCTTCGAGGCGGGAAACCGCACGTTGGAGCTACCGGCGTGCGCCGGCCGGTAATCCGCGAGGATCGTTCGGGTGAGTCCCCGCGGAGTCCGCGTCGCGGTCGGGTCGGTCGTCGTCGTCGAACATGAACAACGAGATCTGGTGACCCGAGGGTGACGACGCACCGGCTACGACACCCCCGCGCGTTCGACTTCAACCGATGATCGGGACATCGTGTACTCGACCCGGACGAGCCGGACAGGGGTCTGCGGTGGCCAGGACGGCCTCGGGCGACTACTGGTCGGCACCGTCGAGGCCCACCGCGATCTTCCGCGAGCTCGAAGACGCCCTGCGCCCGCCCCCATCCGCCGTTCCCGGTGTCGAGTTGGCCGTGCACTACCAACCCGCCGGCGAGGACACCCCGACCGGCGGCGACCTGTAGGCCACCGGGACATCAAAATCCCGGCGCCCGTACGAGATCCCGCAGCAGATCCTGGTCCGTCGTGACGGCGTGCTGGTGTACTGCGAGCTGCGCATCGCGTTGTCGGTGCAGGACGACGGCCGCCGGTTCTGGCTGGTCGTGTTCCAGGACATCACCGAGCGCCGTCGCACGGCCGAGGCGTTGCGGCACCAGGCCAGGTACGACGAGCTGACCGGGTTGCCGAACCGGGCGCTGGTCAAGGAGATGCTGGGCGAGCTGCTGGAGTCGCCGGACCGGTCGAAGGTCGCGGTGCTGTTCTGCGACATCGACAACTTCAAGCGGGTCAACGACTCGCTCGGTCACGACGCCGGTGACGAGTTGCTGGTGGCGTTGGCGCGGCGGTTGGAGGGTGGACTGCCCGACGGCTGCACGGCGGCTCGCCTGTCCGGTGACGAGTACGTGATCATCTGCGAGAACCTCGACCGGGTCGGCGGGGTGGACGCGCTGGCCACGCGGGTGGCCGGGCTGTTGCGCACGGCGGTGCCGGTGCACGGGCAGCTGGTGCGGGTGTCGGCGTCGATCGGCGCGGCGGTGCCGAACGGGTCCCGGGCCACGGGCAACGACCTGTTGCGCTTCGCCGACGCGGCGATGTTCGAGGCCAAGCGGTCGGGCGCGGGCCGGGTGTCGCTGGCCAGCGCGGCGTTGATCGCGTCGGCCGACCGGCAGGTGCACTTGGAGGGCCAGCTGCGGGAGGCGTTGCAGCACGACGGGTTGGCGCTGCACTTCCAGCCGGTGGTCGGGGTGGACGGCGTGGTGCAGACGGCGGAGGCGCTGGTGCGCTGGCCGCACCCGGACCGCGGGCTGCTGCCGCCGGACATCTTCCTGCCCGTGGCCGAGCAGGGCGACCTGATGCGCGAGCTGGACCGCTGGGTGCTGCGGACCGCGTTGAAGGAGGCGTCGAGCTGGCCCGAGCCGGGCGGCAAGCCGGTGTCGGTGGCGGTGAACCTGGCCGGTCTGGTGCCGGGCGACCCGGAGTTCGCCGACATCGTGGCCGACGCGATCGCCGAGGCGGGCATCCCGTGGGACCGGGTGGTGCTGGAACTGGTGGAAACCGCTCTGCTGCACCTCCCCTCGTGGGTGCGGCGGTCGATGGACGAACTGGTCGGCCGGGGCATCCGGTTCGCCGTGGACGACTTCGGCACCGGCTACTCGTCGTTGGCGCGGCTGAAGGACCTGCCCGCGCAGATCATCAAGGTGGACCGCCGGTTCGTCTCCGGTCTCGGTACCGACCCGTCGGACTACGCGGTGGTGAAGGCCGTGGTGGACATGGCGCGGGCGATGGACCGCCAGTGCGTGGCCGAGCACGTGGAGACGGCGACGCAGTTCCAGGTGCTGCGAGATCTGGGCGTGGAGGCCTACCAGGGCTGGCTGTTCTCCCGCCCGGTGCCCCCTGTGGAGCTCCGCGCGCTGCTGGCCTTCGGCAAGCTCGCCGTGTCGGATTCCTGACGGGCGCACGGACGGGGTCGACGCGTCGCGGTTATCGGCCTGGGTGGGACGCTCGCAGTTCTCCCTTGATCATCGCTCGTCCTCTCGCGTCCGTGCGATCCGGAGCGTGAGTTCGGGCGTCCCCACAGCCGGGTAGTCGAACCACGTGTCGAGCGGGAGGTCGGCGTTTGTCTCGGGGATGCCGGCTTCCAGCGCGCCGTCGCCGAAGTCGGTGGGACGATCGTCGTCGTGCGAACACGACCGTTGACCCCGCGGGAGCGCGCGGTCCTCGATGCGCTGCTGGGTGTCGACTTCCGGGGTGTCGAGGAGTTGAGGCGCGAGGCGGCGGAGGTGGTCGTCGTCGGTATGTGCGGTTGCGGGTGCCCGTCCGTCGACTTCCGGCGTGGCCCTGGTTCGGGGATGACGGTCCGCGTCAACGCGACCGTCTCGGGCTCCGACGACGGCCTGTTCCTCTACACGGTCGGCACCCCGGAGGAGGGCGAGTTCCTCGGCGGCATCGAGTGGGTGAGCGTCGCCGAGACCGATCCGGCCGAGTTCCCCGCGCCGGATCTGCTCGACATCCGAACCGCGTGACACACCAGGACACCGGCTCGTCGCCAGGCGTGGGCGCGCGGTCCATTGGTGGCGGTGGCGAGGTGGTGTCGGTCGCCGGGGTGGTGGCGCGGTGCGACTCGCGAAGTGGCGGCTTGCCCATAGTCTTATGATCGGTATATACCGTTCCTGTGACCGACGCACTGCGGGAACCCACGTTCCTGATACTCACCGCGCTTGCCGAGGAGCCCCGGCACGGCTACGGGATCCTGCGCGATGTCGAGCACATCTCCGGGGGGCGGGTGCGGCTGCGGGCGGGCACCCTCTACACCGCGCTCGACCGGCTGACCTCGGACGAGTGGGTGGCGGTCGACCGGGAAGAGGTGGTCGACGGCAGGCTCCGGCGGTACTACCGCCTGACCGACCGGGGGGCGGCCCGGCTGGCGGAGGAGATCGAACGGGTGCGTGCCACTACCCGTGTCGCGGAAACACGTCTGCGTGCACGACTCATCGGAGGGACGGCGTGAGCGAACTCGAGAAGGGGTACCGGCGGCTGCTGAACCTCTACCCGCGGGACCACCGCGAACGGCATGGCGAGGAGATGCTCGGCGTGCTGATCGCCGACGCGGGTGACCGGAAGACGCCAGGCTGGCGCGACACCGCCGACGTGCTGTGGGGTGCGTTCCGGTTGCACGTGCGGCGTCTGCTCGCGGCCGACGTGCTGGCGATCGTCAGTCTGCTCGGCCCGATCGCGGTCCTGGCGGGTGCGGCCACGAGCCTGCACGAGCTGGCCTGGTGGGTTCGGGCGGGCTCGGTGCCGCCGTTCGGGCAGCTCCCCGACGCACCGGTGTGGTTCGTCTGGCTCGGGGTCGCGATCCTTGCCGTGGCGGGGAAACGCAGGGCGGCCGCGATCGGCGCCTGGGTGGCCACCGCCGGGCTGATCGTGGTCCTCCAGTTGCCGTTCGCGGGCTGGCAGTGGTTCACGGACAAGGCGGGCTGGGTGCTGCTCAGCGCGATCACGGCCTTCGCGCTCTCCACGGCGGACGGGCGCAAGGCCCGGGGCGGGGCCGCGATCGTCACCATGGCCGCGACGGTCCTGGTGATCGTGGGGCTCGGGGTGTTCGGCCACCGGCACGAGATCGCCGAGTACGCGGCGCTCGCCGTCCTGTTCGCCGGCGCGGTGCTGGCCGCCGGCATCAGGTCCGCCACCGGATGGCGGGCCGCGCTGGTGCTCTCGGCGCCGGTCGCGACCGCGTTGCTCGCGCGGCTCGTGCACGCCGTGCACGACGGGCCGATCAACGACACGGTCTCCACACTGATCTTCTTCGGCGCACCGCTGGTGTTCCTGGTCGCCATCGGCGGGCTGGTGCGCCTGCCTCGGCGAGCCGGCGCCGACTAGCACCTGCGCCCGTCACCGAGCGGACCTCCAGCTCGTCGGACCGCTCGGTGTCGGCGCGGCCGCTTGGCCGCCGGCCCCGGGGCGCGTCAGGTCGCGCGGCGAGGACCGGTGGGCGGCACCGCCGGTGATGGGGCCTGGCCGCCCATGGCGGGTGGTGTTGCTACGTCGTCGACGAGCCATCGACCCGGGGGTCGGTTCGGTGTGTCGACCACCGGTGACACCCGTCCGCGTCGCCGAGGCGGAGACGGGCTTATCGGGCGAGTTCGGTCGGTTCGTCCAGCCGCACCAGTTTGCGCGGGTTGGCCATCGCGTAGATCCGCGTGATTCGCCCGCCCCGCACGACGAGGCTCAGCGCGGCCGGTTCGCCGTCGACCTCGATCCGACCCGCGGGCGCGCCGTTGAGCCACACGATTGTCGTCTCGAACGTGGCTGCCACCCGGCGCAGCACGAACACCGCCCGCTCGGTGGGTGTGAGCGTCTCCAGCACCAGCATCATCGCCGTCGAGATGTTGTCGGCCAACTCGACGTCCTCGGCCACGTCGGGCGCGGTCAGCAGCGGATCGGGCAACCAGGAGCCGATGTAGGACTCCCTGCGCCGGGTGAGCACGCGCAGCCGGTCGAGCGCCTGCCGGGTGACGATCCCGACCAGGTAGGCACGCTGGTTCCGCACCGTGTCGAGATCGACGTCCACCCACCGCAGCCAACTCTCCTGCAGGACGTCCTCGGCGTCGGCGACCGAGCCCAGCATCTCGTAGGCGACCGTGAAGAGCAGGTTGCGGTGGGCGACGAAGACCTCGGTGCTGGGCGGCTGTGCACGTTCATGCCCCGCGACAACCTCCGGCGCCATCCGCGACGTGCCGGCCATGGGCGGCTCCTGGCCGCGGCCGGTCTGATCCTGCCCGCCGTGCTCGACATCGCACCGGTGATGGTGCCGGTCACCGCCGTCTGCTGGGTCCTGTTGATGATCGGCGCGATGATCACCCACGCCCGCCACGCCCAGTACAAGTACGTCGCGTTGAACTTCGTCTACCTCGCCGCGGCCGCTTTCCTTGCCTGGGGCCGCTTCGGCCCCGAGTCCTTCACCGGCTGAAGTCGGGTAAGGCGCCACGTCGACCACCTCGCGACGTGGACTCACCGTGTCGATGGTGGCCGGCTGAACAGCGCTCAAACGAAACGGCGGCTACCGAGCCGGTGTGGCTCGGTAGCCGCCGTACGGTGTTCTGCGGCTAGCAGGTGCCGTTCGACACCGGCATGCCCTTGTTGGCGCCGGCCGTGCGGCTCACGATGTTGGGCACGCAGGCGGTCTGGTCGAGCGTGTAGCTGTAGGGGATGCTGACCGTGGTGGTGGACTTGACGTCCGGTCCGGCGGGCTTGTGCTCGCTGTCGGGCGTGGACCAGGTGACGTTGTCGAAGATGTTGCCGCTGACCTGCCAGTAGCCGGCCATGTCGGTGTAGAAGGTCCCGAGGACGTCCTTGGAGTTCTTGAAGTAGTTGTTGTCCACCTTGGCCTTGGCGCCGGCCCGGGAGTTGATGCCGGACTCGTTGAGGCTCACGTAGTGGTTGTTGTACATGTGGCCCACGCCGCCGCGCAGCAGGGGCGTCCGGGAGTCGATGTTCTCGTAGAGGTTGTGGTGGAAGGTGACGAACCCGTTCGACACGTCGCTCTCGCTGGACCCGACCAGCCCGCCGCGACCGGAGTTGCGCAGGGTGCTGTAGGACAGCGTCACGTACTGGGTGTTGTTCTTCATGTCGAACAGGCCGTCGAAGCCCTCCGCCTCACCGCCCGACGCCAGCAGGTCGACGTGGTCGACCCAGACGTTGCGGACGTTGCTCTCCATCCCGATCGCGTCACCGCCGTTGGACGTGGGAGAACCCGACTTCTTCACGTTCTGGATCGTCACGTTCCGGATGATGATGTTGCGCGACTCCCGGATGTGGATGCCCAGCTGGTCGAACACCGCACCGCTGCCCACACCGATGATCGTGACGTTGCTGATCTGCTTGAGCTCGATCACCCCGGCGGCCGTCGAGCAGCTGTCGCCCGAGACCTTGGCGGTGTTGCCGTGGTTGATCGTGCCCTCGACCTCGATGATGATCGGTGTCGAGCTGCTGGCCCGGCCGCACAGGGCCGCGTGGATCTGCGTTCCCGTGGTGGCCCGGACCTTCGCCCCGCCCTGACCGCCGGTGGTCCCGCCGTTCTGGGACGCGAAGCCGGTCGCGACGCCCGCGGGCGGGTTCGTCGTCGTGGTCGTCGTGGTGGTCGAGGTCGTCGTGCTGGTGGACGTCGAGGTGGACGTGGAAGTGGAGGTCGACGTCGAGGTCGACGTCGAGGTCGAGGTCGTCACACCGTTCGCCGGGGTCAACGTCCACTGCTTGGTGGCCACGCTGTCGCAGGAGTTGGTCTGCACCCCGGCGCCGACGGCGGTGGAGCTGTCCTTGATGTTCATGCACTTGGTGCTGTTGGTGTCGACCAGGCGGTAGTTGCTGCCGCTCGCGGTCGCCGTCCAGGTCTGGCCGGGGCCGCCGGTGCACGCGACCTGCTGGATCGCCTTGCCCGCAGACGTGGACGCGTCCTTTACGCCGACGCACAGGCCCGTGGCGACCGAGCTGATCCGGTACCCGCCGCTGACCGCCGTGAACTTCCACTGCTGGCTGCTGTCGCTGCCGCACGACGCCTGCTGGAGCTGAACACCCGCGGTCGTGGTCCCGTTGGGGACGTTGAGGCAGTGTCCGGTGCCCGCGTTCTTCACCGTGTACGTGCCCGCGCCGATCGCCGCCGAAGCGGTCGTGACCGGCCAGGCGACGAGCGTGGCGGCCAGCGCCGTGACACCCGCCGCTGCTGCCAGACCCGCGCGCCATCGCGCGCCGCGCGGCCGTGCGGCACGCGTGGTGGGAGGTTGCACATTCATCGACTACTCCGCTTCTGACTTACCCGGACGCCGGAACTGGTGGGGGTGACTATTCAACCCGCTGGCGAAGAATTCACCGGCACGCGATGGCCAATACCGCGCGTCCAAGGTGCTTCCTCACATCGTTGTGGGAAATCGCTTGCCGTCGAATGCTAGATGGTCCGGAAGTGGCCGGTCAATAACGGCTTCGGCGGCTGGCGTCGGATAAGTATCGAATACTGTCGAATGCTCAGGTGGGAGGTGGTGCAACTGATCATCGACCAGCTGGGGGTTCGATGCGGGCGGTCATACTTGTGAACAGAATCGACGGGCGCTGATCACACTTGTGAACAATTGAGGCGCCGGCGGTCGCATTCAACCCCGGCAGTGGCCGCCGCGAGCCAGTCCGGACCATGCCCGCGAAACTGGAAGTTCGCCCGCGGCGCGTCGGCACGCAATCCGGCACCTGGTGGGCGACGAAGCGCTCGCGGCGCTCATGTGCCGGGTAGACGTGCTGTCCGGATGGATCGGGCGATCCACGGCGACCGGCTGCCCGTCGGCCAGAGAACCAGCGTCCGGTACGGCGCCGCGTCGGGCACCGGGCGGTACGTCACGTCGGGTCGGACGTCATCGCGGCCGGCGCGGCGGGCACCGGTGCCACGGCCTGGCCGAAGACCACCACGTCCAGCGGTTGGGCGCTGTCCCGCACGACCGGGCCGTCGGCCGGGCGATCCGGGTTTCCCAGCCGGCAGTCGCGGTCGACAACCCTCGGGTCGCTCCACCGGAGGGCCGTTCACCGTCCGTGTCAGAGCGCGGACGGCAGGATGTCGAAGGTGTTGGGTAGCCCGAGTCGGTAGTTCACCTGGTCCTGGGCCTTGAGCAGCTCGAACTCCGGCGCTCGGTAGAGGTCGCGCACTACCGCGCGGGGAGCGCTGGACCCGTTCTCGTCCAACAGCGCGTTCACCGCCAGGCGGGCGGAGCTGTTCGCGCCCTCCATGCTGGCTCCGTTGATCGGCACCTGGAGGTAGTCGCCCGCGAGGAAGAGGTTGGGCACGGCGGTGCGCGCGGTGGGGCGTCGATGCCAGGAACCGACCGGGTGCACGACGAGCTCGTCGGCGTTGGCCGGGTTCGGACCGCCCAACCCGCTCACACCCGGATCCAGGAACCAGGTCACCAGGGACGACTCGTCGAGCACGGTGCGGCCGGAGTCGTTGAGGTGCTGCTTGAGCTGGGTCAAGACCTCTTGGACGAGCTGCTCCTCGGTCAACTGCTTCGCGGGACGGCCGAACAGCACACCAGGGGTGTCCCAGTCGGAGATGATGACGGACACGCAGTCGGCAACGGTGCCGTCGCCGTAGTCGGCGCGGAAGTCGCGCTCCGGCCAGAACGCGGCCTGGCTGATCGAGGTCAACGCCCAGGGCGCGTGGAGGTAGTAGACGTGCCCGTGGACCAGGGGGGTCGGCCGGTCGAAGTAGAGCATCAACCCGACCATCCACCGCGTCTCCAACGTCGCCGCGGCGCGCAATCGCGGATCAGCCGCCAGCAGGTCCTCGTTCCACACCCGTCGGGCGTGCTCCACGGGCAACGCGCAGACGTAGAAGTCGGCGGCGGCCTCCTCCGTGCGGCCGTCGGGATCGCGGACGCGCGCGGTGGAGATCCGGCCGCGGTCCACGACCAGGTCCTCGACCGCCCACCCGATGCGGAACTCGACCCCGAGCGCGCGCAGGTGCCGCTCCCACGGATCGATCCACGCCTCGTTCGTCGGCGCGTTCAGCACCCGGTCCAGCGGTCCTTCGGTGCCCCGGCCGAGAAGGGCGAACACCAGTCGTTCCAGGACCAGGCCGGCGGTGTGCGTGCTGGCGTTGTCGGTCCTGGTTGCCGCCAGCACGCGCGTGGGGCCGTCGACGAAGAACCGCTTGTAGTCCTCCGACTTCCCGTGCGCCCGCAGGAATTCCGGCCAGGGCGTGTGCTCCCACTGGTCGAGGCGGCGCTCCTCGCAACTGGTGAGATAGACCAGCATGCGCTGCGCGAACACCGCCGCCTCGTGCGGCGGCAGGTGCAACACCGTCTCGACCGCGGCGCGCACCTGCCGCAGCAGCGCATCCGGTGCGAGTTGCTCGACCAGCCCGGGCAGCGCCAGCGGGATGCGCAGGTCCTCCCGGCCTCCGGCGAACGACGCCAGGAACTCGGTCGCCGACACGAGGTTGTCGTGCACACCGTTGGCGTTGCCCGGGAACGGGATCCTCCGCAACGTGTCGGGGAGGTCCTGGTAGAACCCGAAGAAGATCCGGAAACCGTGCTCGCCCGGCAGGTCCGGTCGACCGTCCTGCCCTGTGCCGGGTACGGGCATGCTGCGGCACTTGCCGCCCAGGGCGCGCCGTTCGTAGACCGTGACCGCGAACCCGCGTTCGGCCAGCTCGTGCGCCGCCGTCATCCCCGCGACCCCACCACCCAGGACGGCCACCGTCGCGCCGGATCCACGCGCCCCGGCCACGCCCGGGAGGGCCAGTCCGGCCAAGCCGGCGCCGGCGCCGGTCAGGAGAGCACGACGACTGAACTCGAATCCGTCCATGGTCAACGCCCAACCCTCGACCCGATACCGGTGAGGCAGGACCGTAGCGCACCGGGCGATCGTCGGCCGACCCGCTTCCAGCGTTGCGATCGACAACGGAAACCTCGCGACGCCAACGACTTCGCGGAAGGTCGACGAGCTGAACCGGCGGTGTGCTGAGCCGCACGGCGGTGGCCGAAGTGCCCGAGAACCACCCGATCGTGTGAGCGTGCGGCGGGACAGCTGGCAGGACTCCTGGTCCCACCACCAGGAGGAGCCGGGTGGCGGTAGCGGGGCGAGGTCGGTCACGGAGGGCTGTTCGCCCCAGCTCGCGTGCACGGGCACCGGGGGTCGGGCGTGGCGTCGCCGCACGGCGGGTCACCGCGCTGTGACGGGTTCCCCGGTCGGTGCGGGGCGTGGGGCGAGGACGTTGGCGAAGCCCACGGCGAGCAGGCACAGCACGACCGGCACGAGGAAGGCGATGTTCAGGGGGATCCAGTGGGCCAGGCCGCCGATCAGGGCCGGACCCGCCAGCAGGCCCACGTAGCCGAGGCCGACGACGCGGGCCATCAGGGCGCCCGAGGACCGCTGGTCCAGGTTGCCGGCGGCGGAGAAGAGTTGGGGGACGCTGCCGGACAGGCCCAGGCCGAACAGCGCCCAGCCGGTGAACGCGAGCCACACCCACGGCGAGAACACCACGAGTGTGAGGCCGAACGCCGCCAGTGCCGCCCCGTAACGCACGATCGCGACGGGGCCGACGAGTGCGGCGACGCGGTCGGTGGCGAATCGGCCCACGGTCATGGCGACGGCGAACGAGCCGTAGGCGAAGGCGGCGGTGCTGGTGGACGTGCCCAGGACGTCCTCGGCGTGCAGCGCGGCCCAGTCGTTGGCGACGCCCTCGGCCAGCATCATCGCGAACGCGATGGCGCCCAGCAGCCACACCAGCTTGGTGGACGGCTTCGCGGAGGGGGCGTGCGCCGTGGTCTCCTCCGGTTCGGGACGGCCGTCGACCAGGAAACGGCCGGTGACCAGCGACACCACGATGGTGAACACGCCGCACGCGCCCAACGTGACGGCGGTGGGGAGTTCGGCGCCCAGCGTGACCGCGCCGACCACGGCCGCGATCGCGCCGCCGATCGACCACATGGCGTGGAACGCGGCCATGATCGGCCGTGGGTAGGCGCGCTCCACGATCACGGCGTGGGAGTTCATCGCCACGTCGATGGTGCCGTTGCCGAAGCCGAAGAACAGCAGTGCGAGACCCAACGTCCACCACGAGTCGGCCAGGCCGGGGAAGAACAGCGCGATGCCGAGCAGCACGCCGGCCGCCGGCAGGAGCTTGCGCTGGCCCCACCGGTCGGCGAGCGGGCCGGCGACCTGCATGCCGATGAACGCCGCACCGCCGAGCACCAGCAGCAGGCCGCCCAGGGCGCTGTGCGAGATGCCGGTCGCGCGTTCCACGTTCGGGATGTGCACCACCCACAGACCGACGGCGAAGCCGTTGAGGGTGAAGTAGACCCAGGTGGCGACGCGGGCCGCGCGGGGCAGGGGGGCGGTCACGGGCTCTCCAGTCGTTCGGCTACGTGCACGAGTACCCCGCGCGCGACCAGTTCAGCGCGCACGTCGGCAGGGGTGTCGGTATCGGTGACGAGCACGTCCGGCCGGTCGGCCGGGCAGACGTGGGCCAGCGCGGTGCGGTCGAACTTCGTGCTGTCGGCGAGCACGACCGTGCGCCCGGACACGGCCATCGCCTGCTGCTTGACCTCGGCATCGGCCAGGTTGTGCGAGGTGAGCCCGGCGTCCAGGTCGAACGCGCACGGGCTCAGCAGGGCGACGTCGAACCGCAGCGCGCGCAGGGACGCCAGCGCCAGCGGGCCGACCATGGCCAGTTCGCCGGGTCGTGGCTCGCCGCCGGGCAGCAGCAGCCGCACCTCGGGGGCGTCGAGCAGTTCACGCACCGCGTGCAGGGACAGCGGCATGACGGTGACCGGGCGGCCGCGCAGGAGCCTGGCGACCTCGACCGCCGTCGTGCCGCTGTCCAGCACGAGCGTCTCGCCGTCCCGGACCAGCTCGACGGCCGCTGCGGCGATGGCGCGTTTCGCGGCGTTCGCGGTGGCGGTGCGCGCGGTGAACGGTGGCTCCACGCCCGCCGGGCTGAGCGGCACCGCCCCGCCGTGCACCCGGCGCAGCACACCGCCGGCCGCGAGCAGGTCGAGGTCGCGGCGGATGGTCATCTCCGACGCGCCGGTGACGGCCGCCAGCTCCGCTACGGCGACCTGTGCGCCGGAGCGGAGCCGTTCGACGATCACGCGGTGTCGGTCGGCGCTCTTCACGTGAGCAACCGTCGCAAATTATGTGCGTTCGAACAAGTGGTTTGTGCTTACGATCGCATTCGGGCGCAGCCGCCACCCGCCCGGCGCGCAGGGGTTCCGGAGCGTCGCGGGACAAGACTTGGAACGAGTAGCTGTGCAGGTGGAACGGGTGGTCGGTGGTGTGCTCGTTGACCACAACCACAACCACAACCACGACCACGACCACGACCACCGAACCGGTACCGCAGCCACAACCAGAGCCTCAACCACGACCAGAGCCGCAACCGCAACCGCAACCACAGCCACAGTCACAGCCGGCGACCGAGGAACCGCCGCCTGCGGCGCAGCAGCCCCCGCCGGACCAGGGCTGCCACCCCAGCTACACGCCGTGCGTGCCGATCGCTGACGACATCGACTGCAAGCCCGGCAGCGGCAACGGGCCGGCGTACGTGACCGGGCCGATCACCGTCATCGGCCCGGACGAGTACGACTTGGACCGCGACAACGACGGCGTCGGTTGCGAGTAGCGGTCACCAATCGAGCGGGAGGGTGGTGATGTAGTCGGTCAGCAGGCCGGCGATGAGGCGGTGGTCGTTGGCGGAGAAGTGCCAGTCGCAGCCGAGGCGGTCGAGGGCCGGGTTGTCGTAGTTCCAGAAGCGGACCCGGTTGTCGCCGCGGGCGTTGCGGTCCTGGACGACCTGTTCGGCGGTCGTGGCGAACAGGTCGGTGGCGCTGACCACGATGACGGTGTCGGGGCCGTACTGGGTGCGCAGCTTGTCCAGGAAACCTTGGTAGGCGGTCCGGTACGCGGCGGTGAGGCTGTCGGGGGTCCAGGGTTCGCCGGGGTTGATGGCGGTGGAGAAGTCGTTGGTGCCCAAGCCGACCACGACGAGCTGCGGGCGCCAGGTGGCCGGGTTGCGCCACACGTCACCATCGACGTTCTGCAGGCCGCGGTCGTAGTAGGTGCGGAAGCTGGTGCCGGGCTCGCCGCCGTTGTAGTTGCGCACCATGCCGCGGCCGGAGTGGGCGTTGACCTGGTAGTCGGCGCCCAGGCCGCGGGCGGCGAGCGGGCCGAAGGCGAGGTCGGTGTTGGTGTTGCGGTCGACGCCGCCGGTGGCCGAGCAGTCGCGGGTGGTGGAGAGGTTGCCGTAGCCGGCGGTCAGCGAGTCGCCGATGAACTCGACCTGCCGGGTGCGGGCGGCGGGCTTGGCGAGGATCTCGCCGCCGGCGGCGGGCAGGAAACCGCCGAACTCCCCGGCGGCCCAAGGGCTTTCGCTGCGCTTGACCAGGCGGACGGTGTGCTCGGCGTCGGTCAGGCCGGTGATCCACCGGGTGACCCGGCCGGGCGTGATCAGGCCGGCGACGGTGGTGCCGTCGACCTGGACGTCGTAGTCGTTGTTGGGGTCGTTGAGCACGATCCCGACGCCGGTGCCGCGGAACCGGCTCTCGAAGTAGATGCCCGGCCACGTGTACCGCGCGGTGTCCGCGGTGGCGCGGACCCGGCCCACGGTGTGCGTCCGGTCGAGGATGCCGGACACCGGGGGAGTGGTCGTGGTGGTGGTGACGGTGGTTCCGGTGCACGGCGTGCCGTTGAGCGCGAAGTCGGTGGGCACCGGGTTCGAGCCGGTCCACGAGCCGGTGAAGCCGAAGCCCGCGCTCGCACCGGTGGCCAGGCGTCCGTTCCAGGAGACGCTGTCGACCTCGACCAGCGCACCGGACTGGCGCACGGTGCCGTTCCACAGTTGCCCGATCCGCTGGCCGGCGGCGAACGACCACGTCAGCCGCCAACTCGGGATCGGGTCGCCGAGGTTGGTGACGGTGACGTTCGCGCCGAAACCGCCCGCCCACTGGCTCGCCACCTGGTAGGTGACCCGGCACCCGGCGGCCGCCTGCGCGGGCGCGGTGGTGACGGCGACGGTGGTCAGGGACGCGGCCACCGCGGCCACGACCGCACCGGCCACCGCCGGGCGTTGACGGGTGGTCCGCACCTTTGCCTCCACGGGTCGACGTCTGGGAGCGCTCCCAAAGCGACCGTAGCGAACAACCCGCGCAACGAGAAGGGTTGCCGCCGGGCGTATCGATTGGCGGACGGCGTCACCCGATCGCTCGGTTCGCCCGCGCACGTCCGGCCTCCCGGAAAGAGCGGTGCCAAGATCGGCCGGCGATACCCCGATCCGTGCCCGACGGAGGAGAACGAATGCTGGTCCCGTGGCGTTTTCCTGGTCGTCCTCGCCGTCGGTGCCGTCACGGTGTCGAGCACGGCCGCCGCACCGGCCGAGCTCGTGACCCGGCAGCACCAAGGCCACTCGCTCGAACTGGACGGCGATTCGTTGACCTGGGACCGGATGGTGGAGGTGCTCGAAGCCGACCGGGTGACCGTGCGCCTCGGCCTCAAGTCGCGCCAGGCGATGATCGCCACCAGGCAGGGTGCCGAGGAGGCGCTGGCCGCCGGGCAACGGGTGTACGGGTGGAACCAGGCGCTGGGCCCGTTGAAGGACCAGCCGCTGCCCGAGGCGGACCGGGTGGAGTTCCAGCGCAGGGTGCTGCGCTCGCACGCCGCCGGCGTCGGCCCCGCGCTGTCCGACCGGGTGGCGCGGTTGGCGTTGGTGTTGCGGGCCAACACGATGGCACGCGGTGCGATGGGCGTGCGGCCGGAGATCGTGGACCGGATGCTGGAGTTGGTCAACGCGGGCGTGACGCCGCGGATGCCGGAGATCGGGTCGTTGGGCACCGGTGACCTGCAACCGATGGCGGCGGCGGGACTGGTGCTCACCGGCGAACCCGCGCCCGCCCGCTTCGAGGGCCGCGAAGGGCCCGCGCCCGAGGTCCTCGCCGCGGCCGGGCTCGAGCCCGCGTTCCAGCTGAAGCAGGGCGAAGCGCTGCCGTTGATCAGCGGCAGCAGCGTGGTGGCCGCCCGGTACGTCGACGCGGTGGTGCGCGCCGAACGGCTGCTCGACACCTACGACGGCGCGTTCGCGTTGTTCCTGGAGGCGACCCGGGCCGAGCAGGGCGCGTTCGACGCCCGCACCCACGACGAGCGCCGCATCCCCGCCGAGGTGGAGGCGGCCCGCGTCACCAGGCGTTGATCTGCGGCACGGGGTGGATGACCGACGAGGGGCGCAAGGCGAGCGGTGACGAGAGCCCGCGCATCCAGGACGCCGTGTCGATCCGCGCCACCCCGCACATCGTCGGCGCGCTGCGGCAGCGGCTGGCGGACGCCCGGGGCCACATCGAGCGCGAGGCCAACGCCTCGACGTCCAATCCGCTGGTGTTCCCCAAGGCGGGCGGCGGGTACGAGTTCGTCATGGGCGGCAACTGGGACGCCGCGCTGCTCGGCCACGAGATCGACTCGCTCAACGCCCAGATCGCCGACCTCGGCGTGCTGTCGCAGGAACTGTCCGCGCGGCTGCTGGCCGACAAGTGGAGCTACCACCTGCCCGCCAACCTCGCCGGGGGAGAGGTCGGGCTGAACTCCGGCCTGGTGCAGGTGCAGACCGTCGCGGTGGCGCTGGTGCCGGAGATGCAGCAACTCGCCACGCCCGCCGGCACGCTGTCCCGTCCGGCGAAGTTCGGGCAGGAGGACCACAACACGATGGCGATGGCCTCGGTGCGCGCCCTGCACGCCAACCTGGACCGGTTGGAGACCGTGCTGGCGGTGCACGTGCTCATGGCCGCCCAGGGCATCGACCTGATCAAGGACAAGATGACCGGTTTCCCGTTGGGCGCGGGCACCGAGCGGCTGCACCAGGCGGTCCGCCGGCACATCGCGCCGCTGGGCGACGACTGCTACCAGACGCCGGACCTGGAGAGGGCGACCGACCTCGTCCGCGGCGGCGAACTGAGCCGTCAGGTGCGCGCCGCGCTCTCTCCGGACCAGAACAAGTGCGCGGCTTAGTCACTATTGATTATGAAGTGATCGGCGCTAGGGTGGGGTGTGTAGCGGCTGGCGTGAGTGAACTCGGTGAGCGGTTCTCCCGGTGTCTTGTAGGGAGAGTGGGATGTAGCCCGTCCGCATCGCGGTGTGGGTGCTGAACGCACTGTGCGTGATGCTACTATCCGACTTGTCAGTTACCCCTGCGAGGAAGGCTCGGCGCACCATGGGCGTTCGGCGTGACTACGGCCAGTTCTGCGGGCTGGCCGGCGGGCTGAACGTGGTCGGTGAGCGGTGGACGCTGCTCATCGTGCGCGAGCTGCTGATCTCGCCCATGCGCTTCAACAACCTGCTGGAGAACCTGCCGGGCATCGGGCCCAACCTGCTCACCGACCGGCTCCGGATGCTGTCGGAGCACGGGGTGATCGAGCAGTTGCCGGTGGAGGGCGACTCGCGCGGCCGGATGTACCGGCTCACCGGGAAGGGCGCGGAGCTGCGCGAGCCGGTGCTGGCGCTGGCCAAGTGGGGCATGGGCTTCCTGGCCGAGGAGGACAGCAAGAAGGCCGTCCGCGACGAGTGGGGCTTCCTCGCGCTCCAGGCGATGATCGACCACGACCACGTCCCGGACGTGGACGAGACCTACGAGTTCCGCGTCGGCGACAGCAGCTACGCCATCGAGGTGCGCGGCGGCGAGATCTCGTTCGTCCTGGGGCCGGTCGAGACGCCCGATCTGACGATCACCTGCGCGGCGGGCGTGTTCGTGCGCATCGGGGCCCGGCTGCTCACCCCGTTCGACGCCATCGTGACCGGTGACGTGAAGGTGGACGGCCCGGCGGAGTCCATCCACCGCTGCACCAGGATGCTCGGCCTCGCCTAGCAGGTCGGCCGGAACGGTCTACGTGCGTCGTCGCGGGGACGTCCGGGTGACGCCCGACCGGGCGTAGGCGCCGGGGGTGGTGCCCAGCATCCGGCGGAAGTGGCGGGTCAGGTGGGAGCGGATGCACCCATAGGCGCCAGTCGACGTCGCCGGTACGAGACGGTGGCGACAGCCCCATACCGGCCGGAAGCACCCCGGCAGCCAGGCGCCCCACTCCGCCGCGGTGCACCGGCGGGCGAGGGCGAAGCGAAGGTCGGGTCGGCCCGGGCACGGTCGAGAACCACGTCGCGTCCATCCGGGATCGGCACCGCGAACCGGCCCGCGATCGCCGCGTCGGCCAGGGCCACCGGCCGGGTCGGGCTCTGACCGGGTGCGGAACCGCCGTTCGGCCGAGGGCGAGGCCCTGACCTGCGTGTCCCACGCGGACCCGGTGCCGGTAACGTCGTCGCGGCACGAGTGCCGGGGCGAGTGCGAGGCGGGGTGGGGGAATGGCGGGGCAGGCCGAACTCCTGCTGCGGCGGTTCGGCCGTCGGTACGCGGTGGTCGTGCGGCTGGCGACGGTGCTGCCGATCTGCGCGATCGCCCTGCTCAGGGTGAAACCGGAACAACTGCCGGCCACCGCGCTCACCGTCGGCGTCGCGATCGTGTGGACCTGCGGGTACGGGTGGTGGCTCCAGCGGACCGAGAGCGGGCTGCCGGTCGTGGTGGACGTGGTGGTGCTGCTCGGCGTGTCCGGGAGCATCTTCGTGACCGACGCCGTGCAGCACACCAACTACGGGTGGATCAGGCTCCTCGTCACGTTCGCCTGCGTGACCTACCAGTGGCACACGTCGCTGCCGGCGGGTGTCGTCGCGGCCCTGGTGGTCGACGGCGGGCTGCTGGTCGTCACCCGGGTGGAGGGCGCCGATCGCGACTTGGTGGTCTCGCAGGTCTGGATTCTGGTGGCGGCCGGGCTGTCCCGGGTGGCGTGGCTGCTGGTGCGGCGGGCCGCCGAACGGGCCGACCGTGCCGCCGCCGAGGCGGCGCGGGCGCGGCGGGACTCGTCGGTCGCGGCGGCCCTGCGGGCGGAGGAGCGGGAGTTCGCGGCATCGCTGCACGACACCGCCGCGGCGACGTTGCTGATGGTCGGCAGCGGGCAGGTGCCCGCCGGCAGCACCTGGCTGGCGGCGCAGGCGCGCCGTGACCTGGAGAGGCTGCGCTCCGGCCGCACGGACCTGCCCCGGCACGTCGACCTCGTGCGGCTGCTGCGCACCGAGGTGGAGGCCGTGCACCTGGACGTGGAGTTCGACGCGCCGACCCGGCTGCCGCTGCCGTCCGACGTGGCGACGGTGTTCGCCGACGCGAGCCGTGAAGCGCTGAACAACGTCCGGCGGCACGCGGGCACCACGCGGGCGACCGTCCGGCTCGACGGCGACGAACGGCGGCTGCGGCTGGAGATCGCCGACGCCGGCCGGGGTTTCGCACCCGACGAGGTCCCGGCCACGCGACGCGGGCTGCGGGAGTCGGTGCACGGCCGGTTGGGCCGCATCGGCGGCACGGCGACGGTCCTGTCCGGTGCAGGCGCGGGCACCGTGGTGCGGCTGGAGTGGCGTGATCGCGATGAGTGACACGGTCCGGGTGCAGCTGCTGTCGGGTCTGCGGGTCGCGACCCTGCTGGTCACCGCGGTGGTGGTCGGCGGGCTCGGCCTCGCCAACCTGGTGCGCCGGTGGGCTGCCCACGACTTCCCGCTCGTCCAGCTGACGGCGTGGGCCGTGCTGGTCGCCGTGCTCGCGGTCGAAGCGGTGCTGCTGGTCCGGCGCCGACCTTGGGGTCGGCTGCGCGTGCCCGCCGTCGCGGCGGTCCTGGTCGCGTTCGCGGCGGCCACCGCGACCCTGCCCGACGAGCGCACCGCGAGCAGCGTGGACTGGGCGTTCGGCGCGGCCAACTGGGTCGGCCTGGTGGTGCTGCTGGACCGTCCACTGCGGACGATCGCGGTGTTCCTGTGGGCGCACGAGCTGATCGCGCTGTCGCACATGCTGCTGTTCGACGACGTGCACAAGGGCGACCTGGCCCGGCTCGCCACCGGCTCGGTCACCGTGATCGGCTTCCCGCTGTGCGTGGCCGTGGTGGCGTCCGTGCTGCACCGGCTCGGCGCCGAAGCCGCGACCGCGGCCGCCGAGGTCGAGCGGTTGCGGACCGCGGAGGCCGTCGCGGTGCAGTCGCACCGGCGCAGGCAGCAGCGGTTCGCCGAGCTGTCCGCGGGCGCGATCCCGTTGCTGGAAAGGCTCGCCGACGGCTCGCTGAGCCCGCGGGACCCGGAGGTCCAGCGCCGCGGCGCGATCGAGGCCGCCCGGGTGCGGAGGCTGTGCGCGGAAACGGACGTGGTGACCAACCCCCTGCTGCACGAACTGCGCCACTGCGCCGACATCGCCGACCGCAAGGGCGTCGTGGTCGAATTGGAGGCACGAGGCGACTGGCCGACACCGCCGGTCGCCGTCCGGCGCGACCTGACCGACGCCGCGCTCACCGCCCTCGCGACGGCCGGTTCGTGGGCGAGGGTCACCGTGGTCGGCGACCGGGAACTGGTGTCGGTCAACGTGGTCGCGGACTGCGAGGAGGTCGTGCCGCCGAGCCCGGCGACGCCCGGCGTGCGGGTCGAGGTGCTCGGCCACGGGGGAACTACCTGGGTGGAGGCCGAATGGCAGCCGATGAGGTGATCACGGCGGTGATCGTGGACGACCACGCGGCGATCACCGCGGGCGTCCGGTACTGGTGCGAGCAGGCCGTGCCGCCGATCCGCCTGGTCGACGCGGGCGACCGGCTCGCCGCGGTGTGGACCGGCCCCGGTGCCGTCGCGGACGTGGTGATCTTCGACCTGGAGCTGGTGCCCGGTCGACCGGACTTCGCCGAGCTGCGCAGGCTGGTGGACAACGGCCGCCGGGTCGTCGTCTACTCGCAGCACGCGGACAGCGCCACCGCGCTCAAGTGCGTCGACCTCGGCGCGTTGGCCTACCTGACCAAGCGCGAGGGCCTCGACCACCTGATCCCCGCCATCAGGGCCGCCGCCCAGGGCCTGCCCTACACCGCGCCGTCGCTGTCCGGCGCGCTCGTCGCCGACGACGCCCCCGACCGGCCGCGCCTGTCCCCGCGCGAGGCGGAAGTGCTGCGGGCGTGGTTCACCTCGTCGTCCAAGGAACTCGTCGCCGCCAAGCTGAACATCACCGTGAAGACGGTCGACACGCACATCACCAGGGTGCGGGTGAAGTACGCGAACGTCGGGCGGACCGCGCGCACCAAGAGCGAGCTCGTGAGCCGGGCCCTGGACGACGGGCTGGTCACGCTCGCGGAACTCAACCAGACCGACACCGCGCTGTAGGGCGTTCACCGGACACCGCGCGGACCGCTGCCCGGTTACGGTCGGCACCCGGACACCGCCGGCGGACTCCCGCCTGCGCACCGCGCCTTGGTGGGGTAGGCGCGGTCCGTTGACGGGTCGGCGGGCGGTCCGCAGCGACCGCCGTGACGCGCGGGTCCCCGTTCGCCGAGTTCCCGAAGGCCCTGGTCGAGGAGGTTTGATGACGCACCCCGGTGCGCCACCGCACTACCCGCAGTTCCCTCCGCAAGGCGGGCAGTACGGACAGCAGCCGGGACCAGGACCGCACCCGCAACCAAGCCCGCCGCCAGGGCCGCATCCGGGGCCAGGGCCGCACTCGCAGCAAGGCCCGGGGCCGTGGGCAGGAGCGGGACCAGGGCCGCAGCCGGGGCCGGGGCCGGGAGTGGGGCCGGGAGTGGGACCGGGGCCGCAGCTGGGACCAGGGCCGGGAGTGGGACCAGGGCCGGGAGTGGGGCCGTGGGCGGGACCAGGGTTCGGGCCGGGGGCGGGGCAGGTACCCGGGCTGGGGCCGGGAGCTGGGGCGCCTCCCGGTCATCCGCACCAGTACCCGCCGGGCATGCCGGGTGGACCGCCTCCCCGAAGCGGCGGGAAGGGGCCGCTGGTCGCGGTGTTGGTCATCGTGCTCGTGCTCGGGCTGGGGGTCGGTGGGTACTTCGTGTACCGCGGACTGGACGACTCGGCCAAGGCGAAGCCGGTCGTGGACTCGTCCCAGGACCTGGAGAAGGCGCCGATCGGCTGCGCGATGTTCGACGAGGCCGAGGTGGCGCCGTACATCCCCGGCCGGATGGACTACGAGGTCGGCTCGGCCAACCCGGGGCCCGGCGAGTCGTACGACCAGGGCCAGTGCGCGTGGAACAACCCGGACTTCACCAAGCAGAAGGTCCGGCCGGCGCACGTGATCGTCACCAGCTACGTCTACCACGCGAACCTGAAGATGTCCGGCGTGGACCGGGCCAAGGAACACCTGGACCGGCGCGTGCGGACCAGAGCGGTCGCGGTGAACGTGGAGGACGCCGACGACGCCCTGCTCGTGGAGCAGAAGAAGGTCGACTGGTCGGTGGAGGTCGTCGTCCGCTACCACAACGTCGTCTACTCGATCGTCTACTCCAACCAGACCGAAGGCGCGAACGTCAAAGGCGGTGCGACCGCGCTGGCCACGATCGCGATCGGCAAGGTGGCGAAGGACGACTGAGCCGGCAGGTGCCGGTGGTCGGGGGACCACCGGCACCTGTGGGGAAACCGCGGTGCGGTTTCAGTTGGCGGGTTCGCCCGAGGGCGCGGTGAGGGTGGTGCCGAGGCGGACCGGGGTGCCGAAGTTCGGTGTGCCGTCCGCGTTCCAGGTGAACTTCTGGGCGCGGGTGGAGCGGTTCATGTCGCAGCCGCCGCTCGCCGAGTCGTTGGCGTGGTAGACGATCCAGTCCTCGGTGCCGTCCGGTGACTTGAAGAACCCGTTGTGGCCGGGTGCGTAGACGCCGTTGGCGTCGTTGCGCTGGAACACCGGGTTGGGCGACTTGGTCCAGTGCGCCCGGTTGAGCGGATCGGTGCCGGTGAGGGTGAGCAGGCCCAGCTTGTAGTCCGGGCCCCAGCAGGCGCTGGCCGAGTACACGATCATGGTGCGGCCGTTGTGGTACAGCGGTTCGCCGCCCTCGTTGACCGGGTGGGTCTGGCGTTCCCAGGACAGGGTCGGCTGGGAGATGGTGCGGCGGGAGCCGCTGATCGTGTACGGGTTGGACAGCGGGGTGATGGTCAGCGACTGCGTCCCGTCGGTCGCGCTGCCCAGCAGGTACAGCCGGCCGTTGTGCTGCAGGATGCTCGGGTCCAGCTCCCAGGTGTTGCCCAGGTCGGCCTTGAAGCTGTACGGGCCCATCGGGTCGGTGCCTGCGCTCTCCAGCACGTGCAGCCGCTGCGTCGGGTTGAAGTCCGGGACGTTCTGCCCGGCCACGTAGTACAGGTACCAACGCCCGTTGAGCAGGTGGAACTCCGGCGCCCACATGTTGCAGCACCCGTTGGGCCTGGTCAGGTTGAAGATCACCTGGTCGGCCGCGGTGGACAGGCCGGCCAGCGTGCGGGACCGGCGCATCGTGATCGTGGAGTTCCAGGTCGTCGTGGCCAGGTAGTAGTACCCGTTGTGGTACTGCAGCCACGGGTCCGGGCCGTTGCGCTTGATCGGGTTGGTGAACGTGCCCGGTGCGGGCGCGCCCAGCCTCACCAGCTGCCACTGCTGGTTCGTGCCACCGGTGTCCGGCCACTGGATCACCTGCGCGCCGTTCGCGGTGGAGAAGTCCAGCACGTCGACGGCCTTGCCGCTGGCGCGGTTGAGCAGCCGGACGTACCCACCGGCGGAGTCGGCGAGCCGGAACTGCTGACCGGTGCGGTTGGCGTCGGTGTTCTGCACCAGACCGGTGCGGTCGGCCGTGGACGGGAAGTCCAGCACCTTCCCGCTGTGCCGGGACTTCAGGCGGTAGTAGCCGCCGCCGGAGTCCACGAACTGCCACTGCTGCCACGCACCGTCGTTGCGCGTGTACTGCGAGATCCGCGCGCCGTCGTTCGTGGCGAGGTCGTAGACGTCCAACGCCTTGCCGCTGTTGCGGTTGACCAGGACGTAGGACGCGGTGGTGTCCACCACGGCCGCGGCGGCCGTGGGTGGTAGGGCCGAGGTGATGCCGCCGATGAACGCGGCGGTGGCCAGGAGGACGAGAGGCGTCCGGCGGCCGGTTCTGCTGATCGGTGTCAAGGTGCGCTCCCTGCGACGTTGCACGGGTTACCGGTCGTCAGCGGACGTAGGGCCAGCCGGCGGAGTCCCAGCCGAGCCAGTTGATGCCCAGCAGTGACGCGTTGTTGTCGGCGTAGTAGTGGTAGACGAGGATGTCGTTGTCGGTGTCGGCGAACACGTCCTGGTGGCCGGGGCCGTGGACGCTGCCTTGGCCGGCGAGGATCTCGGTGCCGCCGCCGGAGGTCATGGCCGTGCCGTTGCGGGCGACGTACGGGCCGGTGACGCTGGTCGAACGGCCCACCATCACGCGGTACGTGCTCGCCGCGCCCTGGCAGCAGCGGTCGAACGAGACGAACAGGTAGTAGTAGGAGCCCTTCTTGAAGATGTTCGGCGCCTCGATCGCGCCGCCGTTGCGGCCGGCGATGGAGCGGATCGTGGAGTCGGACCGCAGGCCGGTGGACGGGTTGAGCGCGATCATCTTGATGCCCGACCAGAACGAGCCGAAGCTGAGCCACCAGCGGCCCTGGTCGTCCACCACGAGGTCGGGGTCGATGGCGTTGAAGTTGTCGCTGGTGCGGGACTCGATGACCAGGCCGCGGTGGGTCCAGGTGCCGGAGTTGCCGCTGGGGCTGGTGGCCAGGAAGATCGCCGACCGGTTCGAGCCGAACGTGGAGGCCGAGTAGTACAGGTAGTACTGGCCGTTGCGGTAGGAGATGTCCGGCGCCCAGAGGTTGCGGCTGCCGTTGGTGTAGGTGGTGGTCCAGGAGGCGCCGTTGGGGAACACCGAGCCCGCGTTGCGGAAGGCGGTGCGGTCGGTGGAGGTCTTCAGCGCGATGTTGTTCCCGGTGTGCGCCACCAGGTAGCTCCCGTCCGGGCGCTTGACCACGCTCGGGTCGTGCACCCCGACGTCACCGGTCACGCGACCCGGTCCGGGGTAGGCCGACGCGTGCGGCGCGAGTGCGACCGTCACGGCCATTGTGGTCAACAGCGTCAAGGCCAGTTTTCTCAATGCGACCACGGTTTCCTCGAATTCCTCGGGTTGGGGGGTGGTGGCGGCGAGCTGGCGGCGTGGGTGTGGACGGGCAGCACTGAGCCCGACGCCACGGCGGTGCCGGGGCGAGGAGCGTGGGTGCTGGGCTCAGCGGGGGTGCGCGGACCTCGGTCGCCGATGGGCTGACGGGCGTGGCGCGGGGCTGTCGGAACACGGCAGCCCGGCGGCTCTGGACGTGCGCGGACCCATGCTTCGCCTCCTTGCGAGCAGGAATCGTCAAGCGCGACCGGGCGGGTGCCGGGTACCAACCGGCCGGGAACGCTCCCTGGAACCATACGAGAGGTCTCCGGCGCCGGCAAGCCTCCTGTTATCGCTAACAGCAGCAGCGCGCTGGTCGAACCAGTTCGAAGGGGTGAGCGTTTCCTGCGCTTGGCGGGCGTGGTCCGGGCTCTATGTTATCGCCAACATCGATCAAGAAAACATCCCGGGTCCGCTGTGGACGAAAGGGGGCCGGGGGAGCGATGTCCCCCGGCCCCGCCGCTGACCAACGCCACCCGTCGTGACTCGTCCACGTGGTCCCCCTCTTGGCCGTGTACACCGATCCGAAGTGTCTTCAGTGGATGGTCCCGGCCTCCCGAGCCGACGGCGCGGGCGCCGCCGACGGGCGCATCCGCGACGCCACGACCAGCGTGAGGACAACGACCACCGCCATGGCCGGGAACACGTCGGAGTACGCGGCACCCTCGGGCTCGGGGGTAGAAGGGGTTGACCGCGCCGGCGCCGCTCTCCAGCCGGGCGGACACCAGCACGCCGAACACCGCCGGACCGGTGCCCGCGCCCAGGAACTGGACGCCCTGGAGGACGCCGAGGCCGACGCCGACCTGGTCGCCGGGCAGTTCGGCCGCCGCGGCGCCGATGAGGGTCGTCATCACCAGGATGAAGCCGATGCCGAGGACCAGGCCCGCGCCGAGGCCGAGCAGGATGCCGCCCGGGATGTCGATCGGGCCGCGGCCCGCCGGCGAGTCGTCCGGGAGCACGCGCAGCGCCGGCGGCACCAGCACCAGGGCGACCACCAGCATGATCCAGGACAGCGCCGGCCAGCCGAGCCACTGCCCGACCAGACCGCCCACCGCCGGACCGGCCGCAGTGCCGACGCCCGCGCCCGCGGAGACCACGCCGATGCCGATCCCGCGCTTTTCGGTGGAGGGTTCAGGCCACCACGCCGTCGACCTGGAACGTCTGCACCTGACCGGCGCCGAACGGGACCCGGAGGACCTTGCCGCCGACGCGGGTGTCCCGGCGCTGGACGTACCGGTCGCCGCCCGCGGTGGTGGTGGACCAGCGCGTGACCACGCCGTCGGGTACCTGGCCGAAGCGGGACAGGTCGAAGGTGAGGGTCTGCGCGGAGCCGGTGTTGGCGGCCACGATGGCCAGGCGGCGCGCGGTGGCGTCGTAGGCGGCGACGGCCAGGTCGCTGCCCGTGTCCAGGATGCGCATGCCGGGTCGGATGTGGCGGGTGAACTGGGCCAGCACGTAGTACTTGGTCTCCACCGCGCCCGCGCGCAGGGTGCCGCCGTCGTACTTGATGGCGCCCCAGCCGGCGGTGGGGTCCATGACCTGCCAGTAGCACCAGGCGGTCGGATGCAGCCAGGTGAAGTCCAGCAGCAGGCAGCGGGCCGTCTGCAGGCCGGAACCGTCGCCGTCGCCGTGCTCGGAGTTCCACAGCACCTTGCCCGCCGCGCGGACGTCGCTGGACAGCAGGTCGCGTCGGCCGCCGGTGCCCTGGTAGCCGTGCACGTTGACCTGGTTCACCAGGCCCTTGGTGGTGGCGTCGAAGCTGTTCCAGGTGGTGCGGGCCAGGTCGTAGCCGGTCTCGTCGGACGCGGAGATCCTCGTGCCGCTCAGGCCCTGCCGGTTGAGCTCGGTGCGCAGGTGGGCCAGCACGCTGCGCTGCGTCGTGGCGTCGATCTTGCAACCCTCTTGGGTGCCGTTGGCGTGCCAGTAGTTGGAGGACGGCTCGTTGAACGGGTCGACAGTGCGGAAGTTCACGCCCCACTGGTCACGGGCGCGGCGCGCGGTGACGGCCAGGTGGTGGGCGTGCTGGCGGTGGTTCCACGGCTGGAGGTTGGTGTCACTCGCGCTCGCCGCGCCGGAAGGGTTGTGGTTGAGGCACATCCACCACATCGGCGAGTTGGCGAACAGTTCGCTCATCGCGCCGCGCTGGGTGGCCTTGACCAGGGCGGCGCGCTGCTTGGCGTCGGCGTTCCAGTTCCACGCCGCCGAGTTCGGGTCCTCGTTGTTCCAGTCCTGCCAGAAGCCCTCGATCTGCTTGAACCGAGGGATGTTCGGTGAGGCGACCATGCGCTCGCCGTTCACCGCGTTCCAACTGGACGCGCCGAGGTTGTAGCGGGCGATGTTCAGGCCGAGACCGGGCATGGCCACGCCGTTGTAGGTGACGGTCTTCGTGGTGAAGAACAGGTCGGCGAAGTCGTCCCGGTCGCCGAACACGTTGGCCCACCAGGCGAGGGAGGTGCCCCAGCCCTCCCAGGTGCCGTAGTTGACGCCGGGGTTCACGCCGATGGTGGCGTCGGCGCGGGCGGTGCCCGTGCCCAGCGCGCCGCTCGCCGCCGCGACACCGGCCGCGGCCAACACCGTTCTGCGGTTGATCATGAATGCTCCTGTCGGGAGTCGGTCATCGCTGAGCGGTGGCGGCGGCCGTCAGCCGGTCGGGGAAAGCGAGGCGGTGTTTACGCAAACATCGGTGACCTGACCGTAACGTCGGGTACACCGGGCTGTCCAGGGTCGGTCAACGTTGTCAATCGAAATCCAACGAAATCCGGCACGGATCCCGGCCTGTCATCGCGGAGTCAACAAAAGTGCACATCGGTGGCAGGGGTCGGCTCACCCGCCCGGGTCTCACGGTCGTGCGGGCCGGCGTTTCCCGGACGTGAGAGCGGGTATGGCCCCGACACGGGCTCGTATCGGGAACGCACGGAGGTGGCGATGTCCGCATACACCACTCGCGACCGGCTGGCGGACTGCCTGAAGGAGGTCGACTTCCCCGCGAACAAGGACGAGCTGATCTACGCGGCCCAGGAACGGGGGGACGAGATCACGGCGCGGGCGCTGCGCGCGATCCCGCCGGTCGACTACGCGAACAGGGCCGAAGTGGTGGCGTCGGTCCGGTTCGACGACGACACCATCACGCGCGCCAACCCCGGCGGGCGCTGAACCGGGACCGCGCGGAGTCCGGCCACACCGGTGGTCGCCCGGCAGGGTGAGGGGCGGCCACCGCGGACTTACCGTTCGGCCACTCGCCCGTGACGTTTCCGGGTGCTACGCGGGCGGGGCCGTGCTCGCCCGCACCACCAGCTCGGTGGCCAGCATGATCCGGGGCTGGGCCGGTGGCGTGTCCTGCGTGAGGCCGACGATCATGTCCGCGGCCGCCGCCGCCATGTCGCTGAGCGGCTGGCGGACGGTGGTCAGGGCGGGGATGGCCCACCGCGCCGGTGGCAGGTCGTCGAAGCCGACGACGCTGAGCTCCTGCGGGATGCGCAGGCCGGCTTCGTGCGCCGCCTGGTACACGCCGATGGCCTGCGCGTCGTTGAACGCGAAGATCGCCGTCGGGCGGTCGTCGAGGCGCAGCAGGTCACGGCCGTGGGCGAGGCCGTCCACGACGTTGAAGTCGCCGACGCGGACCAGCTCCGGGTCGACGGGGACCTCGGCGGCGTCCAGCGCGGCGCGGAAGCCGTCGAGGCGGGCCCGGCTGGACAGCGCGTGGGAGGGGCCGGTGATGGCGGCGATGCGCCGGTGCCCGAGGTCGAGCAGGTGGCGGGTCGCGGACAGGCCGCCGTTCCAGTTGCTGGTGCCCACGGTCGGGAACTCCTGTCCCGGGTCGCTGGTGGGGTCGACCAGCACGAACGGGATGCCGCGGCTCGCCAGCTGCGCCTGCTGGGCGGGGTTCGGCGCGGAGAAGACGGTGATCACGCCCGCGGGTTTGCGGGCCAGCACGCCTTCGATCCAGGTGCGTCCGGGCGTGTGGCGGCCGTGCAGCTCGGTGAGCACGACGGCGAGTTCGTGCTCGCTCGCCACGCGCTCCACGCCCTTGATGACCTCCATCGCGTAGGCGCCTTCGAGTTCGTGCAGCACCAGTTCGACCAGCGTGGCGCGGTTGGGCTTCTTCTGCCTCCGGTACCCGTGCTCCCGGATCACCTTCTCGACCAGCGCGCGGGTGACCGGGGCGACCTCCGCGTGCCCGTTGACGACCTTGGACACCGTGGCGGTGGACACGCCCGCCAGCTCGGCGATGCGCGCGATGGTCGCGCCACCGCGCCCGGCGGCATCGGTCGGGCGTCCGGTGGAGGCCATGGCGGAAGTCTAGTGCGGTCTCCCCGGCCCGAACCGTTCGGCTCGGCGCCCGAACGCCTTGACGGTCGACGTGACCGGCCTTACTGTCGGCCGCGTTAACATTCGGGGGGTTAGTCGAAACTTTCGGAGTGGATGGTCCACCGGCCGCCACTTGCCCGCCTTCACCCGTGCGGCCGGTCCCGACACCGATGTCAGGAGACGACACATGTCAGCACCAGCAGGCCGTGCCCGTCGCGTCCTCGCCGCGACAGCCGCCGCCGTCGTGGGCACGCTCGCCGTCGGCATGGCGGTGGCCGCGCCGTCGACGGCCGAGCCCGGCCCGACCCTGGGGCAGCTCGCCGCCGCCAAGGGCCGCTACTTCGGCTCCGCCACGGACAACCCGACGCTGGACAACGCGCCCTACACCGCCGTGCTGGGCAGCGAGTTCAACCAGATCACCGTCGGCAACACCCAGAAGTGGCAGTACACCGAACCCAGCCGAGGGCAGTTCGACTTCACCCAGGCCGACCGGATCGTCGCGTTCGCCCAGGCGCACGACCAGATCGTGCGCGGTCACACGTTGGTGTGGCACAACCAGCTCCCCGGTTGGGTCAACGACGTGCCCGCCGGTGAGCTGCTCGGGGTGATGCGCAACCACATCGCCAACGTGGCCGGGCACTACAAGGGCGAGGTCGTGCACTGGGACGTCGTCAACGAGGCGTTCGAGGAGGACGGCACCCGGCGGCAGTCGGTGTTCCAGCAGAAGATCGGCGACAGCTACATCGCCGAGGCGTTCAAGGCCGCCCGTGCCGCCGACCCGAACGCCAAGCTCTACTACAACGACTACAACGTGGAAGGCGTCAACGCCAAGAGCGACGCCATGTACGACATGGTGAAGTCGTTCAAGCAGCAGGGCATCCCGATCGACGGCGTCGGCCTGCAGGCGCACCTGATCCTCGGCCAGGTCCCGAGCACGGTGCGGCAGAACATCCAGCGCTTCGCCGACCTCGGCGTGGACGTCGCGATCACCGAACTCGACATCCGCATGCGCACGCCCCGCGACGCGGCGAAGGACGCCCAGCAGGCGGCCGACTACCGCACCGTCGTCAACGCCTGCCTGGCCGTGACCCGGTGCGTCGGCATCACGGTGTGGGACTTCTCCGACGGCTACTCGTGGGTCCCCTCGGTGTTCCCCGGCGAGGGCGCCGCGCTGATCTACGACGAGAACTTCACCAAGAAGCCGTCGTACTGGGCCGTGTACGAGGCGCTCGGCGGCACCCCGGTCACGACCACGACCACCACGGGCGGCAACACCTCCGGCTGTGCGGCGACCTACCGGGTGGTCGGCCAGTGGAACGGCGGCTTCCAGGGAGAGGTCACCGTCCGCAACACCGGCACCGCCGGCATCACCGGCTGGACCGTCAGGTGGACCCTCGCCGAGGGGCAGCGGCTGGGCAACGTGTGGAACGGCGTGTCCTCCACCAGCGGCCAGGAGGTGACCGTCCGCAACGCGAGCTACAACGGCACCCTCAACGCCAACGGCACCACCACGTTCGGCTTCATCGGCTCGTTCACGGGCGGCAACCCCACCCCGTCCGCCATCACCTGCACCACCGCCTGATCGGCAACCGGGGCGGGCGGCGATTCGTCCGCCCCGGTTCCCCCGGCACGGGCCGCCCGCCCGTTGACGAAACCAGACTTGTTCTATAAGAATTAGAACATGCTCTTCCGGGTTGACCCCAGCAGCAGCACGCCGCTGGGAGACCAGATCGCCGCCTGTGTCCGGAACGCGCTGATCAACGGCACCCTGGGCCCGGGCGAGCGGCTGCCGCCCGCGCGGGAGCTCGCATCGTCGCTCGGGGTGAACATGCACACCGTGCTGCGGGCCTACGCGGCGCTGCGGGACGAAGGGCTGATCGAGCTGCGGCGGGGACGGGGTGCGGTGGTCACCTCGGCCGGGCCGGACGAGCGGGCACGGCTGGCCGACGCGGTGCGGGAGGTCGCGGTGACGGCCCGGCGGATCGGGATGGGCGCCGACGAGGTCGTCGCCCTGATCAGGGAGGCGTTCGCGTGAACCAGACCTTTCGGTGGCTGACCGGCCTCGTCCTCGTGCCCGGCGCGGTGGTCGGTGTGACCGCTGTGGTGGTGTCGGGCTGGGTCGACCGCCTGCCCGCACGGATCGCGAACAAGGGCGGTGGCGGCAGGCCGGTGGTCAGCACGTTGGCCACCGAACCGCTGATCACGGTCGGATTGGCCGCGGTCGCCGGGTTGTGGTTGCTGGGTGTGGTGGCGTTCGTCGTGGCCGGCCGGAGGCTGCCCGCGGTGGCCGCGCACTGGGCGCGCACCGTGACCCAACTGCTGGTGGCGGTGCTGGTCACCGCGCTGTGCGGCGCGTTGCTGCTGACGCTGTCCACGGCGCTGGACACGCGGGGCCCCGAGGAAGTGCGGGCGCCGTCGACCCTGCTCCTGGTCGCGCTGCCGGTGTCGCTGGTGGTGGTCGGCGGGCTCGCGCTCGTGCTGGCCGGGCGGCGCCCCTCCGGGTTGCCGGTGGCCGGTGCGCCGCCCGCGAGCGCGGCCCGGATTCCGCTGGCCGAGGGGGAGCGGGTGCTGTGGAGCGAGCACCGCGTGCTGCGGCCGTTGGTGTGGGCCGCCGCCGGTCAGGCATTGCTCGGTGTGGTGATGGCGGTGGTGTTCGGGCTGTGGCTCGGTGTGGCGTTCGCGCCGGTCGGGTTGGTCGCGGTGGTGACCGGGGTGGTGACGTTGGCGGGCAGCCGGTACCGGTTGGTGGTGGACGAGCACGCGGTGCGGGTGGCCACCGGGCCGTTCCGGCGCGAGTTCCCCCTGACCGCAGTCGAGCACGCCACGAGTTCGCCGCTGAACGTCGGCGATTGGCTGACCGCGAACGTGCGGCACGGCTACGGCACCGTGATGGCACCCGTGCCGGGCCCGGCCGTGCGCCTGGCGTTCGCCGACGGCAGCGGGTTCACCGTGGGCTGCGAGGGCGCCGACACCGTGGCCGCCCTGATCAACGGCCTGCGGGACCGCGCGGTCTAGGCGAGCCCTCCGGTCGACAGTCGGGTTCCCCAGCCGGAAGTACGACGTCGGTCCCGGTCTTCCGGTTGGTGGAGCCGTGGCCGGATGCCTGATGATTCGGCCCCGCCTCCTCGGCCACGATCGGTGGCATGACGACGACAACGCCCGAGCGGGCCGTTCACCGATCGGCCCGGGGAGCCACGATGAAAGCGATCACCCAGCACCGGTACGGCTCGCCGGACGTGCTGCGGCTCAGCGAGGTCGATCGGCCCGTGCCAGCGGACGACCAGGTGCTCGTGCGGGTGCGGGCCGCGACGGTGAACGCCCGCGATTGGCACGTGATGCGCGGCGACCCGTACCTGGCGCGGCTCATGCCGGGTGTGATGGGGCTGCGCGGGCCGCGGGTGGGGATCCTGGGTACCGACTTCGCCGGTGTGGTGGAGGCGGTCGGTGCGCGGGTGACCCGGTTCCGGCCGGGTGACGAGGTGTACGGCGAGGCCGACGGCGCGTTCGCGGAGTACGTGTGCGCGTCGCACGACGTCGTGGAGCGCAAGCCGGCCAACCTGACGTTCGAGCAGGCGGCGGCGCTGCCGCTGGCGGCCAACACCGCGCTCATGGGACTGCGCGACCAGGGCCAGGTGCGGCCGGGGCAGCGGGTCCTGGTCAACGGCGCGTCGGGCGGTGTCGGCACGTTCGCCGTGCAACTCGGCAGGTGGCTGGGCGCCGAGGTGACCGCGGTGTGCGGCACCAGGAACGTGGAGCTGGTCGCCTCGCTCGGCGCGGACCACGTCATCGACTACCGACAGGACGACTTCACCCGCGACACCGGTCGCTACGACGTCGTGTTCGACCTCGTGGGCAACCACTCGTTGACCGCCCTGCTACGCACCCTCAGGGCCGGGGGCGCGCTCGTGCTGTCCGGCGGCGGCGTGTCCACCGGTGGCAGCCTCGTCGGGCCGATGGGTCTCATCGTGCGGGCGAAACTGGCGGGTGCGTTCATCCGCCGGCACCGGGTGCTCGTCCTCGAAGCGCGGCCGGGCCGGGAGAACCTGGCGACGCTGGGCGAACTCGCCGAAGCGGGCACGCTGGTGCCGGTGATCGACCGGACCTACGAGCTCGGCGAGGTGCCCGAGGCCATCCGGTACGTCGAGGACGAGCACGCCCGCGCCAAGGTCGTGATCACGGTGTGAACGCCGCCCCCACGGCGTCCAGACGACGTCCAGTCCCCGTCCAGCGCCGGCTGGGAGCGTGCCGGCAGCAGGCAACACGGACGGGGTGGACATGGGATCGAAACCTACCGGCAGAAGAATTCCGGCATTGACAGCGATAGTGGCGCTCGTGCTGTTCGGCGCGTTGGGAAACACGCTCCCGGCACAGGCCTCGGCAGCCCTCGGCCTCGGTACGCAGGAGGTCACGGCGGTACCCGGCGTGTCCGAGCAGAAGCCGGACGCCGCCAAGCGACCCGTCGGCCCGCGCTCGGTGGCCGAACTCGCGAACGGCTCCGCGATCGCGCTGCGCCCACAAGCCGCCGGCAAGGCACCGGGCATGGTCGAGAGCGCGCGGGAGGAGGACGCGGGCTGCACGCCCTACATCAGCGGGACGATCACCAAGGTCGGGCTCAGCGTGCGGATCGACTACCTGGCGGAAGTCCTCTGCAACTTCTACCTCGCGGGTGCCGGGCAGGCGTACCTGATCGAGCGGACGTCCGGCTCGCCGTACAACGGGCAGGTCGTCGCGGCGGCGACGCCGTTCTCGTTCGTCAACGGCTACTACGGCTACAGCTCCGGCGCGGTGATCATCGACGGGTACGTCTACGACGGCGGCGCCCGGATGGAGATCGGGTTCAACCTGGCGCTGCGGGCGTACAACGGCGGCATCTGGACCGGCTGCCTCGCGCTGCCCAACGGGCTGCGCTACCTGAGCGCCTGCTCCGGCCTCGGCACCGACACCGTGTCGGTCGGGGTCGGGTCCGGCGAGGTGTCCACCGGTCTCGCGCCCAACCGCCTGGCGGTGCTGGAGAGCCTGACGTCGCCCGGTTCCGCCAGCTACGACGCGTGGAACATCGGGCGGTTCTACCCGGACTACGCGGCGTACGAGTTCGACTGGAGCACCAACTACTGCAGCTGGGCGCCGGACAACCCGATCGGGTTCACGTTCGAGTCGGCCTGCGCCCGACATGACTTCGGATACCGCAACTACAAGGCCGCGCAACGGTTCGAGGCCAACAAGGCCCGGCTCGACCTCGCCTTCTACGGTGACCTGCAGCGGGTGTGCGCCACCTACCCCGACGCGGTGCGTCCCGCCTGCGACGCCCTGGCGAAGGTCTACTACGAGGCGGCGCAGAACTTCGGGTACCTGACCGCCACTCCCGAGCGGGGCGACGGCCACCGCGTTCCCGCCTGACCCGTCGCTCGGCCGACCCGACCTGCCGATCGACGAGTGCCTCACGGCGGAGCCCTCGGGCTTCGCCGTGAGGTTCGTCGCCCGTCGTCCAGGCGACCAACTGTTCCGGCACGGCCCGCCGCCCGGTGAAGTGCTGTCCCGGCTGGGAACCGCGGTGCGCGCCGAACTCCTCGTCCCACAGCGGCGCGCCGGAGAACCCCCGGTCGGTGGCGAACCCGAGCGCGGACTCCGCCTGCACCGCGGTGGCCCGGATCCGCACCGACCACCGCGGCCCGCCGACCCGGCTCCGACACCCGGAGTCGAGCAGATCCGGCGCGCCACCGCCGGCGAGTTCGACGTGGACCGGGCCCGCGGGTCTGCCGGGACGCCCGGGATCACGGGACCCGGGCCATCCCCGGTCGGTCAGATCAGCTGGAACTCGTAGATCGAGGACTCGACGTGGACCATGCCGTACTCGTTCGCGGCCGCGGCGATCGCCGGGGTCCACCCGATCAGCGAGCCCGGGATCTCGATCCGGTTCGACTGGTGCTTGCGCACGAGGAAGCCCATCTTCACCGCGAGGGCGACGATGGCCTGCGGGTCGCCCATGGTGTCGCTCGTGTTCATGTAGATGAGCCCGCCCTCGACCAGGTGCGGTTTCACCTCGTGGAAGAACCGCTGGTGGATCGAGTAGCCCGGGTCGAACACCGACTGCTCGATCGGCCGGTCGTAGGTGCGGTCCTCGCGCGCCCGGACGAGCGGCGGGTTCGACACGATCAGGTCGAACACGTCGTCCGGCCCGAGGGCGTGGAACAGGTCGCTGGTCAGCGCTTCCACCTGGTGCCCGACGCCGTGCGCCTTGGCGTTGAGTTCGGTGTTGGCCACCGCGGCGGGGTTGATGTCGGCCGCGACGACGCGCTCGCAGCCGCTCCTGGCGGCCATGACGCTCGTCACCCCCGCACCGCACCCGATTTCCAGGAACCGCGTGCCCGGACCGAGCGGCAGGGAGGAGGTGAAGGCCTCGGTCGCCGGGTCGGGCGGCCACACCTCGGGCAGGACGGTCCAGTCCAGTCCCATGAGCTGTTTGGTGCCGCCGACCTTGAGGAGGTCATCGGCCTGGGCGACCAGCCAATCGCCCACGTCTTCGGCAAACGTTCTGTCCACGGTTGTTCCTTGAAAGTCGGAAGTGTCGCCGGGGCGAATCGGCGATGGACGACGAGTTCGTGCCGGGCGCGCGCGAATACGCGCGGAGAACCCGCGTAAGCCCCCCTTCGGCTGGGGGCATGTTAGAGGGTGCCCGGGAACGCGACAAGGGTGCGTTCGACCCCGTGCCGGGATGACTTCGGGTGAACGGGTGGTGAACGCGTCTCGATACGTCGCGGAGTGGGATCTGGCGCGGTCGGAGGTATTTGTCGGCGACCCGTCCGCAGGCGGTGGTGGACCCCGTACGGCGGGCGCGGGATTGAAGTCGCGCGGATTTGAAAGTTTTTCTGGTTCGCCCCGCAACGGGTAGTGTGGTGATTCCCTGCGGCGCAGGTGTCCGGCCTGGTATGGCGGTGCTCGTGGGTGGGTGGATCAGGGCGGGCGCACGGCGTGCTGACCTGCGTGACGGTTCGGGTCCGGTCGGGTCGGGGTACGGCCGGTCAATCCCGGCCAATTGAGACGACGTTGGTCCGATTGAGGGATCGGGCGGTGATCCGGCCACTTCGGTGCGCACCGCGAGGTAGTGGTGGCAGTTCCATTGCCCTTCTCTTAACTTCACACAAATCAGGGTCGAATCCCCGGGAAAGGCTGTCCCCGGCGGTGCCGAAGACCCCCTTATAACGTACCGGCGAACCGGGGCTGTGATCGACGGGGCGTGACGAACTCGTCTCACAGCGTGGCAACCCGCGGCGTCCGGTGCAGGTCGGCGCCGCGGTGTCCGGCGCGCCGCCGAGGCGGTCGCGCACCCGGTCGTCCAGGCCGCGGGGGGTGCCGGATACCGGCGGGTCGGTTGCTTCGGGCGCGAATGTGAGGGCTCCGCACGGTTCGCGGAAATCCCCTGTGGCACAACGGTTCCGCTAGTCCAGGTGTGTCCGACTAACACCGTATGAAGATCCACTTCTGGCCCTCCGCGGCAATGTCGCGCACCAACCGGCAAGATCAACTTCGGTGAACCGAAGTGTGCGACTCGTTATCTCCGTGACTTCTCGGTCGCTACCGGGAATGTTCGCGCACGTACGGGCCGCAATCGTGCGACTACCTGCCGTAGCTTCGGTGAAACCTTTACGTGCCTGCGGCGTTCTGTGTATCGTCCGTCGCACGGAAGGTACTAACCGGACGTAGTTCGCAAACGGCGTAGTGAAAGCCTCCTCCCGGACGAATGGCCTCCGGAGGGGCTGATCTCGCATGGTTCGGGCGAACTGGGTCCGCCTATTTCGGATGTGCGGGTCCGAAGGATGGGGTAATAGGGCGCGAAGTCTCTCCGCCGACGTTGTGCCAGCCCTTGGCATCACGTCGGCAGGCGGCGCGCGCAAAATAACGTGTGGGGACGTTAGGGCGCGCTGCGCGCACTCTCATTCATTACAGGGGCGACTGGGGCATGGCGACAGTAGGAGTTATCGGCGCGGGCGTGATGGGCAAGGACGTGGCCATCACCTGTGCGGCCAATGGTTACGACGTTATTTTGTCCGATCACGATCCGGAGGTGCTCGCCGCGGCACCTCGGGACGCCCGTCAGCTCGTCCGGAAGTTCCGCATGATGTCCCCGGCGACGGGCTCGTGGAAAGCCGACGAAATCCTCGGTCGCATCCGGTTCAGCGCCGACCTGGGCGACCTCGCCGAGGCCGACTGGATCGTGGAGAACATCGTCGAGGACCTGGCCGCCAAGGAGCGGCTGTACCTCGACCTGCGCGACGTCTGCGGCGAGGGCGTGAAGATCGCCGCGAACACGAGCTGCATCTCCATCACCAAGCTCGGCGCCGCCCTGGCCCGACCGGAGGACGTCGTCGGCATCCACTTCATGAACCCCGTGCCGCTGCTGGAGTGCGCGGAGGTCGTGCGCGGCTTCCACACCTCCGCCGACACGATCAAGCGGGCCGAGGAGTTCGTCGGCTCGCTCGGCAAGCGGTCCATCGTGGTCAACGACATGCCGGGGTTCGTGTCGAACCGGCTCTCGCACCTGTTCATGAACGAGGCCGCCTTCCTTGTGCACGACGGGGTCGCCGAGCCGGAGCAGGTCGACGCGATCTTCAAGCTCGGCTACGGGCACCGGATGGGCCCGCTGGAGACCGCCGACCTGATCGGCCTCGACACCGTCGTGAACTCCCTGAACGTGCTCTACGAAGAGTTCCAGGACAGCAAGTTCCGCTGCTGCCCGACGCTGAAGAAGATGGTCGCCGCCGGTCTGCTCGGTCGGAAGAGCGGCCAGGGGTTCTACACGTACTCGGATCGCTGAACCGCAGAACCGCCGGAGCAGGGTTCACTTTGGGAGACGTCGATACATGAAGATGGTCAAGTGCGTCGTGTGGGACCTCGACGACACGCTGTGGCACGGCACCCTGTCCGCGGGCGACGACCTCGTCCTGCGGGAGGGCGTGGTGGACCTGGTCAAGACGCTGGACGCCCGCGGCATCCTCCAATCGGTCGCCAGCAAGAACAACCACGACGACGCGATGCGCAAGCTGGAGGAGCTCGGCCTGGCCGAGTACTTCCTGTACCCGCAGATCAACTGGAACAGCAAGTCCAGTTCCGTCGCCGCGATCCGGCAGAAGCTCAACATCGGCATCGACACGATCATGTTCGTGGACGACCAGCCGTTCGAGCGCGACGAGGTCGCCTTCGCCCACCCCGAAGTCGAGACGGTCGACTCGGCGGAGCTGGCCACGCTGCTGACGATGCCGCGCCTGAGCCCGAAGGTGGTGACCGAGGACGCGAGCCGTCGTCGCCTCATGTACCTGGAGGACCAGGCGCGCACCGAGGCCGAGTCGGAGTACCAGGGCGCCGCGGACGAGTTCCTCGCCGGCCTCGGGATGATCTTCCACATCGCCCGGGCGAAGGGCGACGACCTGCGGCGCCTCGAAGAGCTGACCGAGCGCACGAACCAGCTGAACTCCACCGGCATCCAGTACTCCTACGAGCAGCTCGAAGAGCTCATGCACAGCCCGGACCACGACCTGTGGGTGTGCGAGCTGACCGACCGCTACGGCTCGTACGGCAAGATCGGCATGGCGCTGGTGGAGAAGCAGGACGACCGCTGGACGATCAACCTCCTGCTCATGTCCTGCCGGACGGTGTCCAAGGGCGTCGGCACGGTCCTGCTGTCGTTCCTGCTCAAGCAGGCCGCGGAGAACGGCAAGCGCCTGTTCGCCCGCTTCCGCCGCACCGACCGCAACCGCCAGATGCTGGTGACCTACCAGCTGGCGAACTTCCGCGTGGTGTCGCACGAGGGCAGTGATTACCTGTACGAGAACGATCTCGCGGTGCGCCAGGAATACCCCGAGTACATCAAGGTCGAGATCGATGCATGACGAGGCGGTGGTGAACATGGCAGACGTCACGGTGGCCGACTACGCGGCCAACATCCGGGCCTACCTGCGGGAGAACATGACCGCGTTCAAGGACGTCGAGCTGGACGACGAGGACAACATCTTCGAGCGCGGCTTCTTCACGTCCTTGTTCGCCATGCAGCTCCTGCACTACGTGGAGTCGACGTTCGACGTCGAGGTGCCGGACGACTACATCATGCTGCGGAACTTCAGCTCGGTCCGCCGCCTCGCCGACATGGTCGCCGAACTGAAGAGAACAGCTGGTGAGTGAGGTAGACCCGGCCGACGTCATCGCGCGGGCACGGTCGTTCGCCGAGACCGAACTCGCACCGCGGGCCGCGGAGTTCGACCGCGAGGAGCGCCTGCCGCACGACGTCGTGCGCAGGATGGCGGACGAGGGCTTCCTCGGCGCGTCGATCCCGGCGAAGTGGGGTGGCCTCGGGCTGGACCCGTTGGCGTACGGCGAACTCACCGAGGTCATCGGCAAGGCGTGCGCCTCCACGCGCGCGCTGCTGACCGTGCACACGTCCATCGTGGCCACGACGCTGCTGGAGCTGGCGTCCAAGCGGCTCAAGGAGAAGTACCTCACCGCCCTCGCGCGCGGCGAGAAGATCGGCTGCTTCGCGCTGTCCGAGGAGAACGCCGGGTCCGACGCCGCCGCGGTGGAGACGACCTACACCAGGAAGGGCGACACCTTCGTCCTCAACGGACGCAAGAAGTGGACGTCCTTCGCCGGGATCGCCGACCTGTTCCTGGTCATCGCCTCCGACAACGGTGTCACGAGCGCGTTCGTCGTGGAACGGGACATGCCGGGCGTGGAGACCCGGCCGAAGTCCGGGTTCCTGGGCAACCGGGCGACGCACATCGCGGAGGTCGCCTTCGCCGATGTCGAGGTGCCCGCGGAGAACCTCATCGCGGGCATCGGCGCCGGCTTCGGCTTCGTGGTCAACACCGCGTTGCTGCACGGTCGGTACAGCATCGCGTGGGCGGGCGTCGCGCTGGCACAGGCGGCGCTGGAGGAGATGTGCTCCTACGCGACCCGCCGCGAGCAGTTCGGCGTCAAGATCGGTACCCAGCAGTTGGTGCAGAAGATGGTCGCGGACGCCGTCACGAACGTCGCCGCAGCGCGGGAGCTGTGTCGGCGCGCGGGCCGCTTCCTCGCGCCGCGCAACGCCGACGCGGCCATGGAGACCAACATCGCCAAGTACTTCTCGTCCACGATCGCCCAACGCGCGACGTCGGACGCGGTGCAGGTGCTCGGCGGGAACGGGTGCTGGTCGGGATACCCGGCGGAACGCCTGTTCCGGGAGGCGAAGATCCTCGAGATCATCGAGGGCACCTCGCAGTTGCAGCAGGTCATGATCGCCGACTTCGGCTACAAGAAGTACGCCAGGAAGAACCAGAGCCAATGAACCGTGTCCTATTCCGCGTGCCGCGAACACATCGGAGGCCGTCATGGCAAGCACCCCGCGCGACCGGGTGGTGAGGCGGCGATGACGATTCCCTGGGTCCTGGGCGCGCCGACCGAACAGGCGCTGCGTGACGCCGCCGGGCGGTTGCGCGATTTCGTCGTCGGCGGTGGCGCCGACGCGTGGGACGTGGGTCGCACGCTGGCGACGACCCGTCCGCCGCACGCGCACCGCGCGGTGCTGCTGGGCGGTGGCGACGACTTCGCCGAACCGCTGACCCTGCTCGCCCAAGGGCGGCCGAGCCCGCGGGTGGTCGAGGGCACGGCCACCGACGCGGCGCGGACCGCGTTCGTCTTCCCGGGCCAGGGCGCGATCTGGCCGGGCATGGCGGCCGAACTCCTCGACACGGCACCGGTGTTCGCCCGGCGCATCGAGGAGTGCGCCGACGCGCTGGCACCGCACGTGGACTGGTCGCTGGTCGACGTGCTGAGGTCGGACGCGCCGGACCTGTACGACCAGACGGACGTCGTGCAGCCGGTGCTGTTCTCCATCATGGTGGGCCTGGCCGAGCTGTGGGGTTCCTACGGGGTCCGGCCGCAGGCCGTCGTGGGGCACAGCATCGGCGAGGTCGCCGCGGCCTGCGTGTCCGGCGCGCTGTCCCTGGACGACGCCGCGAAGACCGCCGTGCTGTGGAGCCGCGCGCAGTCGACGCTGGCCGGTCGGGGCGGCATGGCCGTGGTGGCGCTGCCGGTGCACGAGGTGACCTCGTGGTTCGCCGAGCACGGCCACGACGTCGACGTCTCGGGCGTGATGGCGCCGCGCACGGTGGTCGTCTCGGGTGACCGCGAGGTGCTCGCGCTGGCGGCGGAGCAGTTGCGCGCCGCCGGTGTCTACGCCCACGTGACGTCCGTGCCGCTGGCCGCGCACTGCCCGCGGGTCGAGGAGGTGCGGGACACCGTGCTGACCTCCCTGGCGTCGATCAGCCCCCGCGCGTCGGACGTCCCGTTCTACTCCGGCATGGCCGGCGCGGCGGTCGACACCGCCGGGCTGGACGCCGAGTACTGGTACCGCAACCTGCGTCAGCCGATGCTCTTCGAGAGCGCGACCAGGGCCATGCTGGCGGACGGCTACCAGGCGTTCGTCGAGGTCACCGCGCACCCGGTGCTGACGCTGGCGCTGCGGCAGACCGCGGAGGCCGTCGGCGCCGCCGTGCCGGTGCTGAACTCCCTCAAGCGCGACGAGCAGCGCCTGGACCACTTCCTGATTTCGCTCGCCGAGGCGCACGTGCAGGGCCTGGCGGTGGACTGGGAGCCGGTGCTCGCCGGGCGCGGCCGGACGATCGACCTGCCCGACCTGGACGCCCCCGCCGACTCCCGCGCGGACGCCACGCCCGCCAAGCCCGCGGGCGGCGCGTCGCTGGCGAACCTGGTGTCGCAGCACGTCGCGGACGTGCTGGGCATCGGCACCGAGCTGCGCCAGGACGACTACGAGAAGAGCCTGTTCGAGCTCGGCTGCACGTCGGTCCAGCTGATCAGGCTGCAGAGCGGGCTCGCCCGCGAGCTGGGCGTCTCGCTGGAGAGCACGTTCATCATCGACCACCCCACCGCGAACGCGCTCACCGACGAGCTGACCCGACGGGTCGACCGGGACCGCGCGCCGGCCGAGGCGCGTTCCGGCCCGGTGCCCGCGGCGGGCGCGTTCTCCGCCGAGCCCATCGCGGTGGTCGGCATGGCGTTCCGGCTGCCCGGCGGCATCGGGACCCGCGACCAGCTCTGGGAGACGTTGAGCGGCAAGGTCGACGTGGTGCGCGAGGTGCCCGCCGACCGCTGGTCCCACAGCGACCTCGACACCAGCGAGGTGACCACCACCCAGGGCGGCTACCTCGACCAGGTGGACGGCTTCGACCCGCTGTTCTTCAACATCTCGCCCACCGAGGCCGAGTCGATCGACCCCCAGCAGCGCCTGCTGCTGGAGCTGACCTGGGAAGCCCTCGAAGACGCGGGGATGGACCCGACCGCCGCCGGGCGCGACCGGCGCGTCGGCGTGTTCGTCGGCATCTACACCAACGACTACGTCCAGGTCGCGAAGAACCTCGGGCACCCGGCCGAGCGGTACAGCTACACCGGCAACATGGCGAACTCGGCGGCCGGGCGGATCTCCTACACCTACGGCTTCGAAGGACCCAGCCACGCGATCGACGCGGCCTGCGCGTCCTCGCTGTACGCGCTGCACCAGGCCGGTCGGGAACTCCAGCACGGCGGCTGCGACATGGTCGTCGCCGCGGCGGTGAACCTGATCCTCAGCCCGGAGGGCCACGTGTCCTGGTCGCGGCTGCAGGCGCTGTCCCCGACCGGGCGGTGCCGCAGCTTCGACAACGGCGCCGACGGCTACATCCGCAGCGAGGGCGGCACGGTCGTCGTCCTCAAGCGCCTGTCGGACGCCGAACGCGACGGTGACGACATCCTCGCCGTGATCAGGGGTTCGGCGATCAACCACAACGGCCAGGGCGGCGGGTTCACCGTGCCGAGCGGCACCGCGCAGCAGCGCGTGGTCGAGGCCGCGATGGCCGAGGCGGGCGTCGGCATCGAGGACGTCGACTACGTCGAGGCGCACGGGTCGGGCACGCCGATCGGCGACCCGCAGGAGGTCAACGCGCTGGCCCGGGTCTTCGCGGGCAGGCGGGAGAAGCTGCGCGTCGGCAGCGTCAAGTCCAACCTCGGGCACCTGGAGTCCGCGGCGGGCATGGCGGCGCTGTGCAAGGTGATCGTGTCCATGCGGCACGGCAGGCTCCCGGCGACGCTGCACTTCCGCGAGGGCAACCGGCTGATCGACTGGGACGCCATCCCGATCGAGGTGGTGGCCGACGAGGTGCCGTGGGAACCGGTCGGCGACCGCCGCCGGGCCGGGATCAGCTCGTTCGGCATCAACGGCAGCAACGCGCACATGATCGTGGAGGAGTACGAGCCCAAGGCCGTCCCCGCGCGGCCGACGCCCGGCCTGGCACGCCTGCTGCCCGTTTCGGCGAAGTCGGAACCGGCGTTGCGCACCGCGCTGAGCAACCTGGCCGAGTGGAGCGAGGGCACCACCGCCGACCTCGCCGACATCGCCCACACGCTGGGGGAGCGGCGCGCGGCCCTGCGGCACCGGGCGGCGCTGGTCTGCGACTCCGTCACCGGCATCCCGGCCGCGGTCGAGACCGCGCTGGGCTCCCTGGCGACCCGGCCCACGGCCGACCCGGGCCAGGTGTTCGTGTTCTCCGGCCAGGGCACGCAGTACCCGGGCATGGCGCGTGAGCTGTACGAGCACGCCGAGGTCTTCCGGGACGAGCTGGACGAGATCGACCGGGTGTTCCGCCGCATCGGCGACGTCTCCCCGATCGAGGCCATGTTCGGCGACGACGAGGCACCGTTCCGGTCGCCGCGCCACACCCAGGCGATGATCTTCGCCGTCGAGCTGGCGCTCGCCCGGTACTGGCAGGCGCTCGGCGTCACGCCCTCGGCCGTGATCGGCCACAGCATCGGCGAGTACGCGGCCGCCTGCTTCGCGTCGGTCATGAGCCTCACCCAGGCGGTCGACCTGGTGACCCGCCGGGCGCGCGTGGTCGAAGCGTCCACACAGGACGGTTCCATGGCGACGCTGCTGTGCTCCCGGGAACGGGCGGAGCAGCTGCTGGCCGACTTCCCGGACGTCTCCGTCGCCGCGGTGAACGCGGCCGAGAACACCACCATCGCCGGTGCCACCGAGAGCCTGGCCGCGGTGCTGAAGGCCGCGCGCAGGCAGCGGATCTTCACCGAGCGGCTGGACGTCACGCACCCGTACCACTCGGCGCAGATGACCCGGGCGGCGGACGACCTGCACGAGCAGATCCGCCACCACGCGTTCGACCCGCCCGCCCTGCCGTGGATCTCCGCGGTGACCGGTGCGCCGGTCCCGGCCGATTCGCCGATCGACGCGTCGTACTGGAGCAGGCACCTGGTCGAGCCCGTCCTGTTCCGGGCGGCGGTCGGCAGCGCGATCGACGGTGGCGCGCGCGTCTTCCTGGAGATCGGTGCCACGGCCACGGTCGGCGGTCTCGTCGCGCAGGAGTTCGCGGACACCGCGGTCGTCCTGCCGAGCCTGCGGAAAGGACGGTCCGACACCCGGCAGCTGCTGGAGAGCGCGGCCGTGCTGTGGGAACTGGGGCGTTCGCTGGAGTGGGGCAGGCTGCCCGGCGGCGGGTCCGGCACCCTCGTCCGCGACCTGCCGCGCACCCCGTTCGACCGGCGCAGGACCTGGTACTCCGACAGTTCCGGGCAGCAGAGCGGTGAGGTGGTGGCGCGTCCCGTCGCCGTCGAGCAGGAAAGGACCGGTGAGCGGCGCATGGCCGAGCGGGAAGTGGTCGTCGCGTTCGTCAAGCAGAGCATCAGCCAGGTCACCGGTGTCGCCGTGGACGCGATCGACGAGTCGGTCCAGCTGTTCGCGCTGGGCATCGACTCGCTGATGCTGGTCCAGCTGGGCAAGCGGGTCGAGGTGGAGTACTCCCTCGACATCCCGATCAAGGCGTTCTTCGAGTCCCTCTACACGCCGGGGCTGCTGGCCGACTTCGTGCTGGAGCACCGGCCCGCCGAGGCGGCGCCGCTGGTCCCGGCCGAGCCGACCCCGTCACCGCAGCCGGGCGCCGCGGTGGCTCCGGTGGCCGAAGTCCGCACCCGGCTCGACGTCGGTGCCGCCGCGCAGGCGCCCGGCATCGAGGGCATCATCCGCTCGCAGCTGGAGATCATGCAGCAGCAGCTGGACGTGCTGGCGGGTGCGACCACGAGTGCGGAGGTCCAGGCACCCGCGCCGAAGGCGAAGACCCGCCAGGCCCCCGAGGTGCGCAAGGTCGGCACGTACACCAACAACATCGAGCTGGTGGACGACCGGCTCACCCCCGAGCAGGCCGAGTTCATCCGCGACTTCGTGGCCCGGTTCACCGCGAAGACCCCGACGTCCAAGGTGTACGCCGGTGAGCACCGCGAGGTGCTGGCCGACTGGATCGCCTCGCTCAACTTCAACCCCAGCATCAAGGAGACGGTCTACCCCGTCGTGTCGGCCCGCTCCAGCGGGGCGAAGTTCTGGGACGTGGACGGCAACGAGTACATCGACACCGCGATGGGCTACGGCGTCCACTTCTTCGGCCACCAGCCCGACTTCATCGTGGACGCCGTGCGCGAGCAGCTCGACCGCGGCTACGAGCTCGGCCCGCAGAACCGGGTGGCGGGCGAGGTCGCGGAACTGGTCCACGAGATGACCGGCGCCGAACGGGTCGCGTTCTGCAACACCGGCACCGAGGCCGTGATGGTGTCGGTGCGGCTGGCCCGCGCGGTCAGCGGCCGGGACAAGGTGGCGAGGTTCCTCACCTCCTTCCACGGCAGCTACGACGCCGTGCTGGCCGAGGCCGACGGTGAGGACAGCATCCCCACCTCGATCGGCATCCCGCAGTCGGCGGTGGACGACACGATCGTGCTCACCTACGGCAGCCCCGAGTCGCTGGACCGGCTGCGCCGCCACGGCGCCGAGCTGGCCGCCGTGCTGGTCGAGCCCGTCCAGTCGCGCAACCCGGCGTTGCAGCCCACCGAGTTCTTGCGCGAGTTGCGGGAGATCTGCACCGAGCACGGGATCGCGCTGATCTTCGACGAGATGATCGTCGGCTTCCGGGCCGCGCTGGGCGGCGCGCAGGAGTACTTCGGCGTCGAGTCGGACATGTCGCTGTACGGCAAGCTCGTCGGCGGCGGCATGCCGATCGGCATCATCGCCGGCAAGAGCAAGTACCTCGACGCCGTGGACGGCGGCGCGTGGAGCGACGTGGACGACTCCAAGCCCGCGGTGCCCACGACGTTCTTCGCCGGCACGTTCTGCAAGCACCCGTTGACGATGGCCGCCTGCAAGGCCGCGCTGACCCGCCTGCGCGACCACGGCGCCGAGGAGCTCACCCGGGTCAACCAGCTCACCGCGGACTTCGCGCGGCGGGTGAACGACTACTTCGAGGCGGAGGAAGTGCCGCTGAAGGTGGCGCACTTCTCCTCGCTGTACCGGTACGAGACGGTCGTCCCGCGCGACATGTCCCAGCTGTCGCTGACGCTGAACCTGTTCTTCAAGCTCATGGTGTTCCACGGCGTCTACGTGTGGGAGCGCCGGACCGCGTTCTTCTCCCTGGCGCACACGCGGGAGCACCAGGACCGGATCTTCGAGGTCATCCGCACCTGCGTGGAGGCGTTGCGCGCCGGTGGGTTCGACTTCCGGCGGTCCACCTCGACGGCACCGCGCGGCGTGCCGTCCGGCACGCGCCCGGTCCTGGCGCCGATCGCCGACACCGCGGTGTCGGAGCAGGAGAAGCGGGTCTACGTGCTGTCGCGGATGCGCGGTGGCAACGAGGCCTACCAGATCGTGACCGGCCTGCGGTTCGACGGCGTGCCGGACCGGGACCGGATCGTGGAGGCGTTCGGCGCGATCGCGCGCAAGCACGAGAAGCTGCGCGGCTACTACGAGATCGACGCGACCGACATCAAGGCCCGCGTCGCGCCGGAGGTCACCCCCGAGTTCCACGTCTTCGACCACGCGAGCGACCCCGCGTTGCGCCGCGAGGACGTCATCGCGGTGATGAACCGGCCGTTCGACCTGGCGAACCCGCCGCTGTGGCGCTGCGGGATCGTCATCGACGCCGACGGCACGCACCACCTGCTGCTGTCGCTGCACCACATCATCGCCGACGGCGGGTCGCTCGACATCATCCTGGACGACCTCGCCGACCACCTCACCCGCGGTGAGCTGGCGGACGTGCGCTCCGACGGCTACCCGGCGTTCGTGCGGCAGCAGGCCCGCTCGGTCGGCCTGCCCGCGTACGAGGAGCACCGGCGGTGGTGGCTGCGGGAGTTCGAGACCGTCCCGCCGCCGCTGAGCCTGCCGACCGACTCGCCGTACCCGCTGGTGAACGACTTCTCCGGGACGCACCACTACTTCCGGATCGACGACGAGCTGCACCAAGCGGCCAAGGCGGTGATCGAGCGGCACCGCACCACGCCGTTCATCTTCTACCTGTCGCTGTGGTCGGTGCTGCTGGCCAACGCCACGGGCTCCGACGACCTGTGCGTCGGCATCCCCCTGGACCAGCGGATCATCGGTTCGTTCGACGACACCGTGGGCATGTTCGCCCAGTCGTTGCCGCTGCGCATCCGCCCGACCGCGGACACCCGCGTGCCGGACCTGCTCCAAGCGGTGCGCGACACCAGCCTCGCGGCGGTGGACCACTCGTCGTACTCCTACGACGTGCTGGTCCAGGAACTCGACCTCGACCGCGACTTCGGCCGCAACGCCCTGTTCGACGTGATGTTCACCTTCACCAACGCCCGCGAGCGCGTGCACCGGTTCGGCGACGTCGAAGCCACGTCCGAGGACTTCGGCGTACCGCGCTCGATGTTCGCGCTGTCCCTGGAACTCACCGAGCGCGACGGCGGGCTGTTCGGCGACCTGAACTTCTCCGGCGTGTACGGCGAGCGGCGGATGACCGAGCTGGTCGAGCGGTACGTGGACCTGATCGCCCGGGTCGTGCGCGAGCCGGACCAGACCGTGGACGAGCTGTCCCGGTTGGACGACGAGACGCGGGACCGGCTGCTGACCTGGGGCACCGGGCCGGTCGTCGCGGACGTGCCGCCCCTCGCCGAGCTGTTCGACACGGCGTTGCGCGACCACGCGGGACGTCCCGCGATCCGCTTCGGCGGCGAGGACATCACCTACGCCGAGCTGGACGAGCGGGTGGACCGGTACGCCGGTCTGCTGCGCGGGCACGGCCTCGGCGAGCGCGACCTGGTCGGGCTGCTGCTGCCGCCGTCAGCGGAACTGGTCACGCTGATGCTGGCGGTCAACCGCATCGGTGCCGCGTGGCTGCCGATGGACGTGAAGGACCCGGCCAAGCGGCTGCGGCTGGTGATCGACACCGCCGAGCCGAAGAAGGTCGTCTGCACCGAGGCGCTGGCCGCCGCGGTGGACCTCGGCGACCGCGCGCTGGTGCCGCCGCCGGACGGTCCGCCCGCGGGGACCGCTCCCGCCGCGACGCCGTCCGGGGCCGACGACCTCGCGTACGTCATCTTCACGTCCGGCTCGACCGGGACGCCGAAGGGCGTCACGGTGACGAACGGGTCGCTGGCGAACTTCCTCGTCGGGATGCCCGAGGCGCTCGGGTGGGCCGAGCACAAGGCGGTGGGGTGCCTCACCACGCCGTCGTTCGACATCTTCCTCCTGGAGACCCTGCTGACCCTCGCCAAGGGCGGCACGGTCGTGGTGGCGGGCGAGTCGGAGGTCCGCACGCCCGCGGACATCGCCGCGTTCGTCGCGGCCAACGGCGTCGAGTACCTGCAGATGACGCCGACCCGGTTGCGCCTGCTGTTCGCCGACCCCGAGGCCGCCCGGACCACGTTGGCGCGGCTGGAGAAGCTCATCGTCGGCGGCGAGGGCTTCCCCGAGGACCTGTTGCCGCAGCTGGCGGAGCACGGGTCGCTGGGCCTGTACAACGTCTACGGCCCCACCGAGACGTGCATCTGGTCCAGCGTCAAGGACCTCACCGGCGCCACCGGGCCCGTCACCATCGGCACGCCGATCGCCAACACCACGTTCTACGTGCTGGACGACAACCTGCGGCTGGTGCCCGAGGGCACGGCCGGGAACCTGTGGATCGGCGGGCTCGGGGTGTCGCCCGGGTACCTGCACCGGCCCGAGCTGACCCGCGAGCGGTTCCGCGAGAACCCGTTCGGGTACGGCCGGATCTACCTCAGCGGCGACCGCGCGCTGTGGCAGGGCGGCGAGGTGCACTGCCTGGGCCGGGTGGACGACCAGGTGAAGATCCGCGGCTACCGGGTCGAGCTGGCCGAGATCGAGCTCGCGATCACCGGGCACGACCTGGTGACCGGCGCGGCGGTGATCGTCCAGCAGCTGCCGAGCGGCAGCCAGGTCATCCGCGGGTTCTACCAGGTGCGCGAGGGCGCCTACCTGGCGCCGGAGGCGTTGCGGGACTGGCTGGCCGAGCGGCTGACCGACTACATGGTGCCCGCGACGCTGTCCCCGGTGGCCGACATCCCCATGACGACCAGCGGCAAGGTCGACCGCAAGACGTTGGAGGCGCGGGCCGACCAGCCGGTGGAGACCGGGCGCACCGACGAGCCGCGCACGGGTGTGGCGCAGGAGCTGGTCGCGGCCTGGCGCAAGGTGCTCGGTGACATCCCGATCGGCTACGACGAGAGCTTCTTCGACCTCGGCGGCAACTCGTTCAGCCTCGTCCTGCTGCTGGAGGAGCTGCACCGGCAGTTCCCGGGCATGCTCGACGTGAGCGACCTGTTCGCGAACCCGACGATCGGCAAGCTGCAGAAGCACCTGGAGTCCCGGCTCGCCCGGCAGGACGCCGACGCGCTGCTGACCGGTTTCGGGGTGCGGCTGCCCGAGTCGTGGTTCACCACCGACGCCACGGACGACGGCCGGGTCGAGGCCGCGTTGCCCAAGCGGACCAGGGCCACCCTGGAACGGCTGCGCGCCGGCGGTGCCCACGACCCGGCGGACCTGGCGCACGTCGCGCTCGCGGTCACGCTCAACAAGGTGCTCGGCGAGGACGAGGTCTCGCTGTGCGTCGTGGCCGACGACGGCCGGGTGGCCGTGGTCCGGTTCGACTTCGCGGGCAAGGCCGACCTCGCCGAGGTGCTGGACGACTACCGGCGTCAGCTCGACGGCAACGACCGGCTCGACCTCGAACGGTTCGTCGCCTGCCGCGGCGTCGACCGCACGGTGTCCATCTCGTGCGGCAGCGCCCGGCAGTTGGAGGAGGCGGACCTGCTCGGCCACTTCGACGTCGTGTTCGCCATCGACGTCGAGGCCGACCCGGTCGCGGTCCGGATCGACTACGCCCGCGAGGTGGACCCCGCGCGGGTGGAACAGCTGCTGGGCGGCCACGTGAAGCTACTCGGAATCCTGGCCAAGCCCGCGTCGAAGGAGAAGGTGCAGTCATGAAGGATCTCGTGATCGTGTTCCCGGGGCAGGGCTCCCAGTTCGCGGGCATGGGCAAGAAGTGGTTCGACGGGCACGAGAGCGTCCGGGACCGCTTCGCGCAGGCGTCGGACATCGTGGGCTATTCCCTGGCCGACCTGTGCTTCACCGCGCCGCCCGCCGAGGTGACCAGGACCCGGTACGCCCAGGTCTCGCTGCTGGTGCTCAGCTACGCGATGTACGAGGTGATGACCGAGGGCCGCAAGATCCCGGTGTCGTCCATGACCGGGCACAGCCTCGGTGAGATCACCGCGCTGGCCGCGGCGGGCGCGCTGTCGTTCGAGGACGCGGTGCGCCTGGTGAAGGTGCGAGGCGAGGCGATGGAGAGCTGCGTCGCCGAGGGCGGCACGGGGATGATCGCCGCGGTGCGGATGCCGGTCACCGACGTGGAGAAGTGCGTCGAGGACTTCAACTCCGCGGGCCACACCGTGCAGGTCGCCAACTACAACGCCGAGACGCAGACCGTGCTGTCGGGCACGGTGGACGACCTCAAGGGCATGACCGCGTACCTGGAGGACCGCGGCGCGAAGGTGGTCAAGCTGAACGTGGCCGGCGCGTTCCACAGCACGTTCATGGCGAACGCGCTGCCGGAGTACACCAAGGCGCTGGACGCGGTCGAGTTCGCCCAGCCCGCCGTGCCGGTCTACAGCAACGTCACCGGCGAGGTGTACGAGGGCCCCGAGGCGATCCGGGAGGCGCTGGCGGTCCAGCTGACCAGTCCGGTGCGCTGGAGCGGCATCGTGTCGTCCCTGGTGGCGCGCAAGGCCGCGGTGTGGATCGAGGTCGGGCCGAAGCAGGTGCTCAAGAAGATGCTCACCGGCACCGTCGGCTCGGGCGAGGTCTACAGCCTGGACGAGGAGCCGGAGCAGGTCGGCGCGGTGCTCGACCAGCTCGTGGAGCTGAAGAAGCGCGAGCCGGGGCTGGTCGGGCTGTGCCTGGGCGCCGCCGCGGCCACGCGGAACCGCAACTTCGACGCCGAGGAGTACAACGAGGGCGTCGTGGCGTCCTACCGCAAGCTCCAGGAGCTGGCCAAGCTCGACCCCGAGACGCTCACCGACGAGCAGAAGCAGGACGCGCTGGACCTGCTGTTCACCATCATGAGGACCAAGCGGGTCCCCGAGGACGAGCAGCGCGACCGCGTGGAGTCGATCCTGCGGCGCACGGGTGACGTCGGCCTCCGGACGGTCGCGGGGGCGCTCACCACATGACCTCCCTGCTCGGTCTTGACGACCTGGACCTGACGGGACCGCCGGACGACGAAGACTCCGGTGTCCGCGTCACGCACTCCAGCCCGCGGAAGAAGGCCGAACCCGTCGCCATCATCGGGATGAGCGGCCGGGTCGGCGAGGCGGAGGACCTCGACCGGTTCTGGTCGAGCCTGCTGCGCGGCGAGGAGGGGTACCGCGACCTGTCGGACGAACGGCGCGCCGACGTGGACGCCTACCTCGCCGCACGCGGCGTGCGGCTGCCGATCGCGGCCGAGCGCTACTCCGGCGGCACCCGCCTGCCCAGCGTGTCCGAGTTCGACTACCGGTTCTTCTCGCTGTCCCGGCAGGAGGCCAAGTCCATCGACCCGAACCAGCGGATCTTCCTGGAGACCGCCTGGGCCGCGCTGGAGGACGCCGGCTACCTGAACAAGGACATCGGCGGCGGCAAGGTCGGCGTCTACGCGGGCATGTCGGCCGACTTCGGCGAGGACTACCGGGCGATGATCGCCGCGGTCGACCCCGGCGCGCCCGAGATCGCGGTCGCGGGCAACATCCGCTCGATGATCGCCAGCCGGATCGCGTACCTGCTGGACCTGCGCGGACCGTCGCTGCTGGTCGACACGGCCTGCTCGTCGGGCCTGGTGGCCGCCTACACGGCCTACCGCGCGATCCAGAACGGCGAGTGCTCGATGGCGATCGTCGGCGCGGTGAAGACCGACCTGTTCCCGGTCGACGCCGACGACGAGACCGGCATCGGCATCAAGGACATCCAGGACACGTTGGCGGGCGACCGCCGCACCCGGACGTTCGACCGGCGCGGTGACGGCACCAGCACCGCCGAGGGCTGCGTCGTGTTCGTGCTCAAGTCCCTGGAACGGGCGCGGCGCGACGGCGACAACGTGCACGCCGTCATCGTGGGCGGCGCGGTCAACCAGGACGGCGCGTCCAACGGCATCACCGCGCCCAACGCCGACGCGCAGGCCGACCTGATCACCGAGGCGCTCGCCGACGCGGGGGTCAGGGCCGAGCAGATCAGCTTCATCGAAGCGCACGGCACCGCGACCAGGCTCGGTGACCCGGTCGAGGTCAGCGGTATCGATCGGGCGTTCTCCCGGCAGACGGCGCGCAAGCAGTTCTGCGGCATCGGCACGGTCAAGACCAACATCGGCCACATGGACAACGCGTCCGGCCTGGCGGGTCTGGCCAAGCTCGTGCTGTCGCTCAAGCACCGCGTCCTGCCGGCGAGCCTCAACTTCGAGGAGCCCAACCAGAACATCGCGTTCGCGCAGACCCCGGTGTTCGTCAACGACCGGACCGTGCCCTGGTCGGACGACGACCGGGAGACGTTGTACGCGGGGATCAACAGCTTCGGGTTGAGCGGCACGAACTGCCACCTCGTGCTGCGCAGCGCGGACGCCCCGCCGGCCCGGGAACGCGCCGAGGTGTCGTGCTCGCTGCTGCCGCTGAGCGCCCAGAACACCCAGGGGCTGGTCCGGCTCGCCGAGCGCTACCGCGACTTCCTGGCCCGCCACGAGGTCGACCTCGCCGACCTCGCGTTCACCGCGTCGGTCGGTCGGCTGCACCACGGCGTGCGGGCCGCGTTCGTGTTCGAGAGCCGCGCGGAGCTCGACGCGCAGCTGGCGCAGTTCATCGAGGACGGCGCCGCGGCGAACCCGGACGTGAGCCGGGGCTCGTTCCGGCTGGTGCTGGACGACGGCGACAAGCGCGACCCGCACGACCTCACCCACGCCGAGCGCGACGAGCTGGACCGGGAGGCCGCGTCCGTGGTCGACCCGGCGGCCGATCGCGCGGCACTGCGCCGGTTGGCCTCGCTCTACACCCGCGGCGCCGACGTCGACTGGCGGCGGGCCGCGCCCGAGGGCGCCCGGCGGACGTCGTTGCCCACCTACCCGTTCGAGCGGTCCCGGTGCTGGGTCGAGCCCGCCGAGCAGGGCAGGCGGGGACTGGTCGACCGTGCCGAGGTGGTGCGCTCGCTCGACCGCGACACCGTCGTGTGCCGGCTCGACCCGGAGCACTTCTGGGAGCTGGCCGAGCACCGCATCCACGGGGTCAGCGTGCTGCCCGGCACCGGGCTGGTCGAGATGGTCGTGACGTCGGCCCGGCGGCTCGGCCTGTCCGGGTCGGACGTGACGCTGCGGGACGTGCTGTTCGCCGCGCCGCTCGCGGTCGCCGACGGCGAGGTCAAGGAGGTGCACGTCATCTTCGAGACCAAGGGCGATGTCACCGCCGTGACCATCGCCAGCCGGGACGCCGAAGGCGACTGGGTGCGCAACGCGCGGGCCGAACTGGTCCGCGGCACCGTCGCCGAAGCGGTCCCGCCGGTCGACGTCGAGGACCTGCGGCGGCGGTTGGACCGCGAGCTCGAAGAGCCCGAGGGCTCCGACCACGCCAAGGGGCTCGACGTCAGCGACCGCTGGACCGGGACGCTGGGCGACGGGCACGCCGACGCCGAGGCCGACGAGCTGCTGTACGAGTTCGAGCTGCCCGCGCGGTACCGGTCGGAGCTGGCGGACTACGTCCTGCACCCCTCGCTGTTCGACACGGTGATCAACGCGCCCAGCAACGTCTACGACCAGGAGCGGCTGTACCTGCCGTTCTCCTACGGCGTGCTGACCGTCCGCGACTCGCTGCCCGCCCGCGTGCTGGCCCACTTCCGCAAGCGGCCCGAGTCGGTGGACGGCGCGCTGTACGCGTTCGACGTGACCGTGGTCGACCCGACCGGCCGGGTGCTGCTGACGGTGGACAACTACTGCATCAAGTCGGCGGACGACGTGAACGTGCAGGGGCCGGGCGAGTACGGGTACGTGCAGGCCTACCGGCGCGTGTCCCCGCCGACGCCGCGTCAGGGCAGCGGGACGGTCCTGCTCTGCGGTGACTTCGGCACCGCGTTCGACGGTGTGCGCGGCGCGCTCGAATCCTCCGGCTACGACTGCGTCGCGGTGTCGAGCGCCGAGGACGTGGTCACCGACGAGCGCCGCGAGTTCGCCTTCGGCGTGCTGGCCTGCCTGCCCGCCGAGGACGCCTCGCTCGCCGAGGCCACGGGTGAGCCGGTCGAACGGGCCGTGGGCCTGCTCAAGCTCGTCTCCGACCGGCAGTTCACGTTCGCCGACGGCCTGTTGGTGCTGACGCACAACGCGCTCGCGGTCACCGGTGACGAGACCGCGGTGCACCCCGGCCAGGCCGGGGTGCTGGGCCTGATGCGCGTCGCGGCGCTGGAGTACAAGGCCCTCGGGATCCGTTGCGTCGACAGCGACGAGCGCACGGAACCGGCGCTGCTGGTGGCGGAGGCCACCGGCGCCGACCGGCCGCCGTTCCTGCTCTACCGGGACGGGCAGCCGCACGAGCCGCACGTGAAGCGGCACCCCATCCCGCTGCGCGGCGGCGAACGGGCACCGCTGCCCGGTGATGGCGTGACGCTGGTGTCGGGCGGCACGGGCGACCTCGGCACCGCCGTGGCGCGGCACCTGGTGGCGCGCGGTGTGCGCAAGCTCGTCCTGCTGGGTTCCGACACCGCGGACGGCACGCGGGCGGACTGGGCGGAGTTCGAGCGGGACCTGGACGTGTTCGAGGTCGTCCGGCTCGACCTGGGCGACCGGGACGCGGTCGAGCGGACCGTGCGCGCCGTGCGCGAGCGGCACGGCCGGATCTCCGGCGTCCTGCACCTCGCCGGTCGTCCCGGTGTCGGGTTCCTGTACACCAAGGACTTCGCCGAGTTCATGAAGGTATACCGGCCCAAGGCTTTGGGCGGTGTGCACCTGCACGAGGCCACGCTGGTGGACGCGCCGGACTACTTCGTCGCGTTCTCCAGCATCGCCGGGCTGCTGCTCGACCAGGGCCAGACCGACTACACCGCGGCGAACCTGGTGCTGGACAGCCTGGCCCAGCACCGCGACCGCGCGCGGCTGCCGGGGCTGAGCGTCCAGTGGCCCGCGTGGCGCGAGACCGGGATCGCCGAGCGCATGGGCGCGGCCGACGAGGACGAGCTGTTCCCGCCGCTGGACACCGCCGAGGCGGTGGACCTGCTCGACGCCCTGATGACGTCCGGTGACCCCGTGCCGGTGGTCATGCCCGGCCGGATGCGCAAGCCGGTCCGGCAGGCACCGCGCGAGGCCGACCGGGGCACCGGTGGGCGTGCCGTCGAGCTGCACGGCCTGGACGACGTCGGCGACCTCGAACGGGGAGTCGCGGCGATCTGGGCGGAAGCGCTCGACCTCGACGTGCTGGACGCGCACGAGGAGTTCGGCGACCTGGGCGGCAACTCGCTGCTGACCGCGCAGGTGCTCAAGCTCTATGACGAGCGCTACCCGGGTCTGATGGACATCACGGACCTCTTCCGCTACACCACCGTCGCCGCCCAGGTGGCCTGCCTCAAGGCCAAGCTGCACGTGGACGAACCGGCCGCCGGGGACCCGCCGCCCGCCGCCAAGGCCGACGAGGGCGACATCGACAAGCTGTTGGACCTGCTGGAGCAGGGCGCGATCACGGTCGAAGACAGGCAGGGTCTTCTCGAGGAAACGGACACCAGATGGACAGCGTGAAGGATTTCATCCTCGAGCAATTCGTCAACAAGCAGATCGACCGCGACCGCACCAAGAGGCTGCTGCTCGAACTGTCCGAAGCCAACCTGCACGAGGACATCGCGGTGATCGGCCTGGCCGGTCGGTTCGCCGAGGCCAAGAACGTCGATGAGTTCTGGGAGTTCCTCAAGGTCGGCCGGGATTGCATCCGCGACTACCCCCAGTCGCGCAAGGAGGACATGTACGACATCCTCCGCAACCCGTACTACGCGGAGGTCATGCTGGGCCGCCCGGTCGACGAGGCCGACCTCGACCGGCTCTACTCGGTGAGCGGGTACCTGGACCGGATCGACCAGTTCGACTCGCGCTTCTTCGGCATCCCGCCGTTGGAAGCCGACTACATGGACCCGAACCAGCGCATCGCGCTCGAAGTGGCCTACGAGGCGCTGGAGAACGCGGGCTACGGCGGCGAGAGCGCGATCGGGTCGCGGACCGGGGTGTTCCTCGGCCGCGACCAGTCGAACTACTCGTACTACCGGATGTTCTCCGAGCGGCACCCGATGCAGCTGTCCGGCTCGTGGGAGGGCATGGTCGCCAGCCGCATCTCCTACGTGCTCGACCTCAAGGGCCCGTGCATCATGACCGACACCGCGTGCTCCGCGGGCAGCGTCAGCGTGCACCAGGCCATCCAGTCGCTGCTGCTGGGCGAGTGCGACATGGCGCTGGCGGGCGGCATCAACCTGTCCTCCGGCGGCGAGCCGAAGACCAGCTTCCTGTCCGGCGCGACGATGGACAGCGTCGTGTCGGGCGACGACAGCGTGCGCACCTTCGACGCCCGCGCGAACGGCACGCTGTGGGGCGAGGGCGCGGGCATCGTGCTGCTCAAGCCGCTGAAGAAGGCGCTGGCCGACCGCGACCACGTGCGCGCCGTCATCAAGGCCTCCGCGATCAACAACGACGGCACCTCCAACAGCATCACCGCGCCCAACGCGCTGATGCAGGAGCGGGTCATCCTCGACGCCTGGGCCAAGGCCGACGTGCCGCCCGAGACGATCACGTACGTGGAGGCGCACGGCACGGGCACCGTGCTCGGCGACCCGATCGAGGTCAAGGGCCTGTCCAACGCGTTCCGCCGGCACACCGACCGCAAGCAGTTCTGCGGCATCGGCTCGCTCAAGACCACGATGGGCCACCTGGTGGCCGCGTCCGGGTCGGCGTCGCTGGCCAAGGTCGTGAAGTCGCTGGAGTCCGGCCTGCTGGCGCCGTCGGTGAACTTCGAGGTGCCCAACCCCTACATCGACTTCACCGACAGCCCGCTGTACGTCAACGACCGGCTCGTGCCGTGGGAGACCGGCGGCGAGCCGCGGCGGGCCGGGATCAGCTCGTTCGGCTTCATCCGCACGAACTGCCACATGGTGCTGGAGGAGGCGCCCCGCTACCGCGCCGAGCCGCAGCTGCGGGAGCGCTACTGCTTCACCGTCAGCGCCAAGACCGAGGCGGCCCTGACCGGGCTGCTGGACGGGTACGCGGCCGTGCTGGCGGACAGCCCGTGGTCGCTGGCCGACATCTGCTACACGTCCAACATCGGGCGCGGCCACCACGAGCACCGGGTGATGGTCGTCGCGGCGACGAAGGAGCAGCTGGCCGAGTCGATCGACCGGCTCCGGGAGCGCGGCCCGGGCACCGACGAGCAGCGCGGCATCTTCCACGGCGTGCACGCGGTCGTCAGCGACAAGCGGGGCGACCTGCGCCCCGGCGACATCACCGCCCAGACCGGCAAGCGGCTGTCCGACACCGCCAACGCCAAGCTCGCCGAGTACCGCGCGCGGGGCGAGCACTCCGCCCTCACCGAGGTGGCGAACGCCTACGTGCGCGGCGCCCGGGTCGAGTTCGCGGAGTTCTACGCCGACGAGCCGCGGCGGCGGGTGCCGCTGCCCACTTACCCGTTCGAGCGGATCCGCCACTGGGCCAAGCCCATGAAGACCAGCGTGCGCGGCTTCGCCACCGCCGAGCCGAACCCGCTGCTGGGCACGGAGGTCAGCCGCTCGGACGGCGGGATCGTGTTCGAGAACAAGCTGTCCGTCGACCGGCACTGGGTGCTCTCCGACCACCGGATCGACCACAAGCCCGTGGTGCCCGGCACGACCTACCTGGAGATGGCGCGTGCCGCGCTGGCCGCGTTGGAGAACACGCAGAGCATGCGGTTCGAGAACGTGTTCTTCCTCGTGCCCCTCGCCGTGGAGGAGGGGGAGGAGGCGACCGTGCGCACCCGGCTGGACCGGGTCGAGCGTGGCTACTCGTTCCAGGTGGCCAGTGCGCAGGCGGGGGAGTGGGTCACGCACGTCGAGGGCAGGATCAGCCCGCTGCGCGACGTCGCCCCGCTGGACGCCGTCGACGTCGACGACCTCAAGGCCGCCGCGATCGAGGTGACCGACCCGTACCCCACGGAGACCGACACGGGCGTGTTCCAGTTCGGCCCGCGCTGGGACAACGTCCGCGCGGTGTGGAAGCAGGAGACCGGCGCGCTGACCCTGCTGCGGCTGCCGGAGGGCGTGCCGAGCGAGAGCTTCGGGCTACACCCGGCCAAGCTCGACAACGCGGTGAACCTGATCTCGCAGAACAGCGGCGAGACGTTCCTGCCGTACCTGTACAAGAGCTTCGTGCTGCACCGGCCGATGCCGGAGACGTGCTACGCGCTGATCCGCACGGTCCGCGACGACAGCCGCGACGGCGAGACGATCACCTACGACGTGGACCTGGTCGACGTCGACGGGGTGCCGTTCGCGCGGATCACCGACTACACCGTGAAGAAGGTGGACTGGCGGCGGTTCAGCCTGACGGGACCGCGCCGGTACCTGGAGGTCGAGTGGCTGGCGGTGCCGCGGCCGGAGGCGGCGGTCGAGCCGGCGGTGTGGGCACCGGTGGTGCTGGACAACGCGGCGGGCAGGCGGCTCGTCGCCGAGGTCGAGGCGCTCGGGCACCGGGTCGTGCCGTGCTACGTGGGCGAGCGGACCGACACCGGTCGGGACGTGTTCGCCCTGGACGAGGACGGCGCGGCGCTGCTGGCCGAACGGCTGCGGCAGGAGGCGGTCGAGGGCGTGCTGTTCGCGACCGACTTCACCGCCGACGACGGCCTCACCCACGCGCAGCGGCGGGCGTCCGGCGTGGACGCGCTGTTCGAGCTGTACCGCGCGTTCGTGTCGCACCGGGTCAAGCTCGCGCACGGCCTGAAGGTCCTGGGCAAGCACGCCTGGCAGGTCGCGCCGGGTGACGGCGCCACCGACCCGCACTCCGCCGCCACCGAGGCGCTCGCGCAGGTCGTCGGGCAGGAGCACCGGCACCTGCAGGTGGACGTGGTGGACGCGCGGGCGGACGCGGAGCCGGCGTTCGTGCTGAAGGAATCCCTGAGCGGCGCGGGCGGTGTCCTGCGGGCCATCCGCGGCTCGGAGACCTACCTGCGGCGCCTGCGGTACGCCGAGGCCACCCCGGAGGAGTCCGGCGCCGAGGCTGCCGAACCGCTGTACGCGGGCGGGACGTTCGTGGTCACCGGCGGTGCCGGCGGCCTGGGTCTGAGCGTCGCCGAGGAGATGGCCCGCGAGGGTGCCGAGCGGATCATCCTGCTGGGTCGCCGGACCCTGGACGACGAAACCGCGCGGCGCGTCGGGGAGATCGCCGGCGCCGAGTACTCGGTGTGCGACGTGTCGCGGGAAGACGACGTGCGCGGGCTGGCCGCCCGGCTGCGGGAGGAGTCGGTCACGCTCGGCGGTGTCGTCCACGCGGCGGGCGTCGCGGGCGACGGGTTCCTGGCCAACAAGCCGCGTTCGGTGTTCGACGCCGTGCTGGCGCCGAAGGTTGACGGCAGCGTCGCCCTGGTGGAGCTGGTGAAGGAGCACCCGGGTGCCTTCCTGGTGTTCTTCTCCTCGATCACCGCGGTCACCGGCGGGCAGGGGCAGGGCGACTACTGCAGCGCCAACGCGTTCATGGACTCGCTGGCCGCGCGGGCACGGGCCGAGGGCGTGCGCGCGCTGTCGGTCAACTGGCCGACGTGGGCCGAGGTCGGCATGGCGGTGCAGTACGGGGTCGGTGACGGCGACTCGCCGTTCCGTGCGCTCACCGTGAAGGACGGCGTGGCCTGGCTGAGCCACTTCCTGCGCGACCCGGCCGACGGCGTCATCCCGTCCCGGTTCGACCTGGGCGTGCTGCGGGAACGACTGGACGAGATGCCGTTCCTGCTGGAGGACGACGTCGCCGACGCCGTCGCGCGGGCCGGTGCGGGCGGTGCGTCCACCGACGGGGAGGCGATCGAGGTCCGCCTCGTCGGCCTGTCCGACCCGAACGAGACCCAGCTGAGGATCGGCGCGGTCTACGGCGCGGTCCTCGGCCTGACCGAGGTCGACGCCCACGCCAGCTTCCAGGACCTGGGCGGCAACTCGCTGATGACGGCGCAGCTGCTGCAGAAGGTCGAGGACGTCTACCCCGGCCGGATCGACATCGCCGACCTGTACTCCTACGCGACCGTGACCAGCCTCGCCGGCTACATCGACGAGCGGATCGCGGCCGAGTCGGGTGCGGCGCGGAGCACCGCGGACGCGGGAGGTGTCGACCAGTCGCTCCAGGACGTCCTGGAGGAGATCGGCGACGCCGAGCTGATGACCATGTTCGCCGACACCGACGGTGCCGGGAGGAAGCAGTCATGACGTCGAGCGCGGAACTGAGGAAGGACCTGCTGCGGTACCTGCTCATGCAGGTCAAGCAGGAGGCGCTCGACGTCGACCGGGCCAAGGAGTTCATCCGGGCGATCGGCGACGCGGGCCGGGACGACGACCGCGTCGCCGTGGTCGGCATGGCCTGCCGCTTCCCCGGCGCGTCGGACAAGGAGCAGTTCTGGCGCAACCTGGTCGAGGGCCGTGAGTCGATCGGCGACTTCCCGCCGCTGCGGCTGGAGGACCTGCGGCGGGTCGAGGGCGGCACGGACGCCGTCCGCAAGGGCGGCTACCTGGACCGGGTCGACCTGTTCGACGCGGAGTACTTCGGCATCCCGCCGCACGTGGCCAAGCAGCTCGACCCGTACCACCGCGTCCTGCTCGAAGTGCTGGTCGAGACGATGGAGGACGCGGGGTACGCCAAGAGCGAGCTGTACGGGTCCAACACCGGCGTGTTCGTCGGCAACGACCACACCCACCGGCTGATCACGTCCTACCTGCCGTTCCTCTCGGAGCTGGACTTCTCCGCGATCACCGGGTCGTGGTCGGGCATCCTGGCCAGCCGCCTGTCGTACCTGCTCGATTTCCGCGGACCGGCCAGTGTCATCGACACCGGCTGCTCGTCCGCGCTGGTCGCGGTGGACGCGGCGATCAAGGCGCTGCGCAACGGCGACTGCGACACCGCCTTCGTCGCCGCGGTCAACCTGTTCCTGTCGCCGTCCAGCCTGGGCAACGAGACCGAGTCGGCCGACCAGCGGGTGCGGGCGTTCGACGCGGCGGCCGACGGCACGGTGTGGAGCGAGGGCGTGGCCGGGGTCTACCTCAAGCCGCTGTCGCGCGCGCTGGCCGACGGCGACCACGTCTACGGCGTCCTCCTGGGCAGCGCGGTCAACAACGACGGCCGCAGCAACGGCCTCACCGCCCCGAACGCCCAGGCGCAGAAGAACCTGCTGGTCAGCGCGTGGAAGCGGGCCGGTATCGCACCGGAGTCGGTGTCCTACATCGAGGCGCACGGCACCGGCACGACACTGGGCGACCCGATCGAGATCAAGGGTCTGACCAGCGCGTTCGCCGAGTTCACCGACCGCAGGCAGTTCTGCGCGCTGGGCTCGGTGAAGACGAACATCGGCCACACGGTCGGTGCCGCCGGTCTGGCGTCGCTGATCAAGACCCTGATGTCGCTGGACCGGCGGACCATCCCGCCGTCGATCCACTTCGACGTGCCGAACCAGCTGCTCGACCTCCCCAACGCCCCGGTGTACGTCGCCGACCGGCTCACCGAGTGGGAGGAGTCCGACACCCCGCGCCGGGCGGGCGTGAGCAGCTTCAGCCTGAGCGGCACGAACTGCCACGTGGTGCTGGAGGAAGCGCCCGCCCGCGCGGCGACGACCGACCAGGCGCGTCGGCCGCGGGTCTACCCGATCTCGGCGCGCAACGAGGAACTGCTGGTCCAGACGGCGGCGCGGCAGCTGGAGCACCTCGAACGCCACCCGGAACTCGGCCTGGCCGACGTGTGCTTCACCATGCAGGTGGGCCGCGAGCACCAGCCCGCGCGGGCGGTCATCGTGTGCGGCACCCGTGAGGGCCTGCTGGACGGGCTGCGGCAGTTGCTGAGCCCCGAGGACGCCGACGGCTCGCGCCTGGTGGACGGCGGCGTCGTGCTGCGCGAGGACCCGTCGTCCCTGCCCGGCGACTTCCGGCACCTCGGCGACGCGGTCACCGCCTTCCTCGCCGGCCGCGCGCGGCCGTTCGCGGGCCTGGAGCGGGACGCCGACGTGCGGCGGGTGCCGTTGCCGCCCCAGCTGTTCCACCACGTGCGGCTGTGGGACGAGACGGTCCGCGCCCAGCCGGCGCCCGGTGCCGAGGAGCAGGCGTCGGACGACCCGGTCGACCGGCTGCGCACCATCCTGGCCCAGCCGCCGCGCCTCGCCGGGCTGGACGAGTCCGCCGAGGACGCGGTGGCCCGCAAGGTGGTCGCCGGGGTGTGGTCCGACGTCCTGGGCTACCCGGCAATCCGCGGCGAGGACGACTTCTTCGCCCTGGGGGGCGACTCCATCTCGTCGGTGAAGATCACGCAGCTGCTCAACGCGGTGCTCGACGTCGACATCCCGCTGACCGCGTTGCTGGCCAAGCCGACGTTCGACGAGTTCACCGACCTGGTGATCGGCGACTTCGGCCTGGACGAAGGGCTGATCCGGGCGCGGCTGAGCGGGTCGGCCCGCCGCCCGGCGCAGGTGGCGCAGGTCCTGGAGGACTACGAGCTGCCGCTCACCGCGCCGCAGCGGAGCATGTACTTCGCCGGTCAGGTGGACGAGAACTCGGTGGCGTACAACGTCAGCGGCCTGACCATCCGCCCCACCCCGCTCGACGTGGCCGAGCTGGAGGAGTGGCTGCGGGTGCTGGTGCGCCGGCACGACAGCCTCCGCTCGACGTTCCACCTGCGCGACGGCGAGCCGTTCCAGCGGGTGCGCGCGGAGGTACCGGTCGCGGTCGAGCACCGGCGGCTGGGCGCCCTCGCGGAGGGCGAGAGCCACGAAAACGCGGCCCGCCGGGAGATGGCGCGGTTCGTCCGCCCGTTCGTCCTCGACACCGCGCCGCTGTTCCGCTTCGGCTACTTCGAGTTCGACGACGGCGTGTCGTGCGTGGCGATCGACATCCACCACATCATCACCGACGGCACCTCGATGGGCATCCTGTTCCGCGACCTCGGCGCCATCGCCGGGGGCGAGGCCCTGCCGCCGCTGCACCGGGACTACCGCTCGGCCGTCCGCGGGCTGCTGGAGCGGCAGGGCGGCGCCGACATGGTGCCGCACCGCGACTACTGGGTGTCCCGGTTCGCCGACGGCGCGCCGACGCTCCAGCTCACCACGGACCGGCAGCGGTCGGAGGCGGCCACCGCGGCGGGCGCGACGCTCTTCGCGTCGGTCGACGGCGCGACGCTGCAGGCGGCCAAGCGCTACGCGCGGGAGCACAACCTCACCCTCTACATGGTGCTGCTGGGCGTCTTCCAGCAACTGCTGTCCCGGCTGAGCGGGCAGGGCGACGTGGTGGTCGGGGCGCCGGTGATGGGTCGGCCCGACCTGACCTACCAGGACCTCGTGGGCATGTTCGTCACCACGCTCCCGATCCGGGTCACCGCCGCGCCCACGACCGGTGTCGGCGACTTCCTCGGCGGCCTGCGCACGACCGTGCTGGAGGCGTTCGAGCACCAGGCGTACCCGCTGGAGGCGCTGGTCGAGGAGCTGGACCCGCCGCGCGTGCCCGGCCGCCGTCCGCTGTTCGACGTCTGCTTCGTGCACCAGAACACCGACATGGGGCTCGATCCCGACGACGAGCAGGTCCTCCCGTTCGACGACGGCAGCGCCAAGTACGACATCACCCTCAGCACCAGGGAAGCCGACGGCGAGCTGCTGCTGGAGTGGGAGTACTCCACCGCGTTGTTCCGCGAGGAGACGATGGCGCTCTACGCGGAGCGCTACGCGACGCTGCTGCGGTCGTTCGTCACCGCCGCGGACGACGACCCGGTGGGCGCGCTGGAGCTGATGCCCGCCCGGGAGACCGAGCTGATCCGGTCGTTCGCGACGGTGCCGTCGCCGCCCCTGGACACCCGGGGCATCGCCCGGCTGTTCGAGGAGCACGCCGCCGCCGACCCGGACCGCACGGCGCTGATCGCCGACGACCGGCGCCTGTCCTACGGTGAGCTGAACGCCAGGGCCAACAAGGTCGCGCGCAGCCTGATCCGGCTGGGTGCGACGCCCGGCTCGCCGGTGGCGCTGCTCGTGGACCGCTCGTTCGACACGGTCGTCGCCATCCTCGGCGTGCTGAAGGCGCGGTGCTACTACGTGCCGCTGAACACCGACTTCCCCGCCGAACGGCTGCGGGTGATGGTGGACGATTCCGGCGCGGGCATCCTGCTCACCACCGGCGCGCGCATCGGTCAGGCCGCGGAACTGGTCTCCGACCGGCTCCGGATCGTGGACCTGCAGGCGCTGGTCGACTCGCGGGCCTCCACCGACAACCCCGGGCTGCCGGGCAGCAGCGACGACGAGGCCTACGTCATGTACACCTCGGGGACGACCGGTGTGCCGAAGGGCTCGGTGATCCGGCAGCGCAGCGTGCTGCGGGTCGTCCACCAGTCCGTCTTCTACGCCGCCGACCCTGGCGACGTGTTCCTGATGATCTCGGACTACTCGTTCGACGGCTCCGTCTACGACATGTACGGCGCGCTGACCAACGGCGGGTCGCTCGTGGTGCCGGACAAGGAGTCCGTGCTGGACCTCGACCGGCTCGGCGCGGTGATCGAACGGCACGGCGTCACCAGCTTCTTCATCACCGCGGCGATGTTCAACGCGCTGGTCGACCACGCGCCCGGCTTGCTCGGCAGCCTCCGCAGGTTGATCTTCGGCGGCGAGATGGCCTCGCCGGTGCACGTGAAGCGGGCGTTCGACCTGCTGGGGCCGGGCCGGCTCGCCAACGGTTACGGGCCGACCGAGACCACGGTCTTCGCGGCCGTGCACGTGTTCGACCAGCTCGACCGCGACGACGCGATCCCGATCGGCAGGCCCATCAACGACACCTCGCTGTGGGTGCTCGACGAGCAGCTCCGCCCGGTGCCGGTCGGCGTCAGCGGCGAGCTCTACGTCGGCGGCGCGGGCGTGGCCGACGGGTACCTGAACAGGCCGGAGCTGACCGCCGAGCGGTTCGTGCACTCGCCCGCCGTCCCCGGCGAGCGGCTGTACAAGACCGGCGACATCGTCACCTTCAAGACCAACGGCCTGCTCTACTACACCGGCCGCGTCGACCAGCAGATCAAGCTGCGCGGCTACCGCATCGAGCTGGCGGAGATCATCCAGGTCGCCTTGGACGAGCCCTACGTCCGCTGGGCGCACGCGGGCGTGCACGAGGTCGCCGAGGGCAACCGGAGCCTGTGCCTCTGGGTGGGCTACGAGGACGGCCGGGAGCACGACGAGCCGGTGCTGCGCGCGGCGCTGGCCCGCCGGCTGCCGGACTACATGGTGCCGTCGTTCATCATCCGCGCGGACGAGGTGCCGCTGAACGCCAGCGGCAAGGTCGACGCGGCGCGGCTGCCGAAACCCGACTTCACCGCCGGTGCGACGGCCGCGGCGCCGGAGACCGACTCGCTGCGGGTGCTCGCCGACGCGTGGCACCACGTGCTGGGCGTCCCGGTGGACGACATCGACGCGAACTTCTTCGCGCTGGGCGGCGACTCGATCAAGGCGATCCAGATCGTGGCCCGGCTCAAGGAGCAGGACGTCCAGGTCCGGGTCGCGGACCTGCTCGGCAACGCGACGCTGCGGACGTTGGGCGAGAAGCTGGTCGACTCCGCCGGTGCCGGCCCGGGTGGCTACGACCAGGCACCGCTGTCGGGCCCGATCACGCCGAGCCCGATCCAGCAGGCGTTCCTCGACGACCTGGCCGACCGAGCCCTGGTGTTCAACCAGTGCCTGCTGGTCACCCCGCCCGGACCCGCGCCGCTGGACGGCCTGGTGCGCGCCGCCGAACGGCTCGTGCGCTACCACGACCTGCTGCGCGTCGCAGTGGACGACCAGGGCGGGCTGACCGTCCGGGACGTCGACGCACCGTCGCTCGTCCACGGCGAGGAAGCACCGGAGGGGCTGTCCGACGCCGACCTCACGGAGTACCTGCGCACGGTGCAGGCGCGGGTGGACGTGCGGGGCGGCCCGGCCGTGAGCCTCGCCGCCGGGCTGGGGGAGGGGCGCGGGCAGTTCGCCATCGCGATCCACCACTTGGCCGTGGACGTCGTGTCGTGGGGCGTCGTGCTGGAGGACCTGCTCGCCTGCCTCGCGGACCCCGACGCCGAGCTGCCGGCCAAGACCATGCCGTTCCCGGCGTGGACGGCCGAGGTGAAGCGGCGGGCGCGTGACGGCGGCTTCCGCGCGCAGCTGCCCTACTGGCTCGACCTGGCGCGGACCGCGGGTGACGCGGGCGAGGTGTTCGCAGAGCACGACGTGACGCGGTCCGAGACGACCACGACGGTCGTACGGCTCGCGGAGACCGACGACTTCGCGCTCCTCGACGCCGCCCGGGAGGCCCACGGCGCGAGCGCCGCCGAGACCGTCCTCACCGTCGTGGCGCGTGCGCTGGCCTCGGTGACCGGCCGGGACCGCGTGCTGTTCACCCTCGAAGGGCACGGCCGCGAGCCCATCGCGGGCGACCACGACCTCAGCCGGACGATCGGCTGGTTCACCAGCACGTTCCCGCACCTGGTCGAGGTCGGGCAGGACGTCGCCGACACCCTGGACGCGGTGCGCCGCTCGTTCGAGCGGCTGCCGGACCGGGGCGCCGGGTTCTGCCCGCTGCTCCGGTTCGACGAGGGCCTCGGCGAGGACCGGGACGCGCTGGCCGCGGTCCGGCCGGGCGTCTGCTTCAACTACCTGGGCGACCAGGACGGTACCGACGGCTCCGACGGCGTCGCCGTCACCCACCTCCCGGCGGACATCACCACCGACGCGGACGTCCGCTCACCGCACGCCCTCGACATCATCGCCACCCGCAGCGGCCGCGACCTCCTGGTCGAGGTGCGCTACCCGCGCTCGTGGGAGTCGAGCGGCTTGGCCCGCAAGCTCACCGGGGCCGTGGACACCTCGTTCCACGAGGTCCGCGACGCCCTGAAGTCCGGTGGGCCACGGGGCTTCCAGGTGTCATCGCCGATCCGCCAGGACGTGCTCGCCGACATCCTGCTGGATGTCGCGGGCGGGAACTGACCGGCGCATGACGACGACCGAACACCCCAGCACCGGCCGACGGCCACCACGACCCGATCACCGCGTCAGGGCGAAGTAGAGAGCCTGGTTCATGGTTGACAAAGACAACATCGAGTCCATCTCCGGCCTGGCCGCGATGCAGAAGGGCATGCTGCTCAGCCATGCCGTGGACACGGCCTCGGACGCCTACGTGGAGCAGTTCGACTTCGTGATCTCGGGCGAGGTGGACGTCGAACACCTGCGCACCGCGCTCGCGGGCGTGTCCCGGACCTACAGCGTGCTGCGCACGATCTTCTCGTACCGCAACACCGACGAGCCGTACCAGATCGTGCTCAAGGAGTGGGCGCCCGCGCTCGACGTCCGCGACTACCGCGACCGGCCCGAGCTCGACCGGGACGTCGAGGAGTTCAAGGTCGCCGACCGCGCGAAGGGCTTCGACCTCAGCACGGACGTACTGCTGCGGGCGACCCTGATCCGGGTCGGCGACCGGCGCTGGCGGCTGGTCTTCACGTTCCACCACATCATCCTGGACGGCTGGTCGCTCGGCCCGCTGTTCGGCACGATGGTGGGCTACTACGAGGAGCTGACGACCTCCGGCTCGTTCCAGCCGCGGCACGAGGTGATGCCGTACCGCGACTACATCGCGTGGTACGAGCGGCAGCGCGGCGAGGACGCCCGGCGGTTCTGGGCGGAGGTGCTGGACGGCTACGAGAACGAGGCCGTGCTGCCCGCCGACCCGCGTCCCGGCGGCTACCGCGGCGCCACGCACCGGTTCGTCCTGCCCGCCGAGCTGCACGACGGGCTGAAGCGGTTCGCCCAGGAGGCGCAGGTGACGCAGAGCGCCGTCTTCCAGGCCGCCTGGGGCGTCGTGCTGCAGAAGTTCAACTACGCCGACGACGTCGTCTTCGGCAGCGTCGTGTCCGGCCGCGGCACCGAGCTGGGCGGCATCGGCGAGGCCGTGGGGCTGTTCGCGAACACGCAGCCGGTCCGCGTGACGGCCGGCGCGGACCAGGACTTCGGCGGGCTGTGCCGCGACGTGCAGGAGTCCTACCTGCGCGCCAACGCCTTCGAGCACTACGCCCTGCACGAGATCCAGGGCGTCACCCCGCTGAAGAACAAGCTGCTCAACCACGTCGTCGCCTTCGAGAACTACCCGCTGTCCCAGCAGCTGCAGGACTTCGGCGGCGACGAGGGCGACGGGCTCGCGTTCGAGGGCGTGGAGGTCTTCGAGCGGACGAGCTACGACCTGCACATCGTGGTCAACCCCGGCGCCGAGTTCGCGATCACGCTCGCCTACAACGAGAACCACTACGCTCCGGGGCTGATCCGGGAGCTGGAACGCTGCCTGGTGCGCGTCTTCACGGCCGCCGTGGACGACCCGCGGGTGCGGGTGGCGGACATCGCGCTCGGCGACGGCCGGTCGGAGGACGCCCCGGCGGCGCAAGCGGCTCCGTCCGCGCTGTTGGACTCGTCGGTGGTGGACGTGTTCGCCGACGTCGTCGCGTCCCACGGCGACAAGACCGCGCTGGTGTGGCGGGGCGAGGAGTACAGCTACGCCGAGCTGGACCGCTGGTCGGACGCGGTCGCGTGGGAGCTGAAGAACCGCGGCGTCGTGCCGGGCACGGCGGTCGGCGTGCTCGCGGACCGCCGCCCGGAGCTGATCGCGGCGATCCTCGGCCTGCTCAAGAACGGCAACTTCTACGTCCCGATCGACACCAAGGACGCCAAGCCCAGGGTCGAGTACGTCGTCGCCGACGCGGGCGTGGAGCACCTGTGCACGGTGCCGGAGTACGCCGACAAGGTGCCGTCGTCCTCCCGGGTGCTGCTGGTGTCGAGGCCCGCGGGCGACGTGCCGCCGTTCCCGCGTCGGCGCAACCTCAACGGCGCCACCGCCTACCTGATGTACACGTCGGGTTCCACCGGCACACCCAAGGGCTGCCGGATCACCCACCGCAACATCCTGCGCCTGGTCGCCGACCAGGAGTTCTTCGACTTCCACGACCGCCAGGTCGTGATGTTCACCGGCTCGCCCGCGTTCGACGCCAGCACGTTCGAGATCTGGGGGACGATGCTGTTCGGGGCGACCCTGGTGCTGGCCGACGAGCTGGACGTGCTCGACGGCGACCTGATGCGCGAGACGATCAAGCGCAACCAGGTGACGGCCATGTGGCTCACCTCGCCGCTGTTCAACCAGCTGTGCGCCTACGACCCGACGATCTTCGACGGGCTGGAGCACCTCCTGGTGGGCGGCAGCGCGTTGTCGGTCCAGCACCTGGTGAAGGTCCGCGCGGCCTGCCCGGACCTGCGGATCACCAACGGCTACGGCCCCACCGAGAACACCACGTTCTCCACGACGCACGAGATCCGCCCCGAGGACCTGCGCCGCGAGCGGATCCCGATCGGTCGCCCGCTGGCGCACTCCTCGGTCCACGTCCTGGACCGGGGTCTGAACGTGCTGCCGCCGGGCGCGATCGGCGAGCTGTGCGTCGGCGGCGACGGCGTGTCGAGCGGCTACCACAACCGGCCGGACCTCGACCTCGCCACGTTCGTCACGGTGCCCGCGCTGCCCGGCCGCCGGCTGTACCGCACCGGCGACCTCGTCCGCGAGCTGCCCGACGGCACGCTGGACTACCTCGGCCGCGCCGACGACCAGGTCAAGATCAGCGGTTTCCGGGTCGAGCTCGGCGAGGTGGAGAGCGTGCTGCGGTCGCTGGACCGCATCGAGGACGCCGCCGTGATCTGCGTCGAGGTGGACGGGGAGAAGAGCCTGCGCGGCTACTACGTCGCCCCGGAGCCGATCGCGCCGGACGCGGTGCGGCAGGCGATGCTGAAGAAGGTCGCACCGTACATGGTGCCCGCGGGCCTGGCGCAGCTCGACCGGATCCCGTTGAACAAGAGCGGCAAGGTCGACCGGACCCGGCTGGCGGAGATCCGGCCCGAGCCGGAGGCGGCCCGGCAGGCGCCGGACCTCGGCCCGGTGTCGGACGTGGTGCGGATCCTGGTCGACATCATCGCCGACCTGGTGCCCGTCGAGGCCATCGACGTCAACCGCAACTTCTTCGACCTGGGCATCAACTCGCTCAACCTGCTGACGATCAACAACCGGCTGCGCAAGGTGCTGGACCGCAACGTGCCGCTGGTCCAGCTCTTCCAGCACACCTCCATCGCCTCGCTCGCCGCCTACCTCGACAGTATGGGCAACGCCGACGAAGCCGACGCCGACGAGGCCGAGCCCGAGGACACCTTCGCCGAGCAGGAGCAGGAGGAGGAGCGCGCCTTCTCGGCCAGCGCGCTGCTGCTGGAGATCGCGGACGAAATCGCCGAGGAACTCGCCGCCGAGCTTGAAGAGGAGCTCTGACCATGCCGGAGAACAAGGCCGTCAAGCGCCGGGAGACCGGGCTGGAGATCGCCGTCATCGGCATGGCCGGCCGGTTCCCGCAGGCCGAGGACATCGACCGCTTCTGGGCCAACCTGGTCGACGGCGTGGACGCGATCTCGCGCTTCACCGACGACGAGCTGCTCGAGATGGGCGTGGCCAAGGCGACGCTGGACGACGAGAAGTACGTCCGGGCCAAGGGCGTGTTCCCGAACATCGAGTACTTCGACGCGGATTTCTTCAACTACACCCCGGCCGACGCGACGCTGCTCGACCCGCAGGTCCGCGCCCTGCACGAAGAGGTGTTCCACGCCCTGGAGGACGCGGGCTACTCGGCCGAGGGCCGGTCGGAGGCCATCGGCCTGTTCCTCGGCGCGACGAACAACCTCGCGTGGGAGACGCACACCCTGACCAGGCACATCCTGGAAACCGGCATGACGTTCACCGGCATGCAGCTCAACGACAAGGACTTCGCCGCCACCCGGATCGCCTACGCCCTGGACCTCAAGGGCCCGGCGCTCACGATGCACACGGCGTGCTCGACGTCGTTGGTCGCCATCGACATGGCGTGCCGCAACCTGTGGACCGGCGCGTGCCAGATCGCGCTGGCGGGCGGCAGCGGGCTGACCCTGCCGCACAAGAACGGGTACCGCTACCAGGAGAACATGATCCACTCGCCGGACGGCCACTGCCGGCCGTTCGACAAGGACGCGGGCGGCACCGTCGAGGGCAACGGCGTCGGCGTCGTGGTCCTCAAGCGCCTGGAGACCGCGCTGCGCGACGGTGACCGCGTCTACGCGGTGATCAAGGGCTCGGCGGTCAACAACGACGGCAACCGCAAGGTCGGCTACACCGCGCCGAGCATCGAGGGACAGGCCGAGGTCATCCGCAAGGCCTACCGGGTGGCCAACGTGCCCACCTCCGAGGTGTCCTACATCGAGACCCACGGCACCGGCACCGCGCTCGGCGACCCGATCGAGGTCGAGGCGCTGCGCAAGGCGTTCGGGGCGGGTGAGCCGGGCACGACGGGCCTGGGCTCGCTCAAGGCGAGCATCGGTCACCTCGACACCGGCGCGGGCGTGGCCTCCCTGATCAAGACGTGCAAGATCCTCGAACACCGGACCGTGCCGCAGAACCCGCACTTCGCCGAGCTCAACCCGAACATCGACCTCGACGGCAGCCCGTTCTACGTGGTGGCGGAGAAGCGGGAGCTGCTGCCGAAGCGGTCGGCGGCCGACGAGGTGCTGCCGCTGCGCGCGGGCGTCAGCTCGTTCGGCATCGGCGGCAGCAACGCGCACGTGGTCCTGGAAGAGGCACCCGCGGCGCCACCGACCTCGACCAAGGGCCGGGCGTACAACACGTTCCTGGTGTCGGCGACGTCCGCCGACGCGATCCGGCGGATCAAGCAGAACTTCGTGGACCACCTGGCGGCGCACCCCGACGTCGACGGCTCGGACCTGGCGTGGACGCTGCAGAACCGCCAGCGCCGCCTCGCCTACCGCTACGCGGTGGAGTTCACGGACGCCGACCAGCTGCGCGAGCGGCTCCAGGAGTCGCTGGACGCCGAAGAGTCGCCCGCGCAGGTGCACAAGAACGCGCGCGGAGACGTCTACTTCCTGTTCAGCGGCCTGGGCGCGCAGCACCTGCGGATGGCCCGCGACCTCTACGAGAAGGAAGCGGTCTTCCGGGCCCACCTGGACGAGTGCTTCGCGATCAGCACGGCCCTGGGCAGCGAGGTGCCCCGCGAGGTCTTCTTCGGTGACTCGCCGGAGGCCGAGAAGCAGCTGAACAACATCGAGATCACGCAGGTCCTGCTGTTCATGCTGGAGACCTCGATGGCGCGCACGCTGATCGGGTGGGGCCTCAAGCCGAAGGGCATGGTCGGGCACAGCACCGGCGAGCTGGCCGCCGCGTGCGTGTCCGGTGTGTTCTCGCTGGAGGACGGCATCCGCCTGGTCCAGGCGCGGGGCAGCCTCATGGACACCACGGTCGAAGGCGCGTTGACCTCCGTGCGGGCGCCCGAGGACGTCGTCCGGACCATGCTGACCGACGAGCTGGCCATCGCCGCGGTGAACGGCCCGGAGGACTGCACCGTCTCCGGCGAGCCGGCGGCCATCGCCGAGCTGGAGCGGCAGTGCACCGAGCGGGAGATCAAGTTCGCGCACATCGAGGCCGACCACGCCTACCACTCGCAGTACATGGACTCCATGCTCGGCCGGTTCCGCGAGGTGCTGGACGGCGTGACGCTGCACCAGCCGAAGATCCCGTACCTGTCGAACGTGACCGGCACGTGGATCACCGCCGCGCAGGCCACCGACCGCGACTACTACTGCAAGCACGCCCGCGAGACGGTGCGGTTCAAGGACGGCGTGGAGGCGATCCTGGAGCGTGGCGGCACCCTGTTCGTCGAGGTCGGGCCGGGCAAGTCGCTGTCGTCGTTCGTGCGCGCCATCGGCCGTGACGCCGACGTCACCACGGTCAACATGCTGCGTCACCGCATGGAGGAGATCGGCGACGACGAGCACCTGGCGCGTGCGGTCAAGAAGCTGTGGGAGAACGGCGTCTCGCTGGACTGGAAGGCGTTCCACAAGGGCCGCGAGCCGCGCAAGGTGAAGCTGCCGCTGTACCCGTTCGAGAAGGTCGAGTTCCCGGTCGACATCGAGGAGTTCCAGCGGATGCTGGACGGCCCGGGCGACGGCAGCACGCGGGTGGTGACCGCCCGGCCCGCGCGGCAGACCGTCACGGGGACCGTCACCGCGGCGCCCGCGGCGGCCTCGCGGCTGACCTGGGCGCCGTCCGTGCACCCGGCCTCGACCGGGAAGGAGCAGCCGAAGGTCCTGGTCGTGCTCACCGACGACCGCCGCCGGGTCAAGCGGGTGCTGGACGAGGTGCCGCACTGGCGGGCGCTCTACGTCACGTCCGGCCCGGAGTACCGGTTCGACCGGCAGTCCGGCGCGGTGGTCCGCCCCGGCGACGCCGACGACCTCCGCCGGCTCGTGGCCGACCTGGAGGACCACTCCCTGGCGGGTGACACGTTCGTGGTCGACCGCGCGGACTACGCGTCGGCGGTGGCGACCGTCCGGGGGCTGTGCGCGGTCATCCCCGACATGCGCGAGCGGTGCGTGAAGGACGTCGTGGTGCTGGACAGCGGCGACTTCCTGGGCACCCGCGGCGACTTCCTGCCGCTGCTCATCGGCGTCAACCACGAGCACCCGGAGTTCCGGATCAGGGCCGTCCGGTGCGACGCGGCGCTCGCCGACCGCGGTGGGCGGGACGCGTGGCGCGAGTCCCTGCGCCGGGAGCTGGAGGCGCACCGGCCCGACGATGTCGCGGTCCGCTACGAGCGCGGCCGGCGGCTCGTGCCCAGGATGGTGCCGCTGGACGGCGGCGGCACGGCGGCGGGCGGCGCCGTGCGCACGGTGGTGCTGAGCCGCCGGCGCGACGTCGAGGACGTGGTGCGCGACCTGACGGGCGCGAGCCTCACCCGGACGGTCGACATCCTGCCGTTCGACCTGGGTACGGGCGGTCCGGAGACGCGGGTCGGCGCGGTGGACGAGCGGATTTCCGTGCTGCCCGCGGTCGTGGGCTCGACGTGGGGGGCGTTGTCCGCCAAGCTACCGACCGGGTTGCGCATCCTGCAGGGGGTCGACGAGGTCGTGTTGTGGGACACGCCGGTGCGGGAGGACGACGACGCCGGGCTGGACCGGCGCGCGTTGCTGGGCCTGCTGGCGGAGCTGGGCCGCGAGCGGCGGATCCCGTGCCACGTGCTGTCGCGGCCCGGGCTGGACCGCGGCGGGTGGGACCGCGAGGTCACCTCCTGGTTCGCCGACAACGAGCGCGCCGACGCGGCGGGCCTCACCCGGCTCTACGCGTTCGGGAACGTGCGGGAGGACGACCGGTCGGTGCTGGACCTGCTGCCGCGGCTGCGCGAAGCGGGGATCGGCACGGCGTTCCACGGGCTGGACCTCCTGCGGGCGCAGGCGGAGGCCAAGGTGGTCGACGTCGAGGTCGAGGCCGCCCGCGGCGACGAGCGGCAGGCGATCGCGGCGGTGATCGAGCGCGAGATCCGCGCGCTGCTCGGGTTCAGCGAGATCGACGACCGCGCCGACATCTTCGACATCGGCCTGGACTCGGTGCGGCTGGTGCAGTTCACCAACGCGCTGGAGAAGAACGGCTACAAGGTCCTGGCCAACGAGGTCTACAACCACCCGACGGTCGCCGGGCTCGCCGCGTACGTCGAGCGGACGGTCCGCCGCGGCGGCTCGGAGGAGGTGTCCTTCGAGAGCCTCGCGACCGTGCTGGAACAACGCCTCGGCACGCCGTGCGCGTTCCGCGAGGTGAAGTCTGGCCGGGACGAGGACACCCTCGTCGTGCTTTTCGTGACGGGCCTGGACGACGCGCTGAAGAAGAAAGTTGTCCGGGAGTTCAGCGAACTGCGGGTGCCCTCGGAATACCTGCCCCATTACGTTGTCCCGGGCGGTGGGGAGGAACTCGGGATGGCGTTGGACTTCGCCGCGCTGAAGGCGAGCGCGGGCCTGCCGTCCTACGCCGGCGGCTACTCGGCCGTCTTCGCCGAGATCGACCGCAGGCAGGAGGAGCTGCGCCGCTCCATCGGGTCCCGGCCGGTGAAGTGGACCTACCCGATCAGCGCGATGCAGAAGCAGCACTTCGCCACCGAGTCGCGCCTGCAGCTGTACTTGATCCAGTTCCGCGAGCTGGTCGACCTCGACGTGCTGCAGCGGGCGCTGTGCGACGTGATCGGGCGGCACGGGCTCATGCGCAGCTTCTTGACCCGGTCGATGGGGCGGTTCCGGTGGAAGGAGTTCGAGGCGCCGGAGACCATCGCCCTGCCGACGCTGGACCTGTCCGGCCTGGAGCCGCACGAGCAGGAGGAGCTGAAGGCCGAACTGGTCAAGCGCGAGTGGAACATGGACTTCAAGGTCGTCGACAAGCCGATGTACCAGGTCGTCCTGATCAAGTACAACGACCGCTCGCACGACCTGCTGTTCCAGTTCGACCACTCGATCTTCGACCACGCGTCCGGCCAGCTGTTCCGGGGCGACCTGCTCAAGCGCTACGAGGAGCTGTCGGCGGGCACGAGCCGGGCGATGCCGATCGCCAAGAGCTACCGGCACCTGCAGGACCAGATCGCCAAGGGCCCGGTCGACATCACCTCCGACGAGCTGATCGAGAAGTTCGACCTGGTCGAGTACGTCCGGTATGCGAAGATCATCCAGGAGAGGTCCGCGCGGTTCGCGGACAGCCGCATCCGGGACGTCCGCTACTCCGTCGACCTGGACCGGCTCCGGGCCGCCGACGGTACGGAGGTCGACCTGTTCTACGTGGTCGTGCACCTCTACGCGCGCGTCGTCGCCCGCCTGCTCGGCATCGACAAGGTCGCGCTGATCATGTTGTTCCAGTCACGGGTGTTCGAGGACAAGGACTACTCCGAGGTCATGGGCATGGTCCTCGGCAGCCTGCCGGTGCTGGTGCCCGCCGAACGCGACACGATGCGCGACCTCGACGGGATCATCACCGACAAGGTCCGCATGATGAACAAGAACAACGTCAGCTTCCTGAACCTGATCCAGAACCTCCGGTCGATCGTGAAGCACCGAAAAGTGTTGTCGGTGATGGGCAAGACGCTCCGGCCGACGTGCCTGTTGAACTTCGTCGGAAATGTCGAGGACGAATACGACGCAATCTGGGACATGACGCTCGCCCAACTGACCGATGATCAGTCCAAGCTGGACTACGCGGACTGCTACGGCGTGTCGAAAGTGGGCAACGGGCGACTCGACCTGCTCGTCCTGAGCAAGTGGGTCGAAGACCCGGACGACCTCGTCCGAATTCTCGATGACGAAGTCGCACAGCTGACCGGGCGCGTCGGCGCCGAGTGATACGTTGATTACCGGAGGAGGTTGACCATGGCTGTGATCGAGCTCGACCACGTCACGAAATCGTATAAATCCAGAGGTCGCACGACGCTGGCCAACGACGACGTGAGCCTGCACGTCGACGAGGGCGAGGTATTCGGCTTGTTCGGCCACAACGGCGCGGGCAAGACGACGATCGTGAACCAGCTGCTGGGGCTGCTCAAGCCCGACTCGGGTTCGATCGTCGTGGCCGGCCAGGACATCGTGAAGAACCGGAACCTGGGGCGCTACCTGTGCTCGGTGCAGCCGCAGTCCAAGACGCCGCTCGGTGAGCTGACCCCCCGGTCGGTCACCCGCGTCATGGGCCAGCTGCGCGGGATCAGCCCCGAGGAGGTGGACCGGCGCACGACGGAGCTGTTCGAGAAGCTCGACATCATGCAGTGGGCGGACGTGCAGGGCACCAAGCTCTCCGGCGGCATCCTGCGCCTCACCGGGTTCTGCATGGCCGCCGTCGCGCCCGGGCGCGCGGTGATCCTGGACGAGCCGACGAACGACGTCGACCCGGTCCGGCGGCGCTTCCTGTGGGGCGCGATCCGCGACCTGGCCAAGGACGGCACGGCCGTCGTGGTGGTGACGCACAGCATCCGGGAGGCCGAGAGCGCGGTCGACACCATGGCCGTGCTCAACGAGGGCAAGGTGCTCAAGCAGGGCAACGCGCGCCAGATCAGGGCTGAGGCGGCCGGCAACCTGATGAAGCTGGAAGCCGTCGCCAAGGCGCCCGAGGACCGGTTCGAGGTGCCCACCTGGGCCGAGGGCTTGAAGGTCGCCGAGGCCGAGCTGACGCTGACGTTCGAGCGCGAACTCGCCTCCGAGGCCCTGAAGTGGGGCGCGGAGCAGCGCGACCGCGGCCTGCTCGCGGAGTACTCCCTCACCGAGATCACCCTCGAAGACATGTACATCGAACTCGTCGGTAACAGAGGAGCGGTCGAAGGTGTCCGGTAGCAACCTCAAGTACGTGATCGAACTCCAGGCCCGCAAGCAGGGCAGCTACCTGGTCGTCTTCTCGATCATCATGATCGTGATCGCCCTGGGCGTGGCGATCGGCTTCTCGTACCTGATGTCGTCGCCGGAGGGCGGCGGCATGCTCTACCTCGCGACCGGCGCGCCGACGATCGTGCTGATCATGACCGCGCTGGTGACCGTGCCCATGCAGAACGCGGGCGCGAAGATGACCGGCTACATGGACTTCGTCAAGTCGCTGCCGGTGAGCCGCAAGCTGTTCCTGATCGCCGACGTCGGCATCTGGGCCATGGTCACCGTCCCGGCGATCGCCGTCTCGGTGTTCGTCGCGCACTTGATCTTCGAGCCCGGCTACGCGGTCTCGTGGACGATCATCCCCGCGTTCGTGCTCATGGTGCTGTCCTGCTTCGCCATCGGGTACGGCTACTCGTTCGTCATCCCGGCCGAGCCCGCGATGGCGCTGTCGCAGCTGATCGCGTTCATCTCGCTGATGTTCTCGCCGATCAACTTCCCGATCGAGCGGCTTCCCGGCTGGGTCCAGGCCGTGCACGAGGTGTTGCCGATCTACCACATGGCCGAGGTGATGAGGGCGTCGTTGGCGCACACGACGTTCGAGGCGCAGCCGATCAGCTACATCATGCTCGCCGCGTGGACGGTGGTCGGGTTCTTCGGCGCCGTGCGGTTCCTGGAAAGGGCGTGAGGCAGCGCCCGGACGGGTGTTGGTCGGCGACACGGTCACGCGGAGCGGCGGGGGCCGTGTCGTCGTCAGTGCGGTCGGGGTGATCCGGTCGCCTGGGGGACAGCTGGACAGGAAAGGGTGCTTGTGAGCGTCGTGGAAAAGCTCCCGCTCGTGTGCTTCCCGCACGCGGGCGCGGGGATGCTGTACTACAGCAAGTGGAAGTTCGCGTTCGGCGACGGCATCGACGTCCGGATCGCCCGGTACCCGCTGCGGGAGCAGCGGACGAACACGCCGATGCCCGCGTCGCTGCCGCTGCTGGCCAGGGACATCTTCACCGAGATGGTCGACTCGTTCCGCGGAACGTTCGCCATCTGGGGGCACAGCATGGGCAGCAACATCGCCTACGAGGTCGCCAAGCTGTGCCAGGACCGCCTGGACAACCCGCCGCTGGTGTTCTTCAGCTCCGGGTCGGCCGCGCCGTGCGACAGCCGGTTCAAGGCGGTGGCCGACCTCGACACGCCCGAAGGCCTGAAGCAGGTGCTGCGCGACTACGGCGGGCTGAGCGAGGAGAACCTGGCCGACGCCGACTTCATGAGCTACTTCGCCCCGATCATCGCGGCGGACCTGCGGCTGCTGGGCGGCTACGAGGAGTCGACGTTCGAGCAGCTGCGGTGCCCGGTTGTGCTGATGGAGGGCCGCGACGACCGGGTCGTCACGGACCGGTGGCAGCGCTACACCGAGCACCCGGTGGAGACCACGGAGTTCGACGGCGGTCACTTCTTCGTCGAGGAACGCCGACCGGAGATGGCCGCGCTCATGGAGTCGAAGATCCAGCTGCTGTGGCAGCGGAAGGCCGCCTCGGCCAGGTGATCGCGGTGCTCGACTGCCCAAAGATCAAAGCTGGAAAAGCTTGAAAAGCGTCCTCGCCGGACGCTGGCGTTTTAACCCGTTTGTGCTGGT